>NZ_KK211353.1:0-60744 GCF_000621825.1 Xylanibacter brevis P6B11
CTCCCCTCCCTTCCGCTCGAGCTCTGCTCGCTTGCTACCGAAGGGACGCAAGAAGGGGAGGGGCAGGGGTGGGGTCTGTATCTCCATTGGCAGTTAGAACAACACTGACCCCACCCCCAACCCCTCCCCTACATGGGAGGGGAGGGGCTGCGCAAGGTTCAAACTAAGGAAGCTAGTTGTATGAACTAGAAATTAGGAGCCACTTCACTATGGGCTCCTATTTTTTTAGACGAACCTTTGGACACTACGTTTATTTTATATATCTTTGCAGCATGGAAAACAAACGAGAAAAAACAATGCGCAAGCTACTAATAACGATCGCCCTGTTTATCGCATGTCTGCACGTAGGCGCCACACCCATCGACGACCTGCTGGAACGTATAGACAAGGGAGCATCACGGAAATTCAAGGTGGAACTGAAAAGTGCCGACCACGACTTCTTCGAACTGGACCAGCAGGGACAGCGCGTAGTGGTAAGGGGCAACTCGTGGGTGAACATCGCCGTGGGCATCAACTGGTATCTGAAGTACTATGCTGGAATACACCTGACATGGAACCACATGACAGCTCAGCTGCCAAAGATACTGCCACGCGTCGAGAAACGTGAACGTCATGACACGCCCCTGACGTTGCGCTATGCATATAACTACTGTACGTTTTCTTACTCCATGGCCTTCTGGGACTGGGAGCGCTGGCAACAGGAGATTGACTGGCTGGCGCTGCACGGTGTCAACATGCCACTGGCTATTGTGGGTGAAGAATGCGTGTGGCGCGAGATGCTGCTGAAGCTGGGATACAGCGAGGAACAGATAGGACGATTCATTGCCGGACCGGCTTTCTTGGCGTGGTGGGAGATGAACAACCTGGAAGGATGGGGCGGACCACTGCCACGCTCGTGGTATGACCGCCAAGCACGGCTTCAGCGACAGATACTGAAACGTATGAAAGAACTGGGCATGCACCCTGTATTGCCAGGCTATTGCGGTATGATGCCCTCAGATTATACCAACGACAAGAAGGTGCTGTGGAATGGTTTTACACGTCCGTCCAATGTTCCCACCACAGATCCACGCTTCGACGAAATCAGCAAGTTATACTACGACGAGCTGACACGGCTCTACGGTAAGGCCGACTACTACTCGATGGACCCATTCCATGAGAGCAGCGACGATGCTTCTATTGATTATGCTGAAGCTGGACGTAAACTCATGACGGCCATGAAAAGGGTAAACCCACGGGCCACATGGGTGATTCAGGGTTGGACCGAGAATCCTCGACCTGAGATGATTGATGCATTGAAACCGGGCGACCTGCTTATATTGGACTTATTCTCGGAATGTCGCCCCATGTATGGAGCTCCATCAATTTGGCGTCGTAAGGATGGTTACAAACAACACCAATGGCTGTTCTGCTTACTCCAGAACTTTGGCGCCAACGTAGGTTTGCATGGACGTATGGATCAATTACTGGACAATTTCTACAACGTGAACCAGCCCACCATGAAGGGCATTGGTTTCACCATGGAGGGCACAGAGAACAACCCCGTGATGTTTGAACTGATGAGCGAGCTGCCCTGGCGCCCCCAAAAGTTCGAAAAAGAGCAGTGGGTCAAAGGCTATGTGAAGGCGAGATACGGCCTTCCAACAACCACCGATGAGAAAGGAAAGAATGCCGACAACACCTCTCACCTCTCACTTCTCACTTCTCACTTAGAAGATGCTTGGCTTCTTCTTGCCCGTACCATCTACAACTGTCCGGCAGGCAACAACCAGCAGGGCCCTCACGAGAGCATCTTCTGCGGTCGTCCGTCACAAAACAATTTCCAGGCTTCATCATGGTCGAAGATGAAGAACTACTACACGCCCGCCTCTACACTGGAGGCAGCACGACTTTTCCTAGAGGGCGTCACACCGATACTTGCGAACAGCGATGACAGCAAGGCCATTTCACCGACCGGCTGCGAGCGAGCTGCTTTCGACCTGGTTGACATCACCCGCCAGGCGCTGGCCGACCAGGCTCGCGTGCAATATCAGCACACCATTGCTGACTATAAGGCCTTCGACATTGATGCTTTCCGCCGCGACAGTCAGCGTTTCCTCGAGATGCTACTGCTACAAGACGAACTGCTTGGCACCTGCCGAGAGTTCCGACTGGGCCACTGGCTGGAGGCTGCCAAACGCTGTGGTACCACCACCGAAGAGCAACAGCTCTACGAATGGAATGCACGTGTGCAGATCACCACGTGGGGAAATCGCTACTGTGCCGACACAGGCGGACTGCGCGACTATGCGCACAAGGAGTGGCAGGGACTACTGAAGGATTTCTATTATCCCCGTTGGAAAACTTATTTCGATGCGTTGCTGGCGCAAATGGAAGCTCAGCTACACCCGCAACCCGAACTGTTAGGTGGCGGACCGAACGCCAACAAGACTGCTGCCGAACTCTTTGCAATGGCTCTGCCACAAGAGGTAGTCATCGACTGGTATGCCATGGAAGAACCATGGACAAAGGCTCATAACATTTACTCTGCAGAACCCGAAGGTAACACGCTTCAGGTGGCACAAAAAATCATGAAATTTCTCTATGGAAAATAAACAAAGACTGCTGTCGCTGGACATCCTGCGCGGCATGACCGTAGCTGGCATGATATTAGTAAACAATGGCTACGGCGAATCGTTCACCATGCTGGGACACTCTCGATGGAACGGACTGACGCCCTGCGACCTGGTTTTCCCGTTCTTTCTTTTCATCGTTGGCATTGCTTGTTATCTGTCACTGGCTAAAGGAGGATTCACCCCCACCCCACAAACACTGCGACACATTGCCAAGCGTACGATATTACTCTTCGTGATAGGCCTGGCCATCAATTGGTTTCATGATGCCCTGAAAGGCGACCCTCTAGGATTCGACCACCTGCGTCTGTGGGCGGTGATGCAACGAATAGCCCTATGTTATGGCGCTGTATCACTCATCGCGCTATACATGAATCATCGTTACATCGTGCCTCTTGTCATAGCGCTTTTGAGCGGATATACATTATTAATAATATGGGGCAATGGCTATAGCGAGGATGCCACACAGAACATACTGGCACGGGCCGACAGGAGCCTGTTTGGCTACGCCCATCTCTACCACAAGAGTCCTGTGGATCCCGAAGGACTGCTGGGCACCATCTCCAGCATTGCCCACGTCCTGATAGGCTTCTACTGCGGCAAGTCCATCTACATGGCTAAAAGCGTGGAACACAAGGTAATGGGACTCTTCGTCATTGGCACCGTATGTCTGGTGGCAGGCTATCTGTTGAGCTTCGGACTGCCACTGAACAAACGCATCTGGAGCCCCTCATACGTGTTGGTAACCTGTGCGCTGGCAGCCTTGCTGCAAGCCCTGTTGATGTGGCTGATTGACATTCGTCAAAAAAACAGATGGTCTGAGCCTTTCCGAGTCTTTGGAATGAATGCGCTGGCTCTCTACGTGGCAAGTGAGTTACTCTCCATCATTTTCAATCAAACTGGTATTAACGACCTAGTTTACAACGCATTACACACGTTTATCATTCCACTTAAATGGGCTTCATTGGCCTACGCACTCACTTTCGTTGCGCTAAACTATGCTATTGGTTACGCACTCTACAGAAAGCAAATTTATATTAAATTATAAACAGTATCATTTTTTTTTAGTAACTTTGCGGCCTAAAAGAATATATTCGAATATAAAGATATGAACGTACTTGAACTGAGTGAACAAGAAATTCTTCGCCGACAGTCGCTCGACGAACTGCGCAAGATGGGCATCAACCCCTACCCTGCTGCAGAGTATTCCGTAAATGCATGGAGCACAGATATCATTGAAAACTTCGAGGATCTGCCAGTCATCGGTAAGGATGAAGAAGGCAACGACGTGCGCGAGACTGCCACACCTGAGAACAGCCGCATGGTGAGCATCGCAGGCCGTATCATGAGCAAGAGCATCATGGGTAAGGCTGCCTTTGCCAAACTGCAGGACTCTAAGGGGCGCATACAGGTGTATGTGCAGCGCGACTCTATCTGTCCCGATGAGAATAAAGACCTCTACAACATCGTGTTCAAGAAGTTACTGGATTTGGGCGACTTCATCGGCGTAAAGGGCTACGTATTCCGTACTAAGACGGGCGAAATCAGTGTTCACGTCATGGAGATGACCGTACTGAGCAAGAGTCTGAAGCCACTGCCCGTGGTGAAAACCGATGCCGACGGAAAGGTTTACGACGCCTTCGACGATCCCGAGCTTCGTTATCGTCAGCGCTACGTTGACTTGATTGTAAATGCAGGCGTAAAAGATACGTTCCTCAAGCGTGCCACCATCATTCGCACCATGCGTAGCATTCTGGACAATGCTGGCTACACCGAGGTGGATACACCTATCTTGCAGAACATCGCTGGTGGTGCATCGGCTCGTCCGTTCATCACACACTTCAATGCCCTGAATCAGGACATGTATATGCGTATTGCCACAGAGCTCTATCTGAAGCGCCTCATTGTGGGTGGCTTCGAGGGTGTCTATGAGATGGGCAAGAACTTCCGCAACGAGGGTATGGACAAGACCCACAACCCGGAGTTCACCTGCATGGAGCTCTATGTGAGCTACAAGGACCTGCTGTGGGGTATGACCTTCACAGAGAAGATGCTGGAGGAGATTTGTACAGCCGTAAACGGTAAGCCTGAGGTTGAGATCGATGGTAAGGTTATCTCATTCAAGGCTCCCTTCCGCCGTCTGCCTATCCTCGATGCTATCAAAGAAAAGACTGGTTTCGACTGCGACGGCAAGAGCGAGGACGAGATTCGTCAGTTCTGCCTCTCAAAGGGCATGGAGGTTGACGAGACCATGGGTAAGGGTAAGCTCATCGACGAACTCTTTGGCGAGTTCTGCGAAGGCAGCTTTATTCAGCCCACCTTCATCACCGACTATCCCGTGGAGATGTCGCCCCTGACCAAGATGCACCGTTCTAAGCCCGGCCTTACCGAGCGTTTCGAGCTGATGGTGAATGGTAAGGAGTTGGCCAATGCCTACTCTGAGTTGAACGACCCCATCGACCAGGAGGAGCGCTTCAAGGAGCAGATGCGACTGGCCGACAAGGGCGACGACGAGGCTATGATTATCGACCACGACTTCTTGCGTGCACTGCAGTACGGTATGCCACCAACCTTCGGTATCGGTATCGGTATCGACCGTCTGGTGATGTTGCTCACTGGTAAGTTTGCCATCGGCGAGGTGATGCTGTTCCCACAGATGAAACCTGAGAAGAAAGCACCTCAGAGCAGCATCCAGGAGTGGGCCGCAATTGGCGTAGCCGAGGATTGGGTCTATGTACTGCGTAAGGCTGGTTTCTATTTGATTCAAGATATCAAGAACGAGAAGCCTCAGGGCTTGCAGCAGAAGATCGGCGACATCGTCAAGAAATACAAGCTCGACCTGCAGAAGCCAAGTGTTGACGAGGTAGCAGCTTGGATTGAAAAGGCACAAGCCTAATTTCAATTAGCAATTAGTCTCATGTTCGACTGCGGAAAAATAGCAATCATCGGTGGTGGCAGCTGGGCAACAGCTATAGCCAAGATTGTGGTGAGCCATACGCACCACATAGGTTGGTATATGCGTCGCGATGATCAGATAGAAGATTTCAAGCGACTGAACCACAACCCAAGATACCTGACCGGTGTTCACTTCAACATCAACGAGATTGAGTTCGATAGCGACCTCAACAAGATTGTAGAGAAGTACGACACACTGGTATTTGTGGTACCATCGCCCTATCTGAAGAATCACCTGAGAAAGCTGAAGACACGTCTCAAGGATAAGTTCATTGTAACAGCCATCAAGGGTATCGTGCCCGACGAGAACCTCATCTGTTCGGAGTATTTCCATCAGGTGTTCGACGTGTCACACGACAACCTGGCTTGTTTGGGAGGTCCCTCGCATGCTGAAGAGGTGGCATTGGAACGACTGAGCTACCTCACCGTGGGATGCGCCAACCTGGAAAAAGCGCAAGCCTTTGCCGACGTGCTGACCAGCCAGTTTATCAAGACCAAGACATCGACCGACGTCATCGGCATTGAATACTCTTCGGTGCTGAAAAACGTATATGCCATCGCTGCCGGCATCTGCAACGGACTGAAGTTTGGCGACAACTTCCAAGCTGTGCTGATGGCTAACTCGGTACAGGAGATGGCGCGCTTCCTACAAGCTGTACACCCCATCGAGCGCAACGTGTGCGACTCAGCCTATCTGGGCGACCTGCTGGTGACAGGCTATTCAAACTTCTCGCGCAACCGCGTTTTCGGTACTATGATTGGTAAGGGCTATTCGGTGAAGAGCGCACAGATGGAGATGGAAATGATTGCCGAGGGCTACTTCGGTACCAAGTGCATGAAGGAAATCAACCGCCACTGGCATGTCAACATGCCTATTCTCGATGCTGTCTATAACATCCTATACGAGCGCATCACGCCGCAGATCGAGATTAAGTTGCTGACAGATTCATTCAGATAACAAATAGTAAACATACAACAACACTTTATATAGTAAGAAATGAAAAGTATTAGTCTTGACATCACAAAGGCAGCTTGCTTTCTTGAAGCAGGCGCAGTGAAGGCTTTCGAGCCTAAAGTGAAAGCCGCACAAGAGGCTTTAGAGAACGGCACATGCCCTGGCAACGACTTCCTCGGCTGGTTGCACCTGCCCTCATCTATCACACCCGCTTTCCTCGACGAGATTCAGGCCACAGCCAACGTGCTTCGCGAGAACTGCGAGGCTATCGTCGTAGCTGGTATCGGTGGTTCATACCTGGGCGCACGCGCCGTCATCGAGTCGCTGAGCAACTCGTTCACCTGGCTCATCCAGGACAAGAAGAACCCCACCATCCTCTTTGCAGGCAATAACATCGGTGAAGACTATCTGTTCGAACTGACAGAATACCTGAAAGGAAAGAAATTCGGCGTCATCAACATCTCTAAGAGTGGTACCACCACCGAGACTGCTCTGACCTTCCGTCTGCTGAAGAAGCAGTGCGAGGCTCAGCGTGGTAAGGAAGAGGCAAAGAAGGTGATCGTGGCTGTTACCGACGCTAAGCGCGGTGCTGCACGTACCTGTGCTGATAAGGAAGGCTACAAGAGCTTCATCATCCCCGACAACGTGGGTGGTCGTTTCTCTGTGCTGACTCCTGTAGGTCTACTGCCTATTGCTTGTGCTGGTTTCGATGTAAAGGCACTTGTTTCTGGTGCTCAGGATATGGAGAAGGCTTGTGGCAAGGATGTTCCCTTCGAGCAGAACCTCGCTGCACAGTATGCTGCCGTACGTAACGGTCTCTATCAGAACGGCAAGAAGATTGAGATCATGGTGAACTACCAGCCAAAGCTGCACTTCTTCTCTGAATGGTGGAAGCAGCTCTATGGCGAGTCAGAGGGTAAGGACGGCAAGGGCATCTTCCCTGCAAGCGTTGACTTCACCACCGACCTGCACTCTATGGGTCAGTGGATTCAGGAAGGCGAGCGCACCATCTTCGAGACAGTCATCTCTGTTGAGGAGCCTGAGAAAAAGCTGCTCTTCCCCGAGGATGAGGAGAACCTGGATGGTCTGAACTTCCTGGCCGGCAAGCGTGTTGACGAGGTCAACAAGATGGCTGAGCTGGGTACACGTCTGGCTCACGTGGATGGCGGTGTGCCCAACATGCGCATCAGCGTTCCACAGCTCAACGAGTACTACATCGGTCAGCTCATCTACTTCTTCGAGATCGCCTGCGGTATCAGTGGCAACATCCTTGAGGTGAACCCATTCAACCAGCCTGGTGTAGAGGCATACAAGAAGAACATGTTTGCCCTGCTCGAGAAGCCTGGCTATGAGGCTGAGACAAAGGCTATCAAGGCTCGCCTTGAAAGTGAGAAATAAAAGAAATGACAGAACAAGTTATTCAAGGATACTTAGAGAAACACGGCTTCGGGCAGTTTAGCCCGAAAGCCGTGCTTTTTGATATGGACGGGGTACTCTACGACTCGATGCCTAACCATGCCGTTGCTTGGCAGGAGTCGATGAAAACCTTCGGCATACACATGACAGCCAACGATGCCTACGCCACTGAAGGTGCACGTGGCATCGACACCATACGTATGATGGTGAAACAACAACAAGGACGCGATATCTCGTTGGAAGAAGCTCAACGCATGTACGACGAGAAGACCCGTCTGTTTCATCTGATGCCTGAAGCCAAGATGATGCCTGGCATACAGGATCTAATGAAGAAGATACATGCAGATGGATTGTCTATCGGTGTGGTTACAGGCAGCGGACAGCGGCCTTTGATAGAACGCCTGCTACACGATTTCAGTGACTACCTGGACGAGAGTCGCATCGTCACTGCCTACGACGTGAAACGAGGGAAGCCCAATCCCGATCCTTATCTGATGGGACTCGAGAAAGCAGGCTATCTGAAACCATGGGAAGCTATCGTTGTAGAGAATGCGCCCTTAGGCGTGAAAGCAGGAGTAGCGGCCCGCATATTCACTATTGCCGTAAATACGGGGCCGCTTGAAGACGATATTCTGAAAAACGCAGGAGCTAATCTGGTATTCCCAACGATGGTATCGTTGGCAGAACACTGGGCAATTTAAAATACTACTAATCAGTTATTGCCCTCAATCTTCAGCGTCATCGTCAAATTCATCTAACATATCATTATCCACCTTGATGGCCATCCCCTGCTGAGCATTGATGGTCAACTCGAGTGGAAGATATTCATCATCCAACGCATCGGGGTGGGCTATTGCTACAGAGAACTCCAGTTCGCCATTATCCACCTCGTTGAAACGCATGCTTGACAACAGACCGTTGCGCTGATAGTCGGCATTCAGATAAGAAGCGAACGTGCTTTTCGAGAATTTCTTGTGGAAGAAAACCGACTGGTCACTTCTCAACACAGTCAACGTCACATAGTTATCTTTATACTTTTGTCCTATCTCGTCAGAGAGCATCGGCAGACTGTCGCTTGCTGTGCGGTCTATCTTGACATAATAAACAGCATTCTTCCAGCGAACAGTGTCCGACAAATGTTCGTCGTTCATAGCGATAGGAGCCTGTGGACGTTTAGGCACATACTTTGTCGTTATGATATCTTCTTGTTTCTTTTTCTCCTTACAGGCGCCAAGCATCATGATGCCGACAACCAGCATGATTGGTAGCAAATATCTCATAGTGGGGGCAAAGTTACGAAAAGTTGAGAGAAATACAAAAAGAAAAGAAACAATTTTCTTTTTTATTTCCGAAACGCAGTAACTTCGCAACTTTTGTTGCAGAGTTACGAAAAGTTGAGAAAAGTGCAAAAGGAATAAAGAAGAAATCAACAAAAAAAACGCAAAGAGCATCGTGAGCTCATTGCGTTTCTCTTTTATCCTAATTTACAATCTTAATCCTTTTTAGGGCGACGATCTCCGTTAAAACGAGGATTCTGTCGCATCATCTTCTTCACGTCTTCAGTATATGCCTTGTACTGTTTCTCAGTAAAAATGGTCTTCAGCTCAGCCTCATACGCCTCTTGATTCTTGCGCATTGCCTGGCGGATAGAATCTCTGTTAGCCTGCGATAAGTGCTGTCTCATCTGCTGACCACCATTGCGCTGCATACCACCATGACGTCCGCCACGCATGCCGCGCTCGCCACGCATATTCTTGGCATACTTTGTGTTCAGTTCTTTCAACTTAGCCGTTTGTTCCTCGTTAAGTCCATAGCTCTCCGCCATCTTCTTGGTGCGCTGATTAATCATCTCAGTAGGATTAAACTGTCTACGGTTCTGCTTCACACGAGTTGAATCTTGAGCTACTGCACTCATACTGATGGTCATCATGGCGACCAAAGCTAAAACTATCTTTTTCATTGTCTTTTTCCTCTTTCTTTTTGTTTGTTAATACTATGGTTTAACAGTTGCAACTGTTTCTTTGATGCAACCATACAAGAAAGGTTTAACAATGAAAGATATATTAATGAATTTTAGCAATCTCGAGTACTGTCAAGACCCCATTTTCCACTTTGAAACGAACATCCCTACCAGCAAATGGCATTCCATAGACACGCGATTCATCGTGATGATAGCGAGGACGTGGATCTTGAGAGAGCACCTGACGCAGTCCCTTCAGTTCAACCTCAGAAAACTGCGAGGCCAAGGCGTCGGGCAGTTGTACGGTGAGTGGTTGCCACTCCACCCTATCCACGAAACCACTACGTGCATCAGGACGACTGTCGGCATACACCACATAAGGTTTAATATCATAGATAGGCGTTCCATCCATCAGGTCGGCACCAGCCACATGTATCACCGGACCATCCAGAGTGTTTATCTCCACCTTATTTATATATACGCACGAAAGTCCCAGACGGTTGGGCCGAAAGGGTGAACGCGAGGCGAACACCCCCACTCGCTCGTTACCTCCCAGTCGTGGTGGGCGCACCGTCAGGTTAGCATTCTCCACGCGATTGCCGCTGAACTCCCATATCAACCAAAGGTAGTCGAACTGGTCAAGTCCACGTATCGCATCGGGATTCTGAAACTCTGGTACAAAAACGATGGTGCCCTGCAAGTCGTTCATCAATCCACTTTGTCGAGGAATGCCAAACTTAGAGGTCATGGGCGAATGGAAATAGGCTATAGGTTCAATGTTCATCTTTACGAAACGATTTAGAAAGTGGCACGCAACAAGATGCGTATGCCCTGTTTGCTGACGCCGGGGTTGTTCAGGTACGACAGACGTCTCACATACTGTACCTGTAATATCTTGAATATGTTGTGAACACCAACAGACAGTTCCCAGTAGGGTTTATGACCATCCATCACATTGTAGGCGCCATCAGGGAAAGCCATTAGGATGTCGCTCTGCGCATTCTCAGCCAAACAAGGGTTGTTTTTATCTGTCAGACTACCCCACAAGCACTTCACGCCTACCCATTCACGCCATTTCAGATGACGCAGCAACGGGATACGGTTGAAAATCTTGCCATTCATGTTCCAGTCGATCATCAGCGAAGCATAGCGGTCGTTCAAGAACTCCATATTGTTCAATAAGTTAAACGACTCACGCTGCAACACATAACTCAAGTTGGCTGCTGGCATGATCAGTAGCGGATAAGGAACCTGGTTCCACTGGGCACCCACCTTGAGATAGGTATCCACACGTCCCCATGCCATTGGCAACCAGAAACGATTAGAGAACTGCGCTTCCGTGAAGTTATAGTTATAGTGTCCACCCAGCACGCCATCGAAGCCCATCGTATGTTTCAACTCCAAGACGTTAATCTCCTTGTTCAGCACATGACGTCGCTGCTTGGTGTTCACATAGGTCTCGCCTGGCGACAGACGGATACCGACGGTAGCTTCCGTATAGCGTAGCGACGTCAGCAACTGTTGGTCACGGAGCCTTTTCATCTCCATGCTGCCAATAGATGTCACCTTCTCGGTCTTTGCCTCTAGCAAATACTTGATGCCCCACTCTTTCTCGTATTCAAACTTCAGCGACTGGGTATTATAGAGGAACATCTTGTCCACATCCGTCACCTTGAACGACGTGAACACGTTGTCCTTGTCGGTAGTCAGGAACTTATCGCTAGGCATGGCCACATCGCGCAACGACTGGAAGGTGATGGCCTGCTTCGGAAACTCTCGAGGTAGGTACTCCGGACGATTGAAGGTATAGGTCACCTCACCACTATAGTAGTTCTGCTTAGACTTTATGCCACGGGCATAATAGCCCTTCAGGAACAAGTGTGGATGAAGATTGGCGGTGGTCTGTGCACTAGCTCTTAGACGCCACTTGTCGTAGAAGTTCTGCGACACAATCGTGTTGATAGGACCAATATCAACCTTGCTGGGATGCTCCTTGGTGCCCGTCTCTAAATAGTTCTCGAAGAGCGCCTTCAAGCCAAACATGATATATTGGAAGCCCTTCATCTGTTGCATGCCTTTCACAAACTGACTCATCGAGGCTTCGCTGCGGGTCAACTCCACCTGTCGATATTGATGCCAGAAGGCCTCATCACGCCGCTCAGCATCGGGTGCTTTTGTCTGTTTCTTGTTTCCACCCAACAGATGGTCAGGCAAGACATCAAACGAGAAGTCGCTACGACGGGTGTTTCTCACCACCATCATCTTCTGGACGAAATCGGAAACCATCAGTTCCACAATCATATCATCGATGCCCAACACCCACTCGCCATTATCCAGCTGCACAAACTCTTGCAGGCACTGCATGTTCTCTACCCAGTTCAGTTCACTGGAACTGGGAACGGTCAGTTCGCAACGGCGCACCTGGTAAGACGAGTCTGCCAACACATAGAGTTGTCCGCGAAAACCAACATCCTGTTGGTTGTTAGGTGTAAAGTCAAGATGATAACAGAGATCATTACCCACATACACGGTGTCTGTGATGTAATAGCGATAGAAAGCAATGGCATTCCGACCTATAGGACTGGTGAACGACTGTCGGAGTATCTGTATCTGGTCGTCGTAGATATCCACATCGGCAAACACGTCTTTCATCACTGCCGTCAGGATATCGCCCGTCTGGAACAGGTCGTTGACACCATTTGACGTCTGCCCAATCACCACCTGTCGCTCTGTCTCTGGCTGTTTTCTGTAATATTCCTTCGTCACGGTTTCCTCGAGCGATACCGGCAGCACCAGCTTATTGTTGTAGGGCGACACCTCCACCTGATTCAGCAGCCATGCATGTTTTTTGAACATGCCGTGGTCGATAGTCTTAGGTGTCAGGTCGTTCAGTCCCAGCATGATTTTCTGGTAGTTGCAGTACTGATAATAGTCGTGACTCTTCAACCTGTTATGACGACGATGGGCTATCACCTTCCGCATCAGTTCCACGGCAGGGTTGTTCTTTCTACTATACCTCGCACGCTTTGACTTGATCGTAACCTCCTGTATCTGTTGCGACTCGGCCGAAAGACGTATCACCAGGTGTTTTGGTGTGGACGAGGTCACATTGACCACATGCGTCACGTACCCCACCGAACTGATACTCAAAGCCCAACCAATATGTCGGGGAATGGTGAACCGCCCCTCTCCGTCGCACGAGACAGCCACACTGTTTCCACTATACTTGACGCTGGCATAAGGCACAGGACCTCCGTCATGAGCATCGATAACCTCGCCGGTTATCTGTGCCAATGCCGCCTGCACCATCAGCAGAAGGAGAGAAAACAGTAATATACGACGTTTCAAGCTATAGTAGTTTTTAACAATTAAACAGTGCAAAGTTACGAAATAATTTCGTAATATCAAATAAAATATTTACTTTTGCACGCAACAATGAAAAGAGTACCCTTCATTCCTACCATCATAGCCACAGGCCTGGGCGCTGGCTTCTGGCCTTGGGGACCTGGCACTGCTGGTGCGGTGTTGGCTACGGTCATCTGGTTGGCGTTGTCACAATTGTTGACACCAACTATCGTCATGCTCATCACTGCTGGTCTCATCCTGCTGTTTACGTGGTTGGGCACATGGGCTACAGACAGATTGGCACCCTATTGGGGCGATGACCCCAGCAGAGTGGTCATCGACGAGATGATTGGGGTGTGGGTGCCGCTGTTGCTGGCATGCAACTGGTGGACGGCGCTGGTAGCACTGCTCTTGTTTCGTTTCTTCGATATCGTGAAACCATTGGGCATCCGTTCTCTCGACAGACGTAAAGGTGCTTTCTGGGTGATGGCCGACGACCTGTTGGCTGGCATCTACTCTGCCATTGTGCTGGCTGTCATCATCTTTTTCTCAGACGCATGGGCAAGATAAAACACGAACTATGGACCTTCTGCAAAGCACAGCTTTCCGCCCAGGCTGCCACGCTCATCGACTTTGGCATTTCTATCTTTCTTGCAGAGGTGGCAGGCCTCTGGTATCTCTATGCCACGTTTATCGGTGCGCTCACAGGCGGCGTTTGCAACTGTGTATTCAACTACCGTTGGGTGTTCGACAATGAAGGATTGAAGAAGAAGAAGGTGGCCTTCCGCTATACCATCGTATGGATTGGCAGCATTCTGCTGAACACCCTCGGCACCTACGCCCTCACAGAGTTCTCCCGCTACTACTTCATCATCACCAAGGCCATCGTGTCGGTGGTGGTTGCCGTGTTCTGGAACTACCAGCTGCAACGGCTCTTCGTCTATAAATCGTCACTAAAAGAATAAATTCACAACAAGTAATATGAACTACAGAGATTTTCTACAAAAGGTTATCTACGTCATTATCAACCCTATCATCAAAGGAATGATTCGCATCGGGTTGACACCTAATATCGTAACTGCACTGGGATTCGTTGGCAATCTGGTGGCCACTTATTTGTTTATCAAGGCTTCCCTCGCCTTCCCCTATGAAGACTGCAAAGCCTATCCCTTCATTGCATGGGGCGGCGGCATCATCCTTTTTGCCGGTTTGTTCGACATGATGGACGGACGACTGGCACGTATGGGCAACATGTCTTCCACCTTTGGCGCACTTTGGGATTCTACACTCGACCGCTATAGCGAGCTGGTGACCCTCTTTGGCATCTGCCTGCTGTTTATCAAAGCTGGCGATGACTGGTTCTGGATGGGCGTCACCACCTTTGCTGCCATGGTTGGTTCGGTGATGGTGAGCTACGTTCGTGCACGTGCTGAAGGTCTCAACATCGAATGCAAGGTGGGACTGATGCAGCGCCCAGAACGTGTGGTTGTCACTGCCGTGGTGGCCATCATCACGGGTTGCACCCTGAACCTCTGGTGGCTGGCTGGCGGCATGATCCTCATTGCTGTACTGGCCAACATCACTGCCTTCTGGCGCATCGCTCATTGTTACAAGGAACTGAAGAAGAAAGATGAAGGGAAGTAAGCTATTCTCTCTTGAAGGCTTGTCACGTCGCGAGATCATTCTGGTCCTCGTGTGCTGTTTGATTTTCCTGTTGCTGCAGGGAATCGTTGTAGGACTCATCCCCGCACAGATTGTGATGGTGGCGCTGTTTCTCCTACTCTACTTTGCACACGACTACACCAGGAAGATGGCGGTGGCTCTGCTGCCATTTGTCGCATTCGAGATTAGCTACGACTGGATGCGCCTTTATCCCAACTATCTGGTGAACGAGGTTGACACTCAGGCCATCTACGAGACTGAAAAACAGCTATTTGGCATCAGCGATGGCGCCAAAAGCATCATCCCCGGCGAGTTCTTCATGAACCACAACCATGCCGTGGCCGACTTCATGGCTGGCATCTTCTACCTGTGTTGGGTTCCACTCCCCATTGCCTTCGGACTCTATCTGTTTATCAAAGGCAGACGCCGCGACTATCTGCGCTTTGCACTGGCTTTTCTTTTTGTAAACTGGGTGGGATTTATTGGCTATTACATTCACCCCACAGCGCCACCTTGGTACGTGCTTCAGTATGGTTTCACCCCCGATTTCAGCACCCCAGGCAATGTGGCAGGATTGATACGCTTTGACGAGATGATTGGCATTCCCGTGTTCCAAAGTATCTACGTGAACAATTCCAACATCTTTGCAGCAGTACCCTCACTTCATGCGGCCTATATGCTCATCGCCACTATCTATAGTGTGATTAGTCGTCGTTCGTGGTTCTGCACCACCGTCTTTGCCATTGTCACCGTGGGCATCTGGTGGACAGCGGTTTATTCCTGCCACCACTACATCATCGATGTGCTTCTAGGCATAGCCACAGCCTGCATAGGCGTAGCACTGTTTGAGAAGCTGTTAATGAGGTGGAGCGTCTTCTCGCGGTTCTTCAATGCCTATTCGAGATACATTGGTGAAAACTCCGTACGGGGATAATACAAAAGTGCCACTTTGCGAAGGCTAAAGTGGCACTTTTCTTATGCAATAGTGGCACTTTCATCATGCAATAGTGGCACCATAAGCTGATCAAACAGCAAGAATAAAGTTGCTGTTGCACTTGAAGAAAGAAAAAGAAAAGCTTATGCCTACGTCCTATGCTGCAGCCATCACACTACTGAATAGGTATTTCAAACCAGAAGGTGGAGCCTTCGTTCAATACCGATTCCACGCCTACCTGTCCACCCAGACTGTAGGCCAAGGTGCGACAAAGACTCAAGCCGAGGCCGGCACCCGGTATAAACTCATCGACTTTGAAGAAGCGCTCGAAGATGCGCTCCTGGTTTTCGGGTGCAATACCCTTACCAGTATCGCGCACCCAGACACGGATACGACCATCTACGGGAGCGTCATATCCCACCACAATGCTGCCGGCATCGGTAAACTTAACTGCATTGTTCAAGAGGTGTTTCAGAATTTCGCAGACACGGTTCAGGTCGGATGTAACCATCTGTGCCTCACAGGCAAACTGAGTAGTCATCGTGACACCAGGCTTACAGTCGTGCTGACAACTGTCCACATGCTCCGACAGAATCATGCCCAACTCAAAGTTGGTCATCACCAGTTCATCCTCGCCAGCTTCAATCTTCGAAATACTTACCACATCATCGATGATGCGCAACAGCTTGGTGGTGTTCTCATTCACCAATGCCAGCAAGCTCTTGCGCTCCTCCTCGTCTGTCACATCAGGCAAGATACCCGTAAAGCCCACAATGGCGTTCAAAGGTGTACGTATCTCATGACTGATATTGGCCACAAAAGCCGTCTTCAGACGGTCACTTTCTTCTGCTCGGTTGCGGGCTGTAATCAGCTCGGTCTCAATACTTTTCTGCTCGTCAATACGCATCGTAGCACCAGCAATGGTGATAGGTTTTCCATCCACATCGCGCTCGGCAATCGTTGCGTAGCTATCAGCCCAGTAAGTATCTTTTGAGTGAGGCACTTTCACCTTGTACTGCGCCCTACCCAACTCCAAACGTCCGTTGACAAGGTCTTCAAAGTTCTTGATCACAAGCTGCCGTCCTGGCTCTTCAATTACAGAAAAGACTTCTTCAAGAGGCGTACCGGGAAGCGGTGCATAGCAATCACTACCTTCACGGAAATCATTATCGAAGGTAATCTGGCGCTGTCTGACATCCAAATGCCAGGTGGACAGGTGCATCGCTTTAAGTATCAACTCGTATTCCACATTATGCTTCTTGACCTTGTCCAGCTGTTTCAGTTCATAGTCAAGATTCTTCGTAATGCCATGCTGATAGTAAAGCAACCATATCGACAACAGAATAGCGCCTATGAGTCCGGCCCATAGGAAGATGCTCGACATGCTCGATTGATGATTGACGTAAAGCAGTATTTCCTCCATATTTTGCAAAATTACGAATTAATTTCTAATAAAGAAATAAAAATGCAAAAATATTTTGTTTTTAGCCTAAGTTACATTAACTTTGCACCTTGAAACTTTTTTAAATTCAATGAACCAAGAATTCGAACTCATCGCCAAAACGTTCATGGGACTGGAACCTGTGCTGGCGAAAGAACTGACCCTGCTGGGGGCAAATAATGTACAGATTGGTAGACGCATGGTGTCGTTTACAGGTGATAAAGAAATGATGTATCGTGCGAACTTCTCGCTGCATACCGCTATCAAAATTTTGAAGCCGATTCAACATTTCAAAGCACAAAGCGCCGACGACGTTTACGAAGCTATTAAGAAAATTGATTGGAGCGAATACCTTGACAACGACCACACGTTTGCGGTCGATTCTGTGGTATTCTCTGAGGAATTCCGTCACTCTAAATTTGTAAGCTATAAAGTGAAAGATGCCATCGTGGACCAGTTCCGCGAGAAGACGGGCAAGCGCCCCAACATCTCGGTGGCCAACCCCGACCTGCGTCTTCACATCCATATTGCCGACGTGGCTCCTGGTAAGAGCGAGTGCACCCTGTGTCTCGACTCCAGCGGCGAGTCGCTGCACCGTCGTGGCTACCGTCAGGAAAGCGTTGAGGCACCTCTGAACGAAGTGCTGGCAGCCGGTATGATCCTGATGACCGGTTGGCAGGGCGAAACCGACTTTATTGACCCCATGTGTGGCAGCGGTACCTTGCTGGTAGAAGCAGCGCTCATTGCTCGCAACATGGCTCCTGGCTTGTTCCGCAAGGAATATGCCTTCGAGAAATGGCCCGACTTCGATGCCGAGCTCTTTGACCGCATCTATAACGACGACTCTCAGGAACGTGAGTTCAAACATCATATCTACGGCTACGACATCGACATGAAGGCTGTCAACACGGCTCGTCTGAATGCCAAGGCTGCAGGTCTGACGGCCGACATCACCGTGGAGCAGCGCGACTTCAAGGACTTCGTACAGCCCAAGGAGAAGAGCATCCTGGTGTGCAACCCTCCCTATGGCGAACGTATTTCTACGCCCGACCTGCTGGGCACCTATCGCATGATTGGCGAACGTCTGAAGCATCAGTTCCTGAACAACGACGCATGGATCTTGTCTTACCGCGAGGAATGCTTCGAGCAGATTGGCCTGAAGCCCTCTATCAAGATACCCGTATTCAACGGCTCTTTGGAATGCGAGTTCCGCAAGTACCAGATTTTCGATGGCAAACTGAAGGAGTTCCGCAAAGAAGGTGGTGTTGTGAAGTCTGAGGAAGAGAAGCGCCAGATGAGCGAGAAGCATCGTTTCAAGAAAAACCGCGAGTTCAAGCAGCGCCTCGATGAGCAGGGAGAGAACGAAGAAAGCGACATCCGTTCGTTCACCTTCCACCGTCACGAAGTAAAGAGCAACAAGGACTTCAAAGGCAGTCGCGACTTCAAGGGTGGCAGAGACCGCAAAGGAGGCAAGGACTTCAAGGGCGACAGAGACTTCAAAGGCGACAGAGACTTCAAAGGCGGCAAAGAGAATCGTAATCGTGGCGGACACGAGCGTTTCGACCGCAGCAAGGGTGGTAAGAAATCTTTTAAGCGCGACCGCTATGACGAGGATTAAACCTTTCATCACCGCACTACTGCTCGTTTTTTCATCTTTAACCATCATGGCTCAACAGAAGCTGTTCACACTGGAAGACTTGAACTTTGGCGGTAAGAACTACCACAACCTACGACCAGAGAACATGTTCCTCACCTGGTGGGGCGATCAGCTGATGTATCAGGATGCGGAAGAAGGTGGAACAATCGATAACAAGGGTAACAAGAAAGCTGTGTTCCAACTGAAAGAAGTGGGAACCGACTTCCACTCAGCGATGAATGCCAAATATCCGTATGCCGACAAGCCCTTGGTATTGCTAAGCAACGGCAAGTGCCGCATACTGTTTAATTTCAAGACAAAAAAGATCGTTTGGCAACAGTCTATCAAACAGGGTGAGGCCAACCAGCATTGGAACAAGCAGTCAAAGGCTGTGGCATTCACCCGCAACTATCAGCTGTTTGTGAGAGATGCTGAAGGCAAAGAGACTCAGATCACAACAGACGGTTCACGTGAGATTGTCTATGGAGAAGCTGTTCACCGCAACGAGTTCGGTATCAACGAAGGTATTTTCTGGAGTCCCGATGGTATGAAGTTTGCCTTCTATCGCATGGACCAGTCAATGGTGACCGACTATCCACAGGTGAACATCGACCCACGCGTCGCAGAATTGGAGCCCGACAAGTATCCGATGGCTGGCATGACATCTCATGAGGTCAAAGTAGGTATCTACGATATGAAGAGTCAGAAGGTGACCTACCTGGATGCCAACGGCACCTACCTCACCAACATTGCTTGGAGCCCAGACACCAAGGAGGTGTTCATGTTCGAGCTGAACCGCGATCAGAATGACTGCAAACTGAAGTGCTATGATGCCGTTACAGGCAAATATCTATATATGCTGAACCGCGAGACCAGCGAGAAGTATGTAGAGCCTATGCACCCCATCCAGTTCCTGCCTTGGGACCAGACTCGCTTCATCATGCAGAGTCAGAAGGATGGTTTCAACCACTTGTATCTGTGTTCCGTCAAAGGCGAGATCATCAAGCAGTTGACACAGGGCTCATGGGTGGTACTCGACGTGCTTGGATTCAACGAGAAGAGCCAGTCAGTCATCATCGCTTCCAACGAGAAACATCCGTTGCAGCGCAACATCTACAGCGTCAATGCGAAAACGGGCAAGCGCACACCTATGGACAATGGTGAAGGCGTACATCAGGGCACCCTGTCAGCCACAGGCGTGAAGCTCATTGACAAATACACCACACCATCCATCCCCAACGCTATTAATGTGACCGAAGGCCCCAAGAAGTCTCACCAGCTGCTGTTGGCCAAAGATCCTTGGAGCGAATACGTGACGCCTCAGTTTGAGTGTGGCACCATCAAAGCTGCCGATGGCATCACTGATCTGTACTATCGCATGGTAAAACCAGCCGATTTTGATGCTACGAAGAAATATCCCACCGTGGTTTATGTCTATGGCGGACCTCATGCACACAACGTGGACGCTTCATGGCACTGGTCAAGTCGTTCGTGGGAGACCTACATGGCACAGAAAGGCTACATCGTCTTCATCCTCGACAATCGTGGTTCAGAGAATCGCGGCCTCGAGTTCGAGCAGAGCACATTCCGCCAGTTGGGCCAGATTGAGATGCAGGATCAGATGAAGGGTGTGGACTACCTGAAGACACTCCCCTATGTTGACATGGACCGACTGGGTGTGCATGGCTGGAGCTTTGGCGGCTTTATGACCATCTCGCTGATGACCAACTATCCCGACGTCTTCAAAGTGGGAGTCGCCGGTGGTCCTGTCATCGACTGGAAATGGTATGAGGTGATGTATGGCGAGCGCTACATGGATACGCCACAGAGCAATCCTGAGGGTTATGCCAAGACAAGCCTCATCAACAAGGCCGACCAGTTGAAAGGCAAGTTGCAGATCATCATTGGCTACAACGACCCCACTTGTGTACCACAACACACGCTGTCGTTCCTGAAAGCATGTGCTGAGGCAGGCACGCAACCCGACTTCTTCGCATATCCCGGCGAAGGCCACAACATGAGAGGACACGCCAGTGTACATCTACACGAGCGTATCACTCAATACTTCGAGGATTATTTGAAATAAATAAAGATGGTATATTCGACTGCTACTTCTTATAGCAGTCGAATATACTTTTTATCAATACCTTTGGCATCTTTGGCGTCACCAGACTAACGAGCCAAACCACAGGGAAACCTCCTACCATAGCAATAGCGCCACAGTTGATGGGATTGATAGGATTGCCCAGCAACATGTTGACCACCGTCAGACCTACACCCCATACGAAACAAGCCCATACAGAGGCGGTTGTCACACCACGCCAGTACAGTCCCAACATGAATGGAGCCAGGAAGGCACCTGCCAGTGCGCCCCACGAAATACCCATCAGCTGAGCAATGAATGTGGGAGGATTCAAAGCTATCAACAACGAGATAGCGATAAAGAACACAATCAGCACACGCATCACCACCACCTTACGACGTTCTATTCTCTCGGCCACAACATCATCGATGCTGCCATCCTCCACCTCGCCAGGCAATGATTTCTTGTCGCGGTATATCAGGTCGAGGGTCATCGTACTCGAAGAGGTCAGTACGAGTGAGGCCAGTGTGGACATAGAGGCAGAGAGTACCAACAAGACCACGAGCGCAATCAATGCTGGCGACAACTGAACCAGCATGGCAGGAACGATCGAGTCAAAGGCAATCTTTCCGTTGTCGGCGATCACCGGATCATACAGACGTCCAAAGCCACCCAGGAAATAACAGCCACCAGCCACGATGAAGGCAAAGACCGTGCTGATAACGGTACCTCTACGGATCGCACTCTCGTCAGAGATACTATAGAACTTACCCACCATCTGAGGCAATCCCATCGTGCCAAGACTGGTCAGCACAACCACGCCCAACAGTCCCCAGGGATCGGGACCGAACCACGTAGCGAACATACCTTGCTGTCCGTCGTCACCAGGAAGCGCAGCCAATTTCGCCACGGCTTCCGTAAGACCACCTTGTGCTGCCAATACAGCGGCAATGACAGCAACGATGCCAAAGATCATGATGATGCCTTGAATAAAGTCGTTCATCGCTGTTGCCTTATAGCCACCAAGAATCACATAGACAGCGGTGAGGATAGCCATCAGAATGACACAATATTCATAAGGAATGCCAAAACCCATCTCAAACAACGTTGAGATGCCCTTATAGACACCTGCTGTATAAGGAATCAGGAAGACAAAGGCAATGACAGAAGCCGTCACACGCAACCCCTGACTGTCAAAACGGGTGCCAAAGAAATCGGGCATGGTCCTACTCTCTATATGTTGTGTCATCAACTTGGTTCTGCGCCCCAACAACAACCACGCGAGCAACGAACCTATCACGGCATTGCCCACACCAATCCATGCAGAGGAGAGCCCATATTTCCATCCAAACTGTCCGGCATAGCCCACAAAGACCACTGCCGAGAAATAAGAGGTGCCAAAGGCGAAAGCCGTCAGCCAAGGGCCTACCGATCGACCACCCAACACGAATCCATCTACACTTCTGGCCTGCTTGCGCGAGTAAAGTCCCACGCCAACCATCACGACCAGAAAAACAATCGTTAAAAGAATCTTTATAATCATTTCTAATTCAAATTTTCAATTACTTAAAACGCCACTTGCACCTGAGCCTGCAACCAGTTAAAATCCTTTGATGAAATATTGTCACCACATAAGCAACGGGTATATTGCAACTGTACACGGCACTTCTTATAGAACCAATACTGCACGCCCAGTGTCAGGTTGGTCTGGTCCCACCCCTCCACTTTGGTGTTTCTATCGAAGGTCTCACCCGAAGCTACAATATCGAGGGCATCATATACGGGGATGCAAGTGGTGACATAGCCACCACGGCTATCGACGTCGCCATCCTTACCTCCCAGCCATTCGGCTCGCAGACTGGCTGGCCGTGCCTCTTTGTATTGTCCTTTAGAATAGGGTAATGTCTTATATTCAGCACCAACGCTATAGCGATTACGCTTGTAGTTATCGCCCTCCTTAATGGTTGGGTTCCAGTCAGCCGTACCCACTGCATGGCCCGTACCCAGATAGCCGGAACCAGCAAGACGCAGGCCATCAACAGGGCGTACTTCGAGTTTGGCGATAAAATCTTTCTGATTGTTTCCATCCTTGCGATTGATGCCCTGTCCGCTCATCAACGCCAGTTCGTAGTGCAACTTCTTCTGCAACAAGTCACCATAGACCATCAAGCCCTGATCACGTCCGTAGTTGACACCGTTCAACGGATCAGGTCCCTCACCAGCCAGATAAAGCACTGCCTGTGAATAGACATCGATCAGTTCCAATTGCGTGGGCGACAGTGGGTTTTCCATCGAATAGGAATGTTTGAACTGTCCAAACCTGACAGTCAAAGCATTGTTGTTGGTGATGCGATAGTCGGTATAGAACTCCTGAACCACACTGTTAAAGTCGTGCATAAACAAGAACGACCAGCGGTCGGTAATTCGGGCTTTGGCCCAAAGCAACGTACGTTTCAAGTTGTAGGAATTGGTTTTGTCTCGTCGCTTAGCTCCGTCTGTAGTCCCAGGGTCCTGATACGACCAACCAGCCTGAGCATAGCCATTGAATGTGATGCGAGACGTCAGGTCTTTCATCCAGTCCTCATTACTTCCGGTCTGTGCTATGGCCGCAGTATGCATCAAAAGAGGGATTGCAGCCAATAGTAATCTTTGTTTGGTAATCATAAGAAAAATAATCTAATTAAGGTCTTTGCGTTAATAAATCGCGGCAAAAATAAATAAAAAAATTGTGACAGCCAAGAAAAACTGTCACAATATTGAAATTGAGTTATATATTTTAAGTAATTGTGTTAGAACTTATAGTCCAAACCCAGACCAATCACATGATTGGTACGGCTAAAGGTATCACTTCCGGCCACACCAGGAAGTCCCTGATAGTTAGCCTGTTCTTTCTTGTAATCGCTATACAGTGTGCAGAAGTAGCTGACGTTCAAGCGGACATTCTTAGTCAAATTAACAGCAGCACCACATCCCAGACTGTAGCTATCGCAAGCAAACGAGGTGTGCGTCTGATAATCATCTGCCAGACCATAGTCCGTACGCTGTCCACCCAGACTGACGGTGAAGCGATCATTGATATCATACTCAGCACCGAGCAGCACCTCATGTGTGCCATGCTCCAGATTCTCCTGTCTGTTGCCCGACATCTTTGCATTCTTATCATCGTAGAAGTGATATTCTGCTGCTGCACGCAATTTCGGTGTGAACTCATACTGAGCAGCCAGAACCAAGAGTGAAGGCATATCGTAACGTGTCTTCACACCATCCTGATAGGCAGCAATCTTATCTCCGAAAGCAGCTTGAACCTGCTGGGGTGACATACCAACTACGTCAGCACTGAGTTCCTTGGTGTCGTTGGGTACATTGATTTTAGTACGGAACTCATAACGGGCAGCCAACGACAGCTTATCCTGGTGGTAGTTCACACTTACCAGTGGGTTGAAGCCCCAACCCTTCTGAGAGCAGTCAAGCTGCAGGTTGACATACTTCACGGGACCACCCTGTGCAACTACGTGTCCACGATAATAGCCGTCATAATAGTTGGCTCTGAGACCTACGGCAGCAGAAAGGTAATCGGTCAACTTATAAGAAAAGTTCACCTGACCACCATATATATATTGTTTACCTTTCATCTGAGCATCCAGGTCATAAGTGCCAGGTTGCAATCCCCCAGCTGCCAGTCTTGCCATGATAGGTGCAGTAAACATAGGTACGCCCTCGTCATATTTCACGAAGCCACCACTACCTACAATACCAATCATCGTTGATACAGCCCAGCGATCCTGCTTATAGACAGCAAACAAGGCGGGCACAACAGGAGCTGAAGCCTCTCCTTTATAAGTCTTGTTCAGGCCTAAAGCGGGAACATTGGCTTCGATGTCGCGATTCTGCCAGGGTTTCTGGAAGTTAAGAGACAATTGCAAGCCCTCGCGTCCCCATACCAAACCGGCTGGGTTACTGTAGGTGGCATCAATCTCTGACGTAGCACCACGGGCAAACATACGGTCAAAGGCAATGTGATAATTCGTGTTGGTCATCAATCCACCAGCCTCAGCCAACAAAGACATAGAGGCGGCAACAACAAATAAAAAAAATCTTTTCATTTCTATACTTAAAATTAAACGGCTGCAAAATTAGTCACTTTTCCACAATAATTCGTTAGCTATTTCGTTGATTTAATTGCCAAATCCTAAGATTATGCTTAAAGACACCATTAACAACGAACTATTCAGAAACCCAGATTTCTGGCGTCAGAGTGGAGAACTGTTTCTGTTCGAAGGTCACTTTTTCCTTCGTAACTTTCACTTCAGCAGTCGAAATTTTCTCATGCCCACTCAACCATACAAGTTGCAGGAAGCACGTGTCGTGCTGGTTAAAAAAGGACATGCGCACTATAAATTCAACCTCACCGACCAGCACTTCGAGGCTGGCGACCTGGTGGTGTTCCTTTCCGACACACTGGTCGAGAAAGAGGGCATCTCTGGCGATTTTGAGTTTGATGCCTTCTCATTCGACGCCACGCCAGGAGAGCCCTTCATTCACCTCAGACTGAACGAGCAAACGCGCCCCATCGTAGAACAGCACATGTCACTCTTATGGGATATCGTGCACGAGACGCCCTACCCTCGCGACAACGTGCAACTGCTGACGCAGTCACTGATGCACTACATCCGGCAACACATTGGCTTGCGTATTGTCAACCGTCCACTGAGCAGACGAGAAGACACCGTGCGACGTTTTCTGAACCTCGTCAGCCAGTATGCCACACAGGAACGCAACATCCCGTTTTATGCCAATCAACTGTGTATTGAGCACCACTACCTCAGCACACTCATCAAACAGGTAAGCGGCAAGACCGCCATGCAATGGATCAATCAGACGGCTATTAAAGAAATAAAGGTATGGCTGGCCTATAGCGACGAAAACATCGCACAGATATCCTCACGCATGCACTTCTCCTGTCCTGCCTCGCTCTCAAAATTCTTCAAACGCGAAACTGGCATGACGCCAATGGAATACCGCGAAATGAGACCTATCGACTCCGAACATTAATTTATGTAGGGCAAAATAAATAATTCTCATGCAAAAACCTTACTTTTTCAATTAAAAAGCGTAACTTTGCACTCGATTTTTCAATCAACCACACAGAGTATGAAGATTTTATTGTTAGGAAGTGGCGGCCGTGAGCACGCCTTGGCTTGGAAGATTGCTCAAAGTGAGCGTGTTGAGAAACTTTTTATTGCACCAGGCAATGCCGGTACTGCTAATGTTGGCACCAATGTCAACATCAAGGCTGACGATTTCGAGGCCATCAAGGCTTTTGTGGTCGAGAACCAGGTGAACATGGTCGTTGTTGGTCCTGAGGATCCCTTGGTAAAGGGTATCTATGACGATTTGAAGAACGATCCCCGCACCAAGAACATCCCCGTTGTCGGTCCTTCAAAGGCTGGTGCAGTGCTGGAAGGCTCTAAAGACTTCGCTAAGGCATTCATGATGCGCCACAACATTCCCACAGCTAAATATGCCACATTCGACGGTGAGCACCTGGAGGAAGGACTGAAGTTCCTTGAGACATTAGAGGCTCCCTATGTGCTGAAGGCCGACGGCCTTTGTGCCGGTAAGGGTGTGCTGATTCTCCCCACCCTGGAGGAGGCCCAGAAGGAATTGAAAGAGATGCTTGGCGGCATGTTTGGCAACGCATCCAGTCGTGTGGTGATTGAGGAGTTCCTCAGCGGCATCGAGTGTTCTGTATTCGTCCTCACAGACGGCGACCACTATAAGATTCTGCCCGAGGCCAAGGACTACAAGCGCATCGGCGAGGGCGACACAGGTCTGAACACCGGTGGTATGGGTAGTGTTTCGCCCGTTCCTTTTGCCACCAAAGAGTGGATGCAGAAGGTTGAGGACCGCATCATCCGTCCCACAGTAGAAGGTCTGAAAGCAGAAGGCATCGACTATAAAGGTTTTATCTTCTTCGGTCTTATCAACGTCAAAGGCGAACCCATGGTCATCGAGTACAACTGTCGTATGGGCGACCCCGAGACCGAGAGCGTCATGCTCCGCTTGAAGAGCGACATCGTTGACCTGTTTGAAGGCGTTGCTGAAGGCAATCTCGATCAGCGTTCCATCGTGTTCGACGAGCGTGCAGCCGTTTGCGTCATGCTGGTTTCTGGCGGTTATCCCGAGGCTTACAAGAAGGGCTACCCCATCACAGGCATCGAACAGGTAGAGGGCAGCATCGTCTTCCACGCAGGAACAGCACTGAAAGACGGACAGGTTGTCACCAATGGTGGTCGTGTCATTGCCGTTTCTTCTTATGGTGCCAACAAGGAAGAGGCGCTCAAGAAGTCGTTCACCGAAGCCCAGAAGATCAAGTTCACCGACCAGTATTTCCGTCGTGACATAGGCGCCGACCTATAATAACACATTGATATGGAGAAACGCCTACATAACCATATCAGCGAGAGCATACTGACCCTTTACAGCAGTGCCATCTATTGTTTCATCACATGGATTGCTGCCGGTCTGTTCACGCATCATCTATGGTTACAGATGGCGTTGATGGCTGCTACATGCTACCTGATGGTAGAGATGAGCAAGCATCTGATATTCCTACGCTTGCGCAGCTGGATGGTCACATCGGCACTTATGATGTTATCATCCTGCTGCGCATTCAACTACCATTCTACGAGTGCAGGCATCATTGGCATCTGTGCCGTGGTGACCATCTTCCTGCTGTTATCCACCTATCAGAATCCGCAAGACGTAGGCCACACGTTCTTCGCCTACGTCGTCTTGGGCATTGCCAGTCTTTTCTTTGTCAAGGCACTCTATTTCATACCTTTGATGTGGCTCTTGACGCTCCTGATGCTTCAGTCATTGAGCTTCCACACCTGGCTCGCCTCGATTCTAGGCACCATCACACCCTATTGGCTGATAGGTTCCTGGCTTATCTACAATCAGGAATTCAATGTTCTTACCGCGAACTTCGAACCCCTATTCAACTGGCAGGCACCTACAGAAGATCAACTCCTAACACCCATCCGTGTCGTTATCTTCCTCATCATTGCCATCCTCTTCGTGCTAGGTGCTATCAATTTCTGGAGCAAGAGCTACGAAGAGCGCATCCGCACACGCCAATACTACGGTTTCCTGCAGTGGATGGTATTGGCGCTCGGCATCTTCGTGCTGTTACAGCCGCAGTATTACGACATGCTCATCCGTGTCATCATCATCTGCGCCTGTCCTTTTGCCGCCCATTTCTTCACACTCAACAATTCTAAGATCACCAACTATCTATTCTTCATCACCTTAGCCTTCATGATCATCCTTTCTGTCATCAGCGTCAACGAGTCGCTGACAGAAATCGTCAACCTGAAGCTTCTCGAGATATGGAATGGATAATTGACCTCCTCACGAGCTATGGCTATATGGGCATGCTGGTGGCGGCATTCCTGGCTGGCAGCGTGTTCCCGTTTTCCAGCGAGGCCGTCATGCTGGGACTGATGGCAACACCGGGCATCGACTCCTGGACACTGGTTGTCTATGGCACCATTGGCAATGTGCTGGGCTCCTTCTTCAACTATGGCATCGGGCGTATGGGCAAACTGGAATGGATTGAGAAATACCTAAAGATCAAGAAAGAGAAGATGGACCGGGCCGAGCGCTTCATGGCCGGCCGCGGGGCATGGATGGGCTTCTTTGCCTTCCTGCCCGTATTGGGCAGTGCCATCACCGTCACGCTGGGATTTCTACGTTCCAACGTTGTCATTTCGTTTATCAGCATCGCCATTGGGAAATTCCTGCGCTACTGGCTATTGGTCTATGGTGCAGAGCGTTTATTCTGTTAATAATTGTGCAACAGGCGCATTTTCTTATCTTTTCACATCGCTCTTTTCACTAAAATTACTACCTTTGCAGCAAACTTTTCGAATAGACGAAAGCAGACATGAATAATAACAATACTGCCCCCACCCCCTGCCCCTCCCCTACAAGGGAGGGGAGAACCGCAGAGGAAGCCGCCTCTCTCCCCTCCCTTGTAGGGGAGGGGCAGGAGGTGGGGTCAGTAACCTTAGTTATATAGAAGCTATCATTTGTATTTTAACGTTAAAAAATTACTCATTAACAATGAAACAATTTCGTCTCGTGGACAATATTGTTGGCTGGCTAACCTTCTTGATTGCTGCCGTTGTATATTGTTCAACCATCGAGCCGACAGCCTCTTTCTGGGACTGTCCTGAGTTTATTACGACAGGCTACAAATTGGAAATTGGTCACCCACCCGGTGCACCATTCTTCATGTTGACTGCTAACCTCTTCTCACAGTTCACCAGCGATCCATCGCACGTGGCCTACATGGTCAACATGATGAGTGCGTTGCTGTCGGCCGTCTGCATATTGTTCCTCTTTTGGAGCATCACGCACCTGTCTCGCCGTCTGGTCATCAACCAATGGAGCGAGCTGACACTGGCCAAGACCATCGCCATCGAGGCTTCTGGTCTGGTGGGTGCGCTCATCTATACCTTCAGTGACACCTTCTGGTTCTCTGCTGTCGAGGGCGAGGTATATGCCTACTCATCGGCCTTCACCGCCGTGGTATTCTGGCTGATACTGAAATGGGAAGACCATGCCGACGAACCCCATGCAGACCGTTGGCTGGTACTTATAATGTATATGGTGGGCCTCAGCATTGGTGTCCATCTGCTGAACCTGCTGTGTCTGCCTGCCATTGTGCTGGTTTACTATTACAAGCGCTTCCCCAACGCCAATGCGCTGGGCTCATTTGTAGCACTGGGTGTGTCAGTCATCATCCTGGCTGCCGTGCTCTATGGCGTAGTGCCTGGCATCATCACCGTAGGCGGATGGTTTGAGCTCTTTTTTGTCAACACGCTGGGTTGTCCGTTCAACACCGGTGAGTATATCTACTTGATCCTCTTGGTTGGCATCGTCATCTGGGCCATCTACGAGACTCAGAATGCCAAGGACACCCGCAGCAGCTGGATTCGTCAGAACTGTGCCTTCCTACTTTCTGTAGGCATGCTGGGCATTCCCTTCTACGGCTACGGATGGTCGGCTGCCATCATTGGCATCATCGCCCTCGTTGCCCTGTGGTTCATCTTGATCTACAGAAGAAAGAGCAACGGCCAGTCACAGCCACTGGTTTCTGCACGTTTGAAGAACACCATGCTGCTGAGCATGCTCATGCTGATGATTGGCTATTCTACCTATGCCGTCATCGTCATCCGCTCATCGGCCAACCCACCCATGGACCAGAATTCTCCTGAGGATATCTTCACGCTGGGCAACTACCTGAGCCGCGACCAGTATGGCTATCGCCCACTGCTCTACGGTCAAGCCTACAACTCTGAATATGCCGTTGGCAAAGACGGACGTGTGAAGATGGATCAGGGCGCTCCCATGTACCAGCGCAAAGAGAAGGCCAGTGCCGACGAGCCCGACCGCTACTTTGTGGTCAGCACCAAGGACAAGCCCATCTATGCGCAGAACATGTTCTTCCCACGCATGTATTCTAACAGTCCTCGCCATATCGATGCCTACGAGAGTTGGCTGGGAGGCGTCGAGGGACGACAGATGCCTTCTAACTATCGCGAGGGCGAGACGGTGAAGATTCCCACCATGCTCGAGAACCTGCGCTTCTTCATCTCCTACCAGTGCAACTGGATGTACTGGCGCTACTTCCTGTGGAACTTTGCAGGTCGTCAGAACGACATCCAGGGTCATGGCGGTGTAGAGAAGGGCAACTGGCTGAGTGGTATCCCATTCATCGATAATGCACGTCTGGGCGACCAGTCTAAACTGCCCGACGACCTGAAGAACAACAAGGGTCATAACGTGTTCTACTGTCTGCCTCTGATTCTGGGTCTGATAGGTCTCTTCTGGCAGATCATGGCACGCGGACAGAAAGGCGTCAAGCAGTTCTGGGTGGTCTTCTTCCTGTTCTTCATGACAGGTCTGGCCATCGTCATCTACCTGAACCAGACACCCGAGCAGCCACGCGAACGTGACTATGCTTATGCTGGTTCGTTCTATGCTTATGCTATCTGGTGCGGTCTGGGCGTAGTGGCTATCTACGACCTGCTGCTCAAGAAGCTGAAGAACGTCAACCCCGTGGCCATCGCTGCCGGTGTCGCTGCCGTAACGGTGCTGATCCCCATTCAGATGGCCTCGCAGACCTGGGACGACCACGACCGCTCTGGTCGCTACACCTGTCGCGACTTCGGACAGAACTACCTCATGTCGATGCAGGCCGAGGGCAATCCTATCATCTTCACCAATGGCGATAACGACACCTTCCCCTTGTGGTACAACCAGGATGTGGAGGGCGTTCGCACCGACGCGCGTGTCTGCAACCTCTCTTATCTGCAGACCGACTGGTATATCGACCAGATGATTCGACCCGCCTTCGACTCTCCCGCACTGCCCATCTCATGGAGCCGTCTGGAGTATTGCTCTGGCACCAACGAGTATATCCACATCGAGCCCAACTTCAAAAAGGAGGTGCTGAACTACTACAAGCAGGATCCTGAGGCTGCACGCCAGAACTTCGGCGACGAGCCGTTCGAACTGAAGAACGTACTGAAATACTGGGTGCGCTCTAAGAATCCCGAACTGCAGGTCATCCCCACCGACACGCTCTATATGACTATCGACAAGGAGGCTGTGAAGCGTAGTGGCATGCTGATGCAGGGCGACTCTATCCCCGACCGCATGGTCATCTCGCTAAAGGGTCTCAACTCTCTGGACAAGAGCAAGCTGATGATGCTGGAGCTGTTGGCCAACTGCAACTGGGAGCGTCCTCTCTACGTGGCCTACACCGTCGGTCAGGAGAACTACATGAATCTGGGCGACAACTTCGTACAGGAGGGTCTGGCCAACCGCATCACACCGTTCACTACCAACGTGAATGGTCGTCCGCTGGAAGGCATGACCGACTTCGATACCGACAAGACCTACGACAATGTGATGAACCGCTTTAAATATGGTAATGTCAATGCCGAGCGCATCTATCTCGACGAGACCGTCATGCGCATGTGCTACACCCACCGTCGTCTGCTGGCTAAGTTGGCTACAGAGCTGGCCTACAAGGGCGAGAACGACAAGGCTGCCAAGGTGCTGGCTAAGTCTGAAGAGATGCTGCCTGCCCGCAATATTCCTCATGAGTACCAGGGCGGCTCACTCGACATGGCGCTGGCCTATTCGCTGATTGGCAACAAGGCAAAGGCAAAGGATCTGTTGTCTCAGGTATGGAACCGTGACAAGCAGTATGTAGAGTTCTATCTCTCACTCGACAAGAACCTGTTCTTGATGTCTGCCAGCGATTGCCGCATTCAGTTCTATATCATGCAGAGCCTCATCTCGATTGCCGAGGATGTTGACCCTGCACTCGCAGCCAACTACACAGCCGAGTGGCAGCAATTCATGAACACATTTGTAAGCAAAGGCGGCAAGCTACGCTAAACCGCACCCTTATTTAAATGATTATTGAACAACCCGCCGTCTATCTGAGATGGCTTTATCCTAAAGCATTATGGCGAATGGACCGTCACGAACGTTCAGTCTATCTGACGTTCGACGACGGTCCCATCCCAGAGTCCACACCTTTCATCCTGGATATCTTGCGCAAAGAGGGCATCAAGGCCACTTTCTTCATGGTGGGCGACAACGTGAGGAAATATCCAGAGCTGTTTCAACAGATACTAGACGAGGGTCATCAGGTGGGCAATCACACCCATAATCATATCAGCGGTTTCCGCCATTCGCTCCACGACTATAGCTATAACGTGGAGAAGGCCAACGCCTATATCCACAGCCACTTCATGCGCCCACCCCATGGGTGGATGCGTCTGGACCAGTATGCGTGGCTCAGCAGAAAGTATAAGGTGGTGATGTGGGACCTCGTGACGCGCGACTATTCTAAATGGATGACGGCCGAGGATATCCTCAACAACGTGAAGCGCTATGCGCGCAACGGGTCTATCATCACGTTTCACGACTCTCTGAAGTCCATCGAGAAGCTGAAGACAGCGTTGCCCGCCAGCATCAAATGGCTGAAAGAGCAAGGCTATGAGTTTAAGATATTCAAATAACCCCTCCTTCTTTTCTCCCTCCTTCGGGAGGAGAAAAGAAGGAGGAGTTCGTAAAAAGTCTCCCCTTGGGGAGATTTAGAGGGGGTTATATTGTAATCTCTGCCGATCCGTAGCAACGGTGATGCTCGGCATCATACACCACGCAGAACTGTCCCGGTGCCACGCCGTGGATCGGATCTTTCGAGTGTACGATGAAACTTCCCTCGCCGGTCTTTTCCAGTGTGGCCTCATGGAACTCTGGCGTATGACGAATCTTGAACGTGATCTGTTCGCCTGGCATCTCGCCATTGATGCTGTGAAATCCATGTATGGGGAAGTCCTGCTTATAGGCAGTCTCAGGATCGTAACCATGCGACACATATAGCAGGTTCTGCGCCACATCTTTCTTCACGATGAACCAGGGGCCGCCGCCAAAGCCTAAGCCTTTACGCTGTCCGATGGTGTAGAACCAGTGGCCGTTGTGCTTACCGATCAGCTTGCCCGTCTCCAGCTCCAGCACGTCGCCCTGCTGTTCGCCCACGTACCTTTTTATATAGTCCGTATAGTTGATCTTTCCCAGAAAGCAGATGCCTTGTGAGTCACGACGCTTGGCGTTCACCAGATGTTCGCGCTCAGCAATGGTGCGCACCTCGTCCTTCACATAGTGACCGATGGGAAAGATCGCTTTTTCCAACTGCCAGTCGTATATCTGTGCCAGGAAGTCGGTCTGATCCTTCACCGGGTCAGGACTAGTGCAGAGCCATGAGACAACCCCTCCTTGGGAGGGGCTTGGGGAGGTTTCCTTTTGCGCATAGTGGCCGGTGGCAATCAGGTCGTAGTCGTGTCCACGCTTCTCGTGGAAGGCACCAAACTTAATCAGTCGGTTGCACATCACATCGGGATTGGGAGTCAGTCCCGCCTTCACCTTATCCATGGTGTAGGCCGTCACCTGGTTCCAGTATTCCTGATGACAATCCACCACTTCCAACTTGCAGCCATACTTACGGGCCACGGCGGTAGCCATTTCCAGATCTTCCTCGCTCGAGCAGTCCCACTCCTCTTCCTCCTCGGGACCTATCTTGATATAGAAGCAGTCAGGCTGCAGGCCCAGTCGTGCAAACTCATACACCACCACACTGCTATCCACGCCACCCGACAAGAGCACAGCGATGCGTTTATCCTTTAATTCATCTATATTCATGCTGCAAAGTTACGAATAAGTGAGTAAAGAACAAAATAAAAAACGTTTTTTCAGTTTGTTAGCTCCAGAAAGACAGCCCAAAACAACAGCTTAAAACGGCGGTATATTGCGCAAAAAGCTGAGCTTTTGAAACATCATTTCTAAACTATAAAGACCATCCTAAACTCTAAACAAAAACATTCTAGACTTTAGAAATGATAAATCTAGAGTCTAGAAAGGTGGTTTCTAGACTCTAGAAATGCACATTCTAGAGTCTAGAATCAGACCAAAACAACCACTTTTGCACCACAAAAGTGCCACTTTAAGCAAATAATAGCGCCACTATTCCATAGCAAAAGAGGCCGTATCAGTGACATGAACCGCAGGTAAACCGCAGGGACGGGTACCTGTTCCATTGACTATATGACGAAAGAAATTGTATTTACGAATCGAGTTTTTGCTATTTATGGTGCTCCTATATGGTTGTTTGGTGTTGTTTCAAGTGCTATTCATCTTTTATGGACGAAAACTTTATGTGGTAGGCTAGAGACTCCAAACTCTATGAAAAGATGACGGCAGCGAAAAATAACAAAAGAATTGGAAGTTATGAACTTGAACGTAATCTCTACGGCAGGTCATCAACATGATACCTGCCGTTGTGCATCTATAAAAAAGTGTTATTCCACAGCAATAAGTTCACGGCCTATTTTGTGCAGACCTTCAACGATGCGACGGCGCTGTTCTGGACGAGGCTTTTTAATACCGTTGGCATAGTGGCTCAGCTGGTGCTGATTGATACCTGAAACACGGCTGATTGCAGCAATGGAGGCATAAGGAGAGCACATTTGCAGCAAGGCTGCAGCATCCAGATGATACTCGAATTTGTAGTCGCCATCGCGAAGCCACTGGGGAACATCATCGCCATCTGCAATCATTCCTTCTACATGGAAGTTGAGTGTGTTGCGTACTTCATCAATAAGTTCGTTGTACGTTTTGGCAGTAACAACCACTGCACCAGGCACGTTCTCGCTCAGAGCTGCACCATAATTCTTGTTACACCAAGATACATTTACAATAATTTTTTCCATCTCCATTACTTTTTTATTATTTCCAACCTGCCTGTTTCCAAATACTATTCAAGAGAAATTGGCTTAACACCTCATTTTTATGTCCTCTGATAGTCACCTTGCCTTTCTTCTGAGGATGCTTATATTGTCGATGGTCACCTTTGGTGGCTACAAGGACCCATCCGTCAGCTTCAAGCATTTTGATGACTTCAATAACCTTATATGCTTTCATGTTTATACTTAATGTTGGCGCAAAGGTAATAAAAAGAATACCATTTAGCAAATAAAAGCATCAAAAAAGTATTCTTTTTAATACTCTTTAAGAAAAAAATGATCCGCAGTGAACCCCAGGGACGGGTACCTGTTCTATTCTGTACCGAAAAGAGGTCGTGTCTGTTACTATTGACACGACCTCTTTACTATTCCGTATATAAATCTTGCAAAGGAACCTCCTCTGCAACTGGCGACCTATTACAGGCCTTTTGCAGGATAAAGCGCATCCCACCAACTAGGATCATCCTTCAGCCAACGGGCGAACCATGCCATCTGTGTGGCCAACCATTTCTCTTTCTTAGAGTAGTCAAGGATGTGATGATTCTCACCCTTCACCTGCACCAGAGCTACCTCGCGACCGAGGAGCTTCAAGGCCGTAAACATCTGCAGACTCTCTACCAGAGGCACGTTGGTGTCGGCATCGCCATGCAGCAGAAGCAGCGGCGTGTGAATCTTGTCGGCATTGAACAGAGGCGACTGGTTGACGTAGAGGTCGCGATGGCTCCAAGGATAGCTGTTGGCCATCGACACCTCACTGTAGTTATAGCCCCAATAGCCCTGTCCCCAGTAGCTGGTGTGGTTGGCAATGCCTGCATGACTCACGGCTGCAGCAAAGATATCGGTCTGTGTCTGCAGATACTGCGTCATGAAACCGCCATACGATGCACCCATACAACCGATTTTCTCCTTATTAATAAAGGGATGAGCCTCACAGATCTTCTTCGTGCCCTCGATGATATCCTCAGCAGGTCCGCGACCGGCGGTGTTCACGTGGCGCGAAGCCCACTCCTGACCGAAGCCGGTGGCACCACTGGGTTCGATGATATAGGCCACATAGCCCAACGAGTTCCAATACTGAGGGGCATAGGGTGACTCGAAATAACGACTGGTGGGCGAGCAACCGCCATAGTAATAAACAATCATGGGATATTTCTTCGTCGCATCAAAGTCTTTTGGCAGATAGAGGCGTCCATAGACGGTGTCACCCTTCGAGTTGGTGAAGTTCCAGTCCTCGCAGGTGCCCAGCTCGGCATCGCCCAGGGCTTTACAACCATCAAACAACAGCACCTCGCTGCCTTTCTTGGCGGGGTTGGTGGTCACATAGGCAGAGGCTGGCTCCATGGTTTTATAAGAGAGATAAGCCACGGTGCCGGCATGCGAAGCCATGTCCAGGCGGTAGATATTGTCGCCATTCACGGGCAGGCGCTGGATCCTACCGTTCTTTGGATTGAGCTGATACAGATAGACATAGTCGCGACACTCAGCACGGAAATAGACCATGCCATCGGCTGCCGACCAATTCACGCCGCCCGTCAGCGAGGGATCGAAGTCCTTGGTCAGGGGCTTCACCTGCTTTGTGGCGATGTCATAGAGGAACAGCTCGTTTTCGGTCATGCTGGGTGTCACGTCGGCAGCCAACTGACAACCGATGCGGTCGAAGGCCTCGGGCGTACCCGTGAAGATGATCTGACTGCCGTCGGGCGAGAAAGTGCCGCCGCCCAGGAATCCCGCACACTGCATCAGCGTGTCGGTCTTCAGTGTCTGGGCATCGATGATAAACACATCCTGCACCTCTGTGGGGCGCTTGGCCAAACGAGAGTATGACGAAACCACCAGCAACTTCTTACCGTCCTGCGAAATGTCCGAGAGATAGGTGGTCTGACGTCCGAAGGTGATGCGCTGGCACAGGCCGGTGGCAATGTCGTAGCGCTTCAGGTAGTAGCGCGAACGCCAGCCCGGCTGACGGTCGTCCATCTCCAGCACCTGATAGACGTCGGCATCCTCTTTGGGGCCTTCCTCCGTGCCTGTAAAGATGATATAGTCTTCCGTAGGACTGATGGTATAGCCCTCGCGAGGCACATCATAGGCCCACTGCGTGCGCTGGCCCGTCACAGGGTCCACCTTGTAGAGCACACGCTTGTCGCCCAGATATTCCTCTTCGATATAGGCACAACTGCGGGGCATCCATTCGGCCATCGCCGCGGGGCGTGCCAGCAGGCGCTGACTCTTCACGTCTCGCAACTCGTAGCTCCACTGGCTCTTGCCACCACGGGCTGTGGTCTGATAAGCCACCATCACATACTTTCCATCGGCCGACAGCGAGATGTTACGTACGCGTTTTCCGTCGGTCAGGTCGTGCACCATATAGGGGTGCTGCTTGGTGACAACGGGCGTTAATGCACGTGTCATATCCATGGTCACCCGAACGCTGTCGCTATCCGAGGGCTGAGCCAGGAAGCGGATGGCCACCTCGTGGTGTTCGGGAGCCAGCTTCACTTCGCCCATCACCTCTTGTCCATCCACATAAACCTTGCAGTTCTTAGGACCTTTCACGCTGATAGTACCCTTCGTGAAATCACTGTTGTTCACATAAAAGCTCAGCACACCCACGCTCTTGCTGTCGGCCAGCGAAGGCAACACACAACCCTCGAAGGTGGTCTGTGGCTGACTGCTCAGGGCCAGGTCGCCAAGCAGACTTTTCTCGTCAAACTTATCACCTTTCACGTTCACAGAGTCCATCTGCTGTGGTGTCTTCACCGCATACGGACCTGCCAGATTAAAGACCTTCACATCGGTCTTCACCTGTGCCGATGCCGCCATAGCCAATAGCGACATCGCAAAGAAAATCTTGCGATTCATCATTGTTTTTTTTAATGGTCTAGTTACGAGGTGCAAAAGTACGAAAAAAAAATGACTCTCTAACTATATCCGTTCTATAAATTCTATTTCCACGATGCGCAACTCATTTTTTGTCTCTCCGCCATTTCTAGCTTTAAACAGGTCAAGCTCGCCGGCAGCAGGTTCTGCAACCTCTACAATACCGCCAAATGCATCTTGATCCTTACCGGCACCTTTCAGTCGGATGGTTATCTCATTGGTCTTCACACGCTTGGTCGGCGTCAGATGGATATACCCCAGGCTACGTTCGGTCTCACCGCTCCATATCAGGGTCTTACCAGCATACACTTCTATTGGATAACTGCGCAGACGCCACCCGGTCAGTTTCAGACAGATATCATCTACCACGGCTTTCTTCGCCAACCGATAGGTAATCCATGCCGTAGCGAGTCGTCCGTCGTTTTTCCATTCCGACAACTCATTGTCATCATAGCTACAAACAGCGTGCTGACCATCATAACCGGCCTTGGCCGACACAATCTCTATGCCGCGTGACTGTGGTGTATAGGAAGGGGTCAGCGGTGTCTCGCCTCGGTTGAATAGTCCGGGAAGCAGCGAAGCATGACAATGGGTTTTTACGCTGTTCATCGACACATAGGCGGGTTTCAGTCCCTCGGCATAGGCAGAAAGATTGATCTCGCCAGCATTCGTGGTTGTTCGCACCAGCACCCTGTTCACACCACATACTATCGGCACCGACATGGCGGCAGACTCGATGCTGCCAATCCATCGGGCTTCTCCCCATAATGAGAAATGTACCTTTCTATCATCCAGCGGACAGCGACGTCCCTGTTTATCGACCACCTCTACTTGTACCAACACCATATCGGCACCGTCGGCCTTGATGCCCTGCGGATTCGCTATTGTAGTAAGCTTCAGCTGGTAGGGTTCACCCGCTGTCTCCAGTTGATACCGACTTCCGTCTGAACCTACAGCCTCCAATGTTCCGGGTTCAAAGGGCACATGATCGAAGGTAAAGAGGTAGCGATAGCTCTGCTTACCCTGGCCGAGCGACCGTCCGTTCAGGAACAGCTCAACGCTGTCGGCCGTCGATACTACATAGACGGGTTTAACAAGACCACTCCCCTCTCCCTTTGTAGATGGACTGGGGCAGAGGCTCCAATGTCCCACGATATAGGTCTTTGCTGTCTCTGGCTCCACCCATCCGTTCCACATCACCTGGTGGGCATAGAAAGCATCCTTGGGAATACGCATGGCGTCAACAACACCACTGGTACGGTAGTGCTTCTCGCCGCGGTGATGGGTGTTCGTATCGCTGAACACGATCTTCACACCGCCAGCCGACACCCGTGTGCCTGTTCCGGGACGTTCTCGCCAGTAGTCATACCAGCGGCGCACCATCTCCACGGCAAACGCATCCATGTTATGGTTGTATTCATTCGCTGGTTTACCACGGTACAGCGGACCGTCACCCTCCTTGTGGTAGGGGTAGCTCTGCTCATCCCAGTATTTGCGCAAGCCCTCGTCACGACAGTATTCCATCGCCCACATCGGGTGTTTCTTGCTCTTGTTGATATACAGCATCTCACCACCATATTCTGCCTCATCGATGTCAAGCATCTCACGACTACCGATAGCTCGTCCGCCATAGGGGTCGTACTGATTGCGAAGGGCTTTCATCTCTAACATATGTTCACGACTGATACTCTCGTTGCCACTTTCATAAAACAGGATTGAGGGGTTGTTGCGGTTATAGACGATGGCATCACGCATCAGTGCGGTGCGCTGTTGCCAACGGGCACCGTCCACATCTTTCTCGGCATCACCGGCAGGCATGGCCTGTGGCAATCCCACGCGGTCGCAACTCTCAACATCTTGTTTCCATGGCGTCACATGCATCCAGCGTACCATGTTCGCCCCACTCTCCACCATCAGCGCGTTTGAGTAGTCGCTCAGCCATGCCGGCACACTGACACCGACACCAGGCCATTCGTTCGAGGTACGCTGTGCATAACCATGCACCATCATCACGCGGTCGTTCAGCCATAGCTTACCATCACCGAAACGGGTCTTGCGGAAACCAGTACGGGTCATGACGTTGTCAACGGTTTCACCATCGGCCACCAGTTCCGTTTTCACCGTATAAAGATAGCCGTAGCCCCACGACCAGAAATGCAGATTGTTAACAGGCTGCTGTATTCTTACAGTACGTGTTTCGCCAGGCTGCATTGTCAGACGCTCGCTATTAAAATTAGCGACCTCTTTACCTTCCACGTCAAGCACTTTGGCTAAGAATATAAACGAACGGGGCTTGACATCCTCGTTGCGAATCTGCGATTCGACGTGTATCGTTGCTTGGTGATTGGGGATATCGAAATCGGTAGCATAGATATAGGTTCCTGTCGTGCCGAGGTTCGAGTAGAGCGGCAATGTCTGATAGAGCTTGTCCGTGATATGTAGCCACACATTCTTTGGCAGACCACCATAGTTGGCATTAAAATTCTTATCATTCCACTGGTAGCGACTGTTCAAAGTGCGGTCGCGATACGTCCAACTGTTGTCGCAGCGTACGGCCATCACGTTGCTGCCCACCTTGACAAACGGCGTGATATCAAAGCCAAAAGCCATCACACCATTGTCCGAGAATCCGACCTTCTGACCGTTCACCCACACATCAGCTCCCTGACGGGCGCCTTCGAACTCGACGAATACTTTTCCATGCACATCAGCATGGGTCAAGGTGAACGTCTTGCGATACCAGCAAATGGTATCGGTCAAGTCCACAATATCCTTGCGAAAGGCCTCTTCGCCATTGAATGCATAAGGCAGCGTCACCCGCTGCCACTGACTATCATCAAAGTCTGGCAGGCTTGCTTCCACGAAATCGCCTACTGTCAGTCGCCAGTCGTCATTAAAACACAGTTTCTGTCGCTCCGCTGCATTCATGCTACCAGCGAGCATCAGCAAAAGTGCCATTAAAGCGCAAAATTCAGATTTCATTGATTAGTTTTGTAAATTAGTAATTGGTTTGTGAGGGCAAAGATAAGAAAAAAAAGACAGGAATGTAGTGAATCCTATCTTTTTCTCATCATTTTATTTTCCCAGTTCCCAAAAAGCCACAGCAGCTGCTGCCGCCACATTGAGGGAGTCAACGCCATGAGCCATGGGGATGCGCACCACATAGTCGGTGCTGGCAATGGTGTCCTTAGGCAGTCCGTTGCCCTCGGTGCCCATCACGATGGCCAGTCGAGGCTCGGCTTTCAGCACGGGGTCGTCGAGAGCTATCGACTTGTCGGTCAGTGCCATTGCCACGGTCTTGAAGCCCAGCGCGGTCAGTTCGTCGTAACTATCCAACCAGGTCCAGGGCACCAGAAACACCGAACCCATCGACACGCGAACAGCCCGTCGGTTCAGTGGGTCGCAGGCATTCTTTGTCAGCAGCACGGCATCGATACCCAAAGCAGCTGCAGAACGGAAGATGGCACCAATATTAGTTGTATCCACCACCCCATCAATGACGACGATACGGCGTGCGCCACCAATAATATCATGCAAGGGTTTAGTCTGCGGACGGTGCATGGCACAGAGCACTCCTCGTGTCAGGGTATAGCCAGTCAGTTGTGCCAGCAGCTCACGTTCACCGGTATATACTGGAATATCGCCACAACGTTGAATGATATCAGCAGCATCGCCAGAAATATGCTTACGTTCGCAGAGCAGTGACACAGGCACATATCCAGCATCCAGAGCCACCCGAATCACTTTCGGACTCTCTGCAATAAATATTCCTTTCTCGGGGTCAAGTGCATTTCTCAACTGTGCTTCGGTCAATTTCCCAAAGACCTCCAGTCCCTCCTGTGCCAACGATGTAACTTCTATAATCATTTGTTCTTTATTTTAAGCCTGCTACGCAGGGAAATTTTTCAAAATCTGATCCAAAATTTTACATGATATTTTTTTTATAACCTGAGATATTCTGAACTCAATTTTGTATAATTTCCACGCGACAGCGTGCCGTATCTCTTCTATCTCAAGCCTGCTACGCAGGAAAATTTTTCAAAATCTAATCCAAAATTCTACATGATATTTTTTTAAAACCTGAGAAATTCTGAACTCATTTTTGTATAATTTCCACGCGGTAGCGTGCCGTCTATCCGACAATCTCAAGCCTAGCACATCACAACAGCCTAATCTTTTCTATTGTTCCGTTAGAACAACGCTGATACCACTCAGAATACAAACGATCAGAACCAAAGTTGATTAACATACCATAAGGCATATGAGTCAGATTCATATAGTTCCATAATTGTTTTCTATGAGCCGTTTCAATATGCGATACAGCTTTCAGTTCCACAATAATCTGGTCATCAACAACTAAGTCCATTCGATAAGTCTGATCAAGCTGTACATTATCCCAGTATATTGGGAGAAAAACCTGTCGTTCTACTTTACGTTCTTTCTGTTCCAACAGATACTTAAGAGCTGCCTCATATGCAGACTCCAAAAGGCCTGATTTATATTTCCTATGTACGAGCATTGCTTCGCCCGTAATTTCCCGAAAGAACTCATAGCGCTTATTATGCTCTTCTATTAAGTTCATCTATTTAATTTCTATGTTTTTATAATGTTGCCAAGCCTGCTACGCAGGGAAATCCTGAGAAATTCTGAACTCAATTTTGTATAATTTCCACGCGACAGCGTGCCGTATCTCTTCTATCTCAAGCCTGCTACGCAGGAAAATTTTTCAAAATCTGATCAAAAATTCTACATGATATTTTTTATAACCTGAGAAATTATGAATCCAATTTTGTATAATTTCCACGCGACAGCGTGCCGTATATCCGACAATCACAAGCCTACCTAGAATCCCTCGCGGTATTTTCCCTCTTCCTTGTCATTCAGCATGGAGAGGTAAGACTGATAACGACTGGCAGAAATATAGTGGTTCTCCAGAGCCTTGAGCACAGCACAGCCAGGCTCATGCGTGTGCGTACAATTAGAAAACTTACAATCCCGAGAAAAACGGAAGATCTCCTTGAAATACCCCGTGATCTCTTCAGGCTCCATGTCGAAGGTACCAAAACCCTTGATACCCGGCGTGTCAATGAGGTAGCCAGAAGGTTCGATGGGTATCATCTCACTGAATGTCGTGGTGTGCATACCCGTGTTGTGGGCATCGCTAATCTCAGAAGTGCGCAGATTAGCATGGGGCGCCAATCGGTTGATCAGTGTTGACTTGCCCACGCCACTGTTGCCGCTCAGCAAAGTCACCTTGCCTTCCAGCATCTGTCGCAGGGCGTCCACGCCCTCACCCGTGCTGGCAGAGATCTGTCGACACTCATAACCGATGGTCTCATAGAGTGTCACCATCATCTGTTGGTAGCGCAGCTCGTCGGCATCCAGCAGGTCGGTCTTGTTGAACACCAACACCACGGGAACACGATAGGCCTCGGCCGACGCAAGAAAACGATCAATAAACGTAGTTGAAGTTTCTGGCTTACTGATAGTTACAACAAGGAAAGCCTGATCCACATTAGCCGCCAGGATATGACTCTGCTTCGACAGGTTGATACTCTTTCGGATAATATAGTTACGGCGATCTTCTATCTCCACAATCCAGCCTTCGCCATTCACCTCCACACGGTCGCCAACGGCCACGGGGTTGGTGGTGCGAATGCCCTTCAGACGGAAGTTACCCTTTATCTTACAATCAAGCAGCTGGCCATCGTCCATGCGGACGGTGTACCAGCTGCCTGTATTCTTAATGACCAGTCCTTTCATTAAACCGTCATAATCTCCTTGTTCTTGGCCTCAATCAGCTCGTCGAGCTTCTTGATGTACTTGTCGTGCAACTTCTGCAACTCGGCCTCGGCATCCTTCTCGTTGTCCTCGCTCAGACCGTCTTTGATGGCCTTCTTCAGCTTGTCTTTCACGTCAGAACGCACGTTGCGCACCTCAACCTTAGCCTTCTCGGCAATCTTGTTGCACTGCTTCACCAGGTCACGACGACGCTCCTCGGTGGGCTGAGGCAGCGCCAAGCGGATCACCTCGCCATTGTTCTCGGGGGTGATGCCTACATCGCTGTCCATGATGGCCTTTTCAATATCGCGAATCTGCTTCTTGTCCCAAGGCTTGATGGCGATGGTACGCGCATCGGGACAGTTCACCGTAGCCACCTGATTCAGGGGCACTCTGCTTCCGTATGACTCCACGCGCACACCATCGAGGATGGCCACGTTGGCACGTCCGGCACGGATGCGGCTCAGCTCTTCCTCCAGGTACATAGCGGCCATCTCCATGCGCTCTTCACTTTTACTTAATGTCTCTTTAACGTCTATCATAATAATGTGATTTAATTTTCTGTTGACAAATTTAGTGGTTTTATTTTGATTGAGCAACAAAAAGGATTTTTTTTTGTAAAAAAACAAAGGAAATGCTCACTTTTTCCAAAATAATTTATATCTTTGCCACAAAATTATTATAAATGTATGAAGGTTTTAAGAAGTTTAATCACAGCACTGCTGTTCACAGTCAGCACCCAAATGATGGCCGATAATTTTGCCTATCTGACCGTCAGTCAGGATGGCGCTGCCTGCAATTTTGAGGTGAGCAAGATCAACAAGATCACGTTCGATGCTTCCGACATGATTCTCTCCATGACCGATGGCACCACCCAGCGTCTGCCTCTCTCTGGCCTGTCGAAGATGTTTTTCTCTGCTGGCGACCTCACAAGCATTACCTCTCAGAACATGGCTTCGAAGTTTGAGTTGCGCGATGGTGTGCTGCGCATTGAGATTGCCAAAGGCGAGCGCTGCACCATATACGACCTGAAAGGCGAGGAGATTTTTAAAGCCAATGAGTCTGTCACACTCAGTGCTAACTCGCTGAAAAAAGGCGTCTATCTCGTGAAAATTGGTAACGAGGTCAAAAAGATTCTCAACAAGTAAGACAACGCTAAATAACTAAAAAGCCTTGCTACTAACACCTTTCATCATCAACGTCATCTGTTTGCTCCTGTTCTTTTCAACAGGAGGCTACCTTTTCTATGTGCACCGCAAAGAGGTGAAGAAAAGGCAGGAGAACGCCAGGATGTCGAGCAAGTTGTCGCAAATCATTGCACCCCTGAACATGAAGATTTGGGTGTATCACGTGGACCGACAGACGTTTTCGTGGATTGATGATGATGGGCGCCCCTGCAAGACGATGAGGGCACTGGAGTTTGCACGCAATTACTTGCACGGCGACTTCACACGTGTCAACGAGGCCTTCGGCCGACTGATCAACAACCAGGAGGAGAAGGTGACACTGCTCATCCAGGACGAAGACGAGACCAACGAGAAGCACGAGACACGCTACTTCAGTCTGGACTTGTCGTTATACCGCCGTCCCAACGGTAAACCGTATTTGATCTTTGGTGCTCGCCGTGACATCACCAAAGAGCATCAGCGCATCAGTCAAGAGAAAGATGTGCTGCTGCGCTACCAGAACATCTTTGATTCTTCTTTTGCCGGTCTGGCCATCTTTGCCCCCGACGGCACCATGCTCGACGTCAACGAGGAGTCGGCCAAGATTCTGCGCATGACGCGCGAAGAACTGATTGCCAGCAACATCACCCTATCCAACAGCTTTGACGAGTCGATCATCGAGGAGATGAAAAAGCGCGAGGTGTATATCTGCACCACCGCCATGCCTCAACCCGACCAACCACCAGTGTATATCGAGATGCAGCTTAAGCCTGTCTTCGACGAGAACGGTAAGTTGGAATATATCTTTAGCACAGGGCGAGACATGGGCGAGTTTGTCCATGCCTTCCGCAAACTGAAAGAGGGCACGCGTCAACTGGATGTTGTCAACAAGGAAATCACAAGCTATATCAACAACATCGACTATATCCTACAGGTGGGCGGGCTGCGCATCATCAAGTATTCACCTACCACCCACGACCTGACTATCTTTGATGGCAACCACAAGGAACTCCACACGCTGACCCAGGCACGATGCATGGTGTTTGTGGACGATGCCTATAAGCACACGCTCACACACACTTTCAAACTGCTGGACAACAGGACATCGAACCCCATCACCACCAATATCAAGACCATCATCCGTAACAAAGGAACAGAGGTGCTTTACCTGCAGTTCGACCTGCTGCCGGTCTTCGATGAACAAGGCCAGGTGATGTCTTACTTTGGCATCTGCCGAGATGTGAGCCAGACAAAATGGACCGAGCATCTGCTAGCCATCGAGACGGCACGCGCACAAGAAGTGGAGAGCATTAAGAACACGTTCCTGCGCAATATGAGTCACGAGATTCGCACGCCACTGAACACCGTTGTCGGCTTTGCCGAACTGTTTGACGAGGCGGCATCACCAGAGGACGAGCAGGTGTTCATCGAGGAGATCAAAAACAACTCAGCGCACTTGCTGCGACTCATCAACGACATCCTGTTCCTTTCGCGACTGGATGCACAGATGATTGAAATCAATCCCAAAGCCACAGACTTCTGTAAGTCGTTCGTGAACCACTGCCAGAAGGGATGGGAAGAGCACGAGAAAGAGGGCGTGAAACTCAACATCGAACAGCCCTACAACCAGCTCTTCGTGGAAATCGACGACACACATGTGGGCTATGTCATCCGCCAAATCATTGAGAACGCAGCCACCTATACGGACCAGGGCTCTATCAATGCGCGCTACGACTATATCGACGGAAAGCTGTTTATCTCCATCGAAGATACGGGATGTGGCATCAAGAAGGAGAATCTGCCCCACATCTTCGAACGCTTCGTATCGGGCATGAACAAGGGTACGGGTCTGGAACTGGCCATCTGCAAGGAACTACTCCAGCAGATGGGTGGCACCATCAGTGTGTACTCGGAGGAAGGAAAGGGCACAGCCGTGGTTATCACCCTGCCATGTAGTGCAATAACAATTGAAAGAAAGGCTTCACTATGATACTGCTGAACACGATCTTTGCATCATTCATCACCATCAACATCCTGGTCATCGTCGGGATGGGGATCATCCTGACCGTGGCTTTCTTCATAGTGAACAGGCAGTTGGCCATCACAACGTCAAAGAACCGACTGCTCAAGGCCATCACCCACTACGTGGAGCACCATGAGATTAACAATGAGGAGGAACAGCCCGATGCCCAACTGACGGAACTTGGCAAAAACTACAAAAGGGCTTTCGAGAGTACGCTATCTGCCATGTCGTTCTACACCCCCGACGGCACCTTGATAGATGTGAACCCAGCCATGCGCAAACTTTGTAATTTCGACGATAAAGGCGACACATACTACCTCAACGTCAACATGTTTGACACGCCGCATCTGGAGAAAGACTTCGAACGCGACAGGACTGAAGAATTCCACGTCTGCCAGCACATGTATCAGCCGGAGATAGGCATTGACCAGTTTATCGAGGCCAAGATACGTCCTGTCTTCGACAACGAGGGCAACCGAGCCTTCTATATGTTTGCAGCACGCGACATCACCGACGAGCGCAAGACGTATCTGGAACAGCAGCACCGCGACAAAGAGCTGCAGGATGCCAACAGCACCATTTTGAAATACGAGAGTGAACTGCACTACCTGCTGGAGAGCAGCAAGATGTTTGTATGGCACACCATCGACAAAGAGGGTATCATACACTTCTCACAGTCGCTGCGCGACAAGGGCTATACAGAGACTTTCGAGGAGTATCTCTCTTCCATCAACATTTCGCAGCGTCAACAGGCAGCTCAAGCTTTGCGCGAACTGCTGAGCAGCAACAAGCCTCTCAACACGGTGCACCTCTTCGACCGCACCTTCCTCGACGACCAGTCTGGGTGGTACCTGATCAGCGGTGTTCCTTTCCATAATGAAGACGGAAAGAAGACGGGCTACATGGGCATCGTGAAGGATGTCAGCGAACTGATGGAAGCACAGGAGAAACTGAAGGAGGAGACGCAGCGCGCCGAGAATTCGGGCCGACTGAAGAGTGCCTTCCTAGCCAACATGACCCACGAAATACGCACACCGCTGAATGCCATCGTGGGCTTCTCTGACCTGCTGCAGATGGTCGATGTGCCCGAGGACCGACAGGAGTTCATCCGCATCATCCGTAACAACTGCGATATGCTGATGAGACTCATCGACGACATCCTCGAAGCTTCCGATATGAACCAGGGACCACAGTCTATCCATCCGGAAGATGTGGACTTCGCCGTGGCATTCAACGATATCTGTGAGACCTTGCGACAGCGCGTGCAGGATCCTAACGTAACGTTCATCGCTGAAAACACTTATCAGTCGTTCAACACCTGCATAGACAAAGGACGCATCCAGCAGGTGGTCACCAACTTCGTGACCAACGCTGTGAAATATACAAAGGAGGGACATATCAAGGTGGGCTATCAATACACCACCTGTCCCAACAGACCATCCGACAGCGAGAAGGGTCTTTACATCTATTGTGAAGACACTGGCGCTGGCATCCCGAAAGACAAACAAGCAGATGTTTTCAAACGCTTCGTGAAGCTCAACGACTTTGTTCAGGGTACCGGACTGGGACTGAGCATCAGCAAGAGCATTGCCGAGCGTTGTAACGGAGATATTGGTGTCACCAGCGAGGGCGAGGGCCACGGCTCTACGTTCTGGCTTTGGATACCCTGTCAGTTGAAAGGATGACTACAGTAATAATGAAAGAGTTTTTTGATTAAACTATGCAAAAAAGCAGATACCTTCTCGCCAGCGAACGAGACAAACAATGGGGCCTGACCGTTACCACTGTGGGTTACGAGGAGATAGCCCCCAACGAAGAATACCCTACACGCGGACATGCCGATGGATACTATTTCGACTGTCATAAAGGACGCACACTTCAGGAATATCAGTTACAATATGTTATAGAAGGTGAAGGGGTGTTCCGCAGCGAATCACAAAGGGAGACCGTGCTTAAAGAGGGCGACATCTTCATCTTGTTTCCTGGCGAATGGCACACTTACTGTCCATCACGCGAAAAGGGATGGAAGTGCTATTGGATTGGATTCAAGGGCAACAACATGAACGAGCGTGTGAGAGCTGGCTTTATCTCTCCTTCGAAACCTATTTATCATGTGGGATACTCGTCGGATATCGAAACGCTCTACAAACAAGCCTACGAGACGGCCGTGGAAGAGGCGGCCTACTCCCAACAGCTTTTGGCGGGCATCGTGAACCACCTGATTGGCATGATGTACTCGCTGGAGCGCAACATCCAGTTGAAGACGCGCAACGAGGCACACGTGGACATGATCAGCAGGGCACGTATGCGCATCCGTGAATCGCTCGAGAGTCCGCTCACCATCCAGCAGATTGCCGAGGACATGGGGGTCAGCTACAGCAACTTCCGAAAACTGTTTAAAGAGCATACGGGACTGTCGCCTGCCATTTACCAGCAAGACCTGCGACTGCAGCGTGCCAAAGAGTTGCTCAGTTCCACCGACCTCAGCATCAAGGAGATTGCCTATCGCTTAAACTTTGAGTCGCCCGACTATTTCTCGGCCAAGTTCAAAGCCAAGATAGGTCGTAAGCCCAGCGAACTTAGAAATAAATAGCCGCCGGCGGCCGCAAAAAGAATGTCGATATATCGATATATCGAAATATCGAGATATCGAATGGCGGCCGCGTCGAAATATCGTCATATCGATATATCGATATCTCGACAAAATCTCCCGGCCGCCAGCCGCCAGCCGCCAGGCCGCAAAAAAAAAGAACTGCCAGCAATGCCGGCAGTTCTTTTTTTACTTCTTTAAAAGAGCAGCGCCTTCTCCAGCCAGTAGCAACCGATACCAGCCAGATAGCCTACGAACACGATCCACGTGATGCGCTTCAGATACCAACCGAAGGTAATCTTCTCCAGGCCCATCACCACGACACCTGCAGCCGAACCGATGATCAGCATCGAACCGCCCACACCGGCACAATAGGCTAGGAGCTGCCAGAAGATGCCGTCCACGGCCATGGCATCGCCAGCCACTTCACTGACGGGATACATGTGCATGCAACCAGCCACCAGGGGCACATTGTCAACAATAGAAGACAGCACACCGATGATGCCGTTGATGAGGTAATAGTTGCCTGAGAAAGCCTCTGTCAGACCGGTACCCATAGCAGCCAGCACCTGAACCTCCTGCAGCACGGCAACAGCCATCAGGATGCCGAGGAAGAACATGATGGTTGAGAGGTCGATACGCGACAGCAGGTCGCTCACACGCTTAGCCATGGTGTCGTCTTCAGCGGTGTTGTAATGGAACACCTCGGTCACGGTCCACAGCACGCCCAACACCAGCAGGATACCCATGAACGGTGGCAGATGGGTCAGCGTCTTGAACACAGGCACAAACATCAGACCGCCTACCCCCAACCAAAAGATGATGTTGCGCTGGGTCTTAGAGAACTGGCTGACCTCTGACTTTGGCAGGTTCTGACTCTTATCGAAACGTCCTTTCAGCGAGAACGACAGGATGACGGCAGGAATAACCATTGAAACCAGCGAAGGCACGAAAATCTCGGTCAACACACCCTGGGTGGTTACCACACCCTTGATCCACAACATGATGGTGGTGACATCGCCAATCGGCGAGAAAGCGCCACCGCTATTGGCAGAGATGATGATCAGTGCAGCATAGATGAGACGTTCCTCGCGGTTCTGCACCAACTTGCGCAGCACCATCACCATCACAATACTGGTGGTCAGATTGTCGAGGATGGCCGACAGGAAGAAGGTCATAAAGGCCATACGCCACAGCAACTTGCGCTTGGAACTGGTCTTCAGCGTGTCGCGCACAAAGTTAAAGCCGCCATTGGAATCTACAATCTCCACAATGGTCATCGCACCCATGAGGAAGAACAACGTACCTGCAGCATCGCCCAGGTGGTGCTCAATGACCTCACTGATATGGTGCACTACACTGTCTGCTGGCAACTCGGGATAGTAGGCACCAGGTGCCACCATGAGGAGTGTCCAACAGCCTACACACATCAGCAGCGCAATAGCTGCTTTGTTGACTTTTGTCACACTCTCCAGCGCTATGCAGAGATAGCCTATACAGAAGACTGCGACAATGAAAACGGTTAATGTTGACATTGGATTTTGAATATTACTTAATATAGATTTTAGTTGTTGCCTGTTTACCCTTTATCTTTTCGGTTTGCAAAGTTAAACATTTATTTTGAGAAAATCATTTTTCTTAGTGAGAAAATCAAAAAATACGGCCAGCAAAAGTGTTATTCTTAGTATCTTTGCATGCGAACGCTAAAAACAACTAAAACAAATCAATGGAAAACGAGAATTATTTCTTTGCCGTGGACCTTGGTGCCACAAGCGGACGCACCATCATCGGCAAGATTGACAATGGCAAGATTGACCTGGAAGAGGTGACACGTTTCCCCAACAACCTGATTGAGCAGGGAGGTCACTACTACTGGGATATACACGCACTTTACTTCGAGATGATCCGTGGCTTGAAAGAGGTAGCCACCCGCCATATCAATATCACATCAATCGGCATTGACACCTGGGGTGTTGACTTTGTGTGCATCGGCGAGGACGGTGCCATTCTGCGCAACCCACGTGCCTACCGCGACCCCATCACCTTCGAGGCTATGGACGACTACCTGAAGAACGTATTGCCCAAGCGCGAGGTGTATGATGTGACCGGCATTCAGTTCATGAACTTCAACTCTATCTTCCAGCTCTATGCCATGCAGCGCGAGAACAACTCGGCCCTGAAGCATGCTGAGAAGATCCTGTTCATCCCCGATGCACTGTCATGGATGCTGACCGGCGAGATGGTTTGTGAATACACCATCGCCTCTACATCGCAGTTGCTGGATCCTCGCACCAAGGAGCTCGACGAGAAACTGCTCAGCTCCATTGGCTTGCAGCGTTCTAAGTTCGGACGTATGGTGCAGCCCGGCACCGTGATTGGCACGCTGACCGAAGAGGTGCAGCGCCTCACCGGACTGGGTGCCATCCCTGTCGTTGCAGTGGCTGGTCACGATACGGGCTCGGCTGTGGCTGCCGTACCTGCCAAGGACGAGCAGTTTGCCTACCTCTCTAGCGGCACTTGGAGCCTGATGGGCATCGAGACCAAGGATGCCATTATCAACGACTTGAGCTACGAGCGCAACTTCACCAACGAGGGAGGCATCGAGGGAACCACCCGCTTCCTGAAGAACATCTGCGGCATGTGGCTCTACGAGCGCTGCCGACTGGAGTGGCCCGAGGAGGTGCGCCGTCTCTCCCACCCCGAACTGCAGGGTTCGGCCATGCAGGTGGAGGCTTTCCGCTCTATCATCAACCCCGACGACGCGGTGTTTGCTGCACCATCGAGCATGATTGGAGCCATTCAGCAGTACTGCCGTAACACCCATCAGCCTGTTCCCGAGACGCCTGCCGAGATCTGTCGTTGCATCTTCGACTCGCTGGCTCTGCGCTATCGTCAGGTGTTCACATGGCTTCAGGAATTCACTGACGTCCGCCTCAACACGCTGCACATCATCGGCGGTGGCAGCCTGAACAAATACCTCAACCAGTTCACGGCCAATGCCACCGGTGCCACCGTGCTGGCTGGCCCACAGGAATGCACGGCCATTGGCAACATCATGTTGCAGGCCAAGGCATCGGCCCTGGTGAAGGACATCTGGCAGATGCGCAACATCATCGCCAACTCTACAGCTATGGTGAAGTATGAGCCACAGGACAAGGCCATCTGGGACAAGGCCTACGAGAAGTTCCTCGGCATCACAGCACAGGCCTAAACGCCTCTTGGCATAAGGTTCAACGCTGTGTCCCCCCTATAACGACATTATAAAAATAATTATAACTCTAAAAACAACGAAAGAAAATGAAAGCTGAACTAATTGAAAAAGCCTATGCCGTGGCAAAAGACCGCTACGCTGCCATTGGCGTTGACACAGATGCAGTGCTCGACCTCCTGCAGAAGCAGCAGATCTCGCTGCACTGCTGGCAGACCGACGACGTAGTTGGTTTCGAGCGCAACGAAGCATTGAGTGGTGGTATTCAGACCACAGGTAACTACCCCGGTCGTGCACGCAACATCGACGAGGTGCGTCAGGACATTGAGTTTGTCAAGACACTGCTGGCTGGTAACCACCGTCTGAACCTGCACGAGATCTATGGCGACTTCCAGGGCAAGTTCGTGGATCGCGACCAAGTGGAGGTTAAGCACTTCCAGAGCTGGATTGACTGGGCCAAGGAGAACAACATGAAGTTGGACTTCAACTCTACCTCATTCTCGCATCCCAAGAGTGGCGACCTGTCACTGAGCAACCCCGATAAGTCTATCCGTGACTTCTGGATTGAGCACACCAAGCGCTGTCGTCGCATTGCCGACGCCATGGGTAAGGCACAGAACGATCCCTGTATCATGAACATCTGGGTGCATGATGGTAGCAAGGACATGCCCGTGCAGCGTCAGAAATATCGTGAGATCCTGGCTGCTTCTCTTGACGAGATCATGGAAGAGAAGCTGGACGGCGTGAAGAACTGCTTCGAGGCTAAGCTGTTTGGTATCGGTCTGGAGAGCTACACCGTGGGCTCACACGACTTCTACACAGCCTACTGCGCTACCCGCAAGCAGATGTACACTCTGGACACCGGCCACTACGAGCAGACCGAGAACGTGAGCGACTTCGTCAGCACGCTGCTGATGTACGTGCCCGAGCTGATGCTCCACGTGAGCCGCCCCGTGCGCTGGGACTCTGACCACGTGACCATCATGAACGATCAGACACTGGATCTGTTCAAGGAACTGGTACGCTGCGATGCTCTGGATCGCGCTCATGTGGGTCTCGACTACTTCGATGCTTCTATCAACCGCATCGGTGCTTACATCGTAGGTACACGTGCCACTCAGAAGTGCATCCTGCAGGCCCTGCTCGAACCCAAGGCACTGCTGCGCAAGTACGAGGACAACGGTCAGTACTTCGAGCGTCTGGCACTGATGGAAGAGGCCAAGTCTATGCCTTTCGGTGCTGTGTTCGACTACTTCAACCTGAAGAACAACGTGCCTGTTGGCGAGGAATACATCGCTGCCATCCAGCAGTACGAGAAAGACGTTACCAGCAAACGCTAAAAGGATTAGATAAAAAAGAGCGGCACTATTCGCAATGAATAGTGCCGCTTATGGACCCACCCCCAACCCCTCCCTGTAATGGAGGGGCGTTTTTAGTCTCATCGTTGAGGTTGCGCCAAAGGCGCACTCACTTCTCACTTCTCACTTCTCACTTCTCACTTTGCGGCTCTGCCGCACCATCTCTCATCTCTCATCTCTCATCTTGCGCCAAAGGCGCACTCACCTCTCACCTCTCACTTCTCACTTCTCACTTCTCACTTCTCACTTTGCGCCAAAGGCGCACTGTCTAACTTCTCATAGATGGAGTTGTTGCTCTTATACTCTGGCACAATATGCTTCATCTTAGCCACCGTGGCCATATCGTCATACTGCTTGGAGAGGTCTATCAACTCACAGATTTCCTTGTTCACCTCCTGATAGTCGTACTCACGCACCTCGGCAATACGTATCTTCTCGTGGAACGATGGCTTGGTGCCCTCCAGCTCGTTGAGCACTTCCTCATAGAGTTTCTCGCCAGGGCGCAGACCCGTGAACTTGATTTCCACGTTCTTCGCGCCACTCAGGGCTATCATGCGCTTAGCCAGGTCGGCAATCTTCACCGGCTTACCCATGTCGAAGACGAAGATCTCGCCACCATGTCCCTTGGTACCTGCTTCCAGCACCAGCTTACAGGCCTCGGGTATCAGCATGAAGAAACGCACGATGCGCTCGTCAGTCACCGTCACGGGGCCACCATTCTTGATCTGCTCGCGGAACAGAGGAATCACCGAACCGTTAGAGCCCAGCACATTGCCGAAACGGGTGGTCACAAACTGGGTCACCGCCTGCGAGTTGTTGAGCGACTGCACGTAGATCTCGCAGATGCGCTTTGAGCAACCCATCACATTGGTGGGGTTCACAGCCTTATCGGTAGAGACCATCACAAACTTCTTGACGCCATACTTCACACTCAGATCGGCAATCACCTTCGTGCCATAGATGTTGTTCTGCACGGCCTCGCTGGGGTTGTTCTCCATCATAGGCACATGCTTATAGGCGGCGGCGTGGAACACGTAGTCGGGCTTAAACGCCTCGAAGATTTGTTCCATACGGTCAGCCTTACAGATGCTGGTCACGATGGTCTCGGCGTCCACGTTGGGATAGTCGTGCGCCATCATCAGTCGGATGTCGTGCTCGGGCGTCTCGGCCTGGTCTATCAGCACCATCTTGGCGGGCTTGTAGATGGCTATCTGGCGCACCATCTCCGAACCGATACTGCCCGCCGAACCGGTGATCAGCACTGTCTTTCCTGCCAGCAAGGCACCCACAGAGTCCATATCTACCTTGATTTCCTGACGGGGCAACAGGTCTTCCACCTGGACCTCGCGCAACTGCATGCGTTGGATATCGTCTTCAGTCATCTCTATCTCGTCCATCTCCTTGGCAGGCTCTGCCATAAAGATCTTACAACCAGCCTTAATCAGACGGTCCTGGAGGGCGGTATCATCGCGGAATTCCTTGACACGCAGTGGCGACACCAGGATACCCCCGATGCCTTCGTGCTTGATGATTTCTTCAAGATCATCGGATATATGATACACGTTGAGTCCCATCAACTGAATCTGATGCGCACGACTGTCGTGCGAGATAAAGCCACGCAGGTTGAAGCGCTTAGGACGCTCGGTATTGATATTCTTGGCCAGACCGACGCCACCCTTCAGTGCACCGAATATCAGCACCCTCATGGCACCCTTGTCGGTGATGGCAATGTTGTAGAGGTTCTTCACCAGAATACGGATGGCCCACATCAGGACGGTGGCTATCACGAACGTGAGCAGAATCTCGGTCTTGTTGAACACTGCAAAATCGTTGAAGCCACAACAATGTATCAGCAGCGTATATCCAAACGACAGCGCCATGGCCAGCAGGTTGCCGTAGGCCACACGCGACAGATCCACAAAGCTACTGTATCTTACAATACCAGAATAGGTGCGGAACATACGGAAGCCGATGCAACCAAACAGGGTGAACACCAGCATGGTGTAGAACACCTGGAAACGGTCTTCTACGAGCAAGTTGGTCTTGCGGTACAGCCAGAAAGAAAATATTCCAGATATAAACAAAATCAGTGCATCCAGCAAAAGCATACACCAATAAGGTAAAGACTTCTTATTAAAATACCAATTGAGTATCTTATTAATCGTTATCATAATCCGACTTTCCTAAGCGATATAATTAAATCAGGTTTATTTGTCGGTGCAAAAATAAACATTTTTTTTGAATGTATGTCTATCTTTTAATACATTTTTCCCTTTTTAGCCTATAATTTCCGTAAAACTAAACAATTTCAAAGGTGTTTATAAACATATTAGCCTAAAAACGGCACTTGGAACGGATTAAATAAAAAAAAACTTCGAGACGTTCTGCTCGAAGTTTTTTGGGGGAAAGTAACGATGATTATCGTTTATGTTTGTCGCGCATCTTACAGGGAAACCAGAACGAGGCAACCGTCTTTGAGCCATTGCCCGTCTCAAAATCGAGTTCGCCACCCAAAGCATCAATGATGGCCTTGCAGATGGAGAGTCCGAATCGGGAGTTGTCTTTGGTCAGCATCATGGCATCCTCTTTCTGCAGGAATGAGTAGATATCCTCGGTCAGCAGGTCGGTCTTTCCTACCCCGCCATAGGTGATGGCCACCTTCAGACCGTGACGCTCATACTTAAAGTTAACCATGATATCACCCTTCATCGTGTTCTTGGCAGCCTCGGTCAGCAGATGCATCATCAGCTGGTGCATGAAGTTGGTGTCGAGGGTGGCTTTGCAGTGGGGCGACAAGTCGCTGCGAAGAACCACAGATACATCGGGACGGGTCACATTCATAGCCTCACGACGATAGGAGGCCATCAGTTCGGCCAGGTTGACTTCAATCAGCGTGAACGAAGGCATGCTTCCCTCATAGTTTGACAACTCCAGAAGCTGGCCGATAAAGCCAAGCAACTGCTGACTGTCTGCATTGATCAACGACACCAGGTCTCTCACCTGCGAAGCATGCAGGTCTTTATTCTCTTCTGCCAGAATGATGTTACTGTAGCCAAGGATGGCATTAAGCGGCTTACGCAGCGAACGACTCACATTGGCCAGGAAGACAGACTTCAGGCGTTCGCTTTTTTGTGCTTTGCCGAGTTCACGCTTGAGCAGACGCTGATAATAGCGACGCACGAAATAGAACGCTAACGCATTGGTTACCAACAAAATAAAGGCAATAACAAGGACTGTGCTCATAGTTATCCCGAAATAATTAATTAATGTGTTAAGATTTAAACTGAATTCGGGTTGCAAAGGTAGTCTAAATAATCTGAAAGCGTCACAAAAAAAATCTTAATTATCCTTTTTAATTGTTTATGTCACTCAACCCCTCCCCGCCCCTCCCGAGGGAGGGAGAGAGAGACCCACCCCCGTTCCCCTCCCTGTAATGGAGGGGCGTTTTTAGTCTCATCGTTGAAGTTGCGCCAAAGGCGCACTCACCTCTCACTTCTCACTTCTCACTTCTCACTTTGCGACAAAGTCGCACAAACCTCTGCCAACATCCGCAGCTGTTCCTCGTCTTCCGCCTTCATGCGCGAGCGGATGCTGACCATCGGCTCTACGATCTCGCAGTCTTTCATGGCTTCTATCATCGTGCGCATCACGCGACCTGCCGTTGGCGCCCAACTGCCGTTCTCAATGATACCGAAGCGGCGCTTCTGGTAGTTCTTGATCTGCAGGTGATACAGGAAGTCGTGCATGGGTGGGAACACGCCGGCATCATAACTGGAGGCTGCCACCACCACCGTTGGATAGCGGAAGGCATCCTCGATAGCCTCGGCCAGGTCCGAACGACTCAGATCGCTCACCACCACTTTCTTGGCGCCCTTCTCGCGCAGCAACTCTGCCAGGTGCTCGGCAGCCTTGGCCGTGCCGCCATGGATGCTGGCATAGGCAATAAAGATGCCCTCGCTCTCGGGTTCGTACTTGCTCCAGATGTCATACAGGCGCAACGCCTCTTTCAGGGCTGCCCCCTGCAGCTCTGGTCCGTGCAGCGGACAGATGGTCTGCACATCGATGTCTGCAGCCTTCTTCAGAACGCTCTGCACCTGAGAGCCATACTTTCCACATATATTAAAATAATAACGGCGTGCCTCACAAGCCCAGTCGTCGGTCTCGTTGACCAATGCGCCAAACTTACCAAAACCATCGGCCGAGAACAGCACCTTCTCTGTGCTCTCGTAGCTCATGATGACCTCGGGCCAGTGCACCATAGCTGCACCAATGAAGTGCAAGGTATGCTGTCCCAGCGCCAGGGTATCACCTTCTTTGACGATGACAACGCGACCTTCGAAGTTCACGCCCTCGAAGAAGTTGGGCAACATCTTCGCGGCCTGCGCGCTGCACACCAGCTTGACATTGCGATAGGTCTCCATCATCCAGGCTATCAGCGCTGCATGGTCTGGCTCCATGTGGTGCGCCACCAGATAGTCGGGCTGACGACCGTTCAGGGCCTTCGTCAGGTTAGCTTTCCACGCCTCGCCCTTACGACAATCGGCCGTGTCCAGCACGGCTATCTGCTCATCGTCGATGAGATACGAGTTATAACTCATGCCCTCGGGCACCACATACTGACTTTCAAAGAGATCGATGTCGAGATCATCCACACCGATATACTTGATGGTATCGCTTATCATGTTTAATCCGTATTAATTTATAGAAATCCAATTTTCGACAAAGATACGAATTAAATTTGTATTGTCGTCATCAAATCAAAAAATTTTGTAATTTTGCAAAGTAAAAGAACCGCTTATGACCACTACGACATCCTACCTGAACGAAGAAAACATAGCGCGCAGCACCAACAGCGTGGAGTATCACCCACTGCGTCCGTTCCTTCCCGAGAACGCCCAAGTACTGTTCTTGGGCAGTTTCCCTCCACAGCGCAAGCGGTGGTGTATGGATTTCTACTATCCCAACTTCATCAACGACCACTGGCGCATCGAGGGTCAGCTGTTCTTTGGCGACAAGAACCACTTTGTGGACACAGAGCATAAATGCTTCAAGATCGACGATATTATCGCCTTCTGTCGGGAGAAAGGCCTCGCCTTCTACGACACATCCACCGCCATCCGCCGTCTGCAAGACAATGCCTCCGACAAATTCCTCGAGGTGGTAGAGCCCACCGATGTCCGCGCCCTTATTTCCAAGCTTCCCCACCTCCGTGCCATCGTCACCACTGGCGAGAAGGCCACCGCCACCATCTGTGCCACCCTTGGCATCCCAGAAGTACCCAAGGTCAACACCTCTGTGCTCGTCTCTGCCGCACCACCTCTCACCTCTCACTTCTCACCTCTCAGTTCTCAGTTTGCGCCAAAGGCGCACCGCCTCACCCTTCACCCTATGGCGCCTACCCTCTTCTTCACGCGCTTATCCCCTGGCCTTCGACAAAAAGGTGGAGGCCTACCGACTCATGTTTAAAGAAGTATTTGACGAAATATGATGAGACTACAAGAAGAAATACATAGTTGCCCGGAACTGATGGACTTGATCCAAGAAATAGGTTTTCTGCCTCTGTTGGACAGCGGCATCACAGGTTTTTCTGCTGAAGACTTGGTGGACGAAGACTGCCGCTATGTCGTCTATCCCGATGGCGGTTGGGACTGGCCGCTGTGGAAGTGGAAAGGACCCATCGTACAGGAGGGCAACTGTGTCTATGGAAAGTTCTTTGCCGGCAAGGCTGGCTTTATCAGCCGCGAGTGGTGGCCCGACTTCTGCAACTATCGTCGCAGCAAGTATCCATCGCCGGAAGAAGGGAGTATTGAGGAAGCCATCTTGCTGACCCTACAGGAGCAAGGCAGCATGATTACACGTGAACTGCGTGCCGCCTGCGGCTTCACAGGCCCCAAGATGCGCAGCAAGTTCGACGGCTACGTCACCCGCCTCCAGATGGCGTGCCGCATCATCACTGAGGACTTTGTTTATCCCCGCGACAAGCACAACAACGAGTATGGGTGGGGTTGGGCGCTGCTCACCACGCCCGAACAGCTGTTAGGGCGCGACCACCTCCGTTGCCCTCGCACGCCGGCAGAATCCTATCAACGCCTGACCGCTCATTTCCACGCCATCCTACCCCACGCCACCAATAAACAAATTGAAAAACTGATAGGATAGATCACGCGGAAGAATTTAATCAATTGTCCGCTTTCATTTGTCAATTATCAAAATTTGCTTCGCGTGCTCCTTGGTCTTCACCTGCTTACCAGCGAAGATCTGCTCGACGGCCGACAGGGGAAGTCAAATTTTTCAACCTGTGCGGTTGTTTTCTTAGCTTGAACCTTGCGTAGCCCCTCCCCTCCCATGTAGGGGA
>NZ_KK211353.1:62499-356702 GCF_000621825.1 Xylanibacter brevis P6B11
ACCTGTGCGATTGTTTTCTTAGCTTGAACCTTGCGTAGCCACTCCCCTCCCATGTAGGGGAGGGGTCGGGGTGGGGTCAGTGTTGTTCTAACTGCCAATGGAGATACAGACCCCACCGCACCACCTCTCATCTTGCACCAAAGCAAGTCTCCCCTTGGGGAGATTTAGAGGGGGTCACCCTTCCGCCGCACCAATGATAGCCGACAAATCCCGTCCACATAAACATCGTCTCCCAGCGTCCCTCTCATCACGCTGCAGATAATCGGTTGTGTAATTCTGTACTCCATAACATTTCCGTTTTTATTGATTCAACTTTCTACCTATAAGTAGTCAAAAAACAGAAATGTTACACCCCCACCCCATCTTTTTTCATAAAAAACCTACTTGTCCCCCCACTTTGGAATGAATATACCAAGTGTCAAATATAGAACCCACTCATTTCAGTCCAAATAGGGTCATCAGGCACATCCCTCCATAGTTCATACCAGTCTAATCCGAATTCATAAGACAATACTGGCAGCTTCCTATCTATGCTTTTGATGTCCATATAATGGGATCCTTCCCAAAGAGATTCGTCCCTACAAAGAATAACAAAAGACAAGGCATCAGAAACATCCAAATACTCATCATCCCATTCGTGCTTTGCTCTACGGATAACACGATATTCTTGTTCATACTCCCATTCTTTTCTCTTACAAAAGAATATCTCATCTCTATTACGCCAAATCTCAGATTTCAGCCCTTTCTTACTTTTGTTACGAAAAGCATAATCAGGGAGCACATAATCCATGTATTCAACATCTCTTGCATAATCTCCTTCAGCAAGTTTCAGTTTATTTTTTTCAAATACTAAACAGGCCCCATACCCCTTATCAGCATATAGCCCCCACATGGTATGCAAATTAAAACCTTCATATATTTTATCGTCAACAGACCGATCTTGGGCGAAGCTAATCTGTTGGTATCTTCGCATTTCTTCCTCTGCAAACAAGCCGTTGTCTTTGTCATCTTCTAAACTATTAAAAATCACTCGCTGAAAAACTATTTTATTACTTTCAATCAAATCGTTCATCCGTGGCAATTTACCAAATCTCAACCGTTTGCTCTCGATAATCATACACGCAGATTCAAAAGTCGTAAAATGATACAGACGTGTCATTTCTGCGAATCGTTCTCTTATACTCTTTCTCATAATTATTTTTTTTTAGATTAATCGTATATTTTCCCTGACAAATATACGAAAACATCTGCAAATAGTAATAACCCTATAACCTTTTTATTCATTTCCGATAGCAAATAACCGCTAACCAAGTACTTCAACTTAGTTAGCGGTTACCTTTTTAAATTTTGGGGTCTTGGGGTTGGATCCCAAACGGATCACAGGTATATTTTACTCTACAATGATTTTTCAGGCTTGCAAAGCCGTTGTTTTTTCTTTCAGATGTTTGTAATAACGCAGTTGTCGTGATAAGTGGTATGGCATGGCGTAAGAACTCGTTCTTAAAGACACGCCAAAACCACTTAGCACACAGGCTCTGATAAGAGCTACAAACATCTGAAAGGGTTTTTACTGTTTTTTCAACCCCAAAATTTTGCTCGATTTTGAAACGATTCTGCTTGATTTCTTCGACGAGCGAAGCGAGTAGAACTCGGTTACTCGCTTTAGGTGACTCCCTTAATTTCTGGACCTTTAGGTCCTTAAAATTTTCCAAATCGATTTTCTTGTCGCTCGGCTTTGCCGCTTTTACAAAGTGTAGCGACTAAAAGAATGCAGGGTGCGCAAGCTATTAAGCCTCACTGCCCAAAACACAAAAAATGCTGGTCAGCTCTCGCCAACCAGCATTATCATTATCACGTCTTAATTAATAACTCTCTAATTCCTTCCTAAAGTCATCCAGCACATAAAGAGTACCCTGATTTAAGTAAAGCGTACTGTTTAACAGGCGGTGATATGTTTTCGAGCCAACCACCGTATTAAACGCATCCCCATAGCTATACTTCAGTGTCTTCGTCAGATACTCAAGCATACTGTTCATCTGTATCTTCAGCAATATTTCCTTGTTACTTTCGGTTGGCATACTCTAATAATTTTACTGATTTAGCAGTCTTAAAGCAAAATTGCATCGACCTATATTTCTTAAACTCAATCTTATCCGCCAGTTCCTCCCAGGTTATCTGGTTCTTATCAATCTTTGCAAACCATTTGTTCAGAGCATTGTCAGCTAGCGGACCTATAATAATATCATAATTGCCGCTAGTCTTCTTCACGCGTCGGTTGTTATACACAAACTTAGCCCATTCTATGGTAGCCTTCTCATATCGGCGTATATGCAATTTACACGACGGAATTTCAGACAGCGTCAACTCATATTCATTCACATGTTTGTTCTCCTCACCCTTCAGCCAGTCGTCTGCCATTCTTTCGTTGTCGGTCAAGTAGAATCCTACTCCAAAGTCTGTACCCTTCCTTCCTTTCATTGGATCAGGAATAGTAAATTCCTTGGTTGTTCCATGAAACAGTTTCATGCCTCTTGTAGCGATTTTGATATCACTTTCGATACGCCTACTACTCCCTCCTTATGACGAATAGCATAAGCTCTGTGCAGTGTCTTAAACATGCCCTTCTGCCTCATCAGGTCAGCAGTCTTGTCCAGGGGCATTTCCATCTTTTTAGCCACTGCAAACATCACATCAGTGTTAAACGCTATGCGCTCACTACTAATGCCCTTCTCTGTCTGAATATCCGTCAACGGCATCCTAAGCTCCGTCTTCAATATATCTTCCAACTTACACATAATCTTTCTTCATTTGTCATATCTTTGCACGCAAAGATAATAATTATTTCTGATATTTTGTGATTTCCATGCAAAAATCTTCATTTATATTGCATTTTTTCATTCTTCCCCGCTCGTTCCTCACTCCCCTCCCCCCCCATCGTCCGCTCGATCTATGATCGCTTGGCTAGTCCAAGAATGCCATAACGACCTTCCTTCTCCTCTGCTCACTGGTTTCCCCGCCGAATCCCGTCTTCGTTCCTTGCTCTGCTATTTTATAGAAGTCCTCCAATACCTCCAAATCGGGAACTCCCGCAGCCTCTTTTTCTCTTCTTCAGGCAGAGTCTCAAATATAGCCTCAGCCTCATCCTGTCTATCCAGTAGCAAGTTCACGCCCACCCTGAGCGAATCCTCAATTCCTTCTTCATTTAGCATCCTTTCCAGTTCCACCACATCATCACCGCTCAGCCCTCTCTGCCGTTTGACTATCTGTATCTTGTTTACCAAGTTCACATTCTTCATCTCTGGCTTTGGGTCGTTCTCTATCAGCCAGTCGTTTAGTTTCAATGCCTCTTCCAACAACTTCCTGCTTCGTTCCGCATCCTTCTCTTCCAAGACATCTGCTGCCGAAATCATTGCCAACACATCATAATTAGCCATATTATAGCAATACTCATGCTCCTTAACAGCTTCCTTCGCTGCATCAACCAGCCCGCCATAATCTATGTTGTCTATCTTCTCCCATTTCTTCTCCAGTTGTAAATATGATCCATTTCTTGCGAAACTCATCCTGGAACGACACCTTCTTGTGATGCTCCTCCTGACCTTTGATATACGCGACTACCGCATCCACATGACTGTTGCTAACGCTAAATGCACCATAACCCTCCTGCCAGAAAAACTTATGGAACGGGTTATTGTTCTTCTCGTTGATCCATCGTGTGGTGCTCGATTTTACGGTTCGCACGATTTCGGACAAATTCGCTTGTTTACCCAACAGGAATAGGATGTGTATATGGTTAGCGGTACCACCCACCTGTATCGCGGGACATCCGTGGTTGTTGAATATCTCCGCCACATAGGCGTGTACCTCGGCCAAATGCGTTTTGGGTATGGTTTCGGTTCGGCCCTTGGTCGAGAATACCAAATGAACGTATATCTTAGATAATGATTGTGGCATATGTTGTTTTTAATGCCCCGTAGGGGTTTTATATCTTAGCGCAGGGGCTTGCCCCTGTGTCTATGGTCATTGTTTTTAATTCCCGCCCCTCGTTAGGGGCTCTAACGTGACGAGGAACCTGCCCCACTGTCACTTTTCGTCATCGTTTTGATTACAAGTTATCAGTCTTCACAGGTCCCAAACACTCTCCAAACAAAGCTAGCACATCGTTAACCTTGTCCATTCGCAATGTCTGCTTACCCTGAACCATTAACCCTTAACCATGAACCCTATGTTTCCCCCACACCGGCCCTCTCAGCCATTTCCACCTGCGAGAGCCCGTTTTTCTTACGTTTCTCCTTTAAATATTCCGATAAAGTCATACTCAATTATACCTTTTGGGTACAAATATATATAATACTACATAAAATTATATCATATCGGGTATATTTTTAAGCATTCTTGCCAAAATTATACCCGTTAAGGTATAATTCAATATGCACAGCAAAGCAGACCAGGGAACAGAGCTCAAATTCCTCGGTTTTTTCCGAATTAGCCGTAGTTTTACCAATTTTTCTTTGAAAAATCTAAGATTTTCGCCACAAAAGTTACATTAATATCATAAAAACACCTATCTTTGCCCCCAATTAAGCAAAGCCATGATAATCATGGTATAGTTTGCAGCGATACTATTAATATAAAATAGATATGAAACAACAGTTAAGCGATATTGCCTCGTAATGTTTAACCGAGTGGCGCAACGAGAGTTTGCGACCGCTCACAACATTACAGGTAATATGAGTAAAAGTAGAAAAAGATTTCCAGCAGGCACATGTTGCTGCTGTAAGTCGCAGAAGCGCGGAAAACAGATTAGTCATCGCAAATTCCGCCGACGAGAACATGTAATGGTGCACAACCAACATTTTGAGAATCTTCCCATGCTACAATACGAGATTACAAGTCAATGGAATCTTGGTGGTGATGGAAAGTGCTTCTGGGGCTGGGCTCCTGAAGAAGAGTGGTTTCAGAAAGAAATGCGAAAATGAGGGCGTTGGACCCTCATTTTCGCATTTCATGTCTCAACTCCATCACCCGCCGCCCCTATGACTCAATCCGATGTCCCTGCGCTTCTCCGCAGGCCCCTACTCCCACTGATTCACCCTCCTATACCTCTCACTCAGCTCCAGCAAGTCCCCCATTGGATCAAACATGTACGTTTCAGAGCCACATCCAAGAAAAGTAATTTTATCCAACAAAGAGTACAATGCCCTGAAGACTGATTTTACAAGTTCTACATTATAGGAACAATTGGTATACTGTAACATATCTGCCATACTTAATGATTATCAAACTCCAACTCGTTTTCTATGATATATTTCATGATTGCTGCAGAAGTGTACGAAGCATAAGGCTGGTATATGTCTGTCTTGTCTTTATCTGCCAAATCTGAAGCAGATTTGATAGAGATAGTGTACTTCGGTCTCAAACGATGAGCCTGCTCAGCAGCATAGAACACGCCATAGCTTTCCATTTCTATCCCTATAAGCTTTCTGGCATGTGCCTTCAAGTCTGCAATCTTCTTCTCACTGGCTATAACGGCTGGTACAGAGGTCATCGGACCGACATGTATATTCAAGGGCGTATCTGGCTTCGCACCAGAAAAACCATCTTTAATCTGTGCCAGTAGTTCTTTCTTGTCCTTTAGGCGGTTGATGATATTCTGCATATCCGCATCCAGCGTTATCTGCCTGTAATCCGGCTCAAATATCATCTCAGGGTCAGCATCCTCCTTGTTGAGTTCCTTAAACTTTCCACTCATGCCATCCCAAACCTGACTAGCTACCAACACATCACCGAAACCGATGTTATTACCTTTCAATCCAGCACATATTCCCGTCATAAACAGATATCTAGGATGAAATCTCAGTATCATCTTGGTGGTCAATGCAGCCGAGGCGATACTTGCCATCTGTGATGCATAGCAGCTAACACATTTGATATTTTCGCCCCCATCGCCCTTCAACACTGTTGCATAATACGTAGTTGTTTTGTCATCATCCAGATTCACCTCCTTCCACTCAGTCCCCAAGGTTTCCTTCATAATTTCATGCTCTGGAGTCTGTAGCGCATTGATAATGGCAACATCATAGTCGTATTCGTAGGTGATTCCAAGTTTGCGTTTTACACCTGTCAGGTAGTTCAGCCTGTTATTCAGCTGCCCCTTCCACGTATCATCATTGTCTGCATAGTAGAGCACCTGCATGGTCTCTGCCTCAAAGAATGATTTATACTCCGTAAGGTCTTGCGCTCTGGTAATGCCTATCACAAACACTGGACAGATATAATCATCATCCTCCTTGATGAGTTTCAGGAAACTCTGTGCATTTGTCGGATTGGGATCTTCACCTGCCTTATATGGAATAAACAGGTCGAGTATTACCAAATCATAGCGAGTGTTCGAGCAGGCTTTTAATGCGTCTCTTATACTCCCGCATATAGGCACATCGTCAGGTTCATCAACAAAACCTGTCAGCACCCTTCGTATTTCTATGATTTTCTCCTGCGTGTCATCAACTATTAATACCTTTAACATCGTCAAGTACTGTTTTTAGGTTATTCTTCCAACTGTCATCTTGCGAATTGTAGCTGATACAGCCTGCAAACTTGTCGCCGCACATCTGTTTCAGCCTGTCCTCTATTGCCTCTATGGTCTCACCATGGAATGTTTCATACTGTGTCAGGATAACAGCCTGAAAATCCACATCCTCGTCCAAAAGTTCACGGATAATCAGTTCCCCCCCATTTACGATAGTATCCTTACTGGCCCCTGCACTTTGCGTACGAGCAGGCAGCGACATATCCAATATCAGAAGGTCAAACGTTTCATCAAGAGCAGCCACGCAGCCATCCTTATACGAGACGGCCAGTGTCACATCCATATCATCATACGTAGCCTCTATCCATTGTTTGATGGCTGTCGATTTGTAGCCATCATCTTCAACCAACAATATCCTCATTGTATATCATTTTTTTAGTGTCTATTTGAATCTTTGCCAAGAAACAGTTATTCTCCAGTTGATTCTCGTACTGGCTTTCGCCTCCAAGCGTGTACATTACGGTACTGTATATCTTCACGCAACCGGAGTTTTTGTCCCTTCTTGTTTTACCACCAGCTATCAAAGACGGGAAATCTTGTTGCTCCAGCAGGATATCCTCGATCTCAAGTATATCAGCATCATCAACAGGGTTGCTTACCTCTATGTTCAGCATATATCCTTCTCTTGTTATATGTATTTCACCCTTACCTTTATATTGCGGCCTTTTGGTTTCATATCTCAATATGTTGTTCATCATATCGTGGAAGATGTCATGAACAGCATTGAAATAGTCACCCTTGTAATTGGTGTTGTCATCTATCGTTATATTGCTAAACGACAACGCGTTCTGGTTAATCCTGTTAATCACCGAAAGGCTTGTGTCAACCGCCTGCCGCACTGCAAAGAACCTAACTTTTGAACGCTCCGGTTTAAACCAGCTTAAAACGATATTGATATCAGCCTGGAATTCCGTACGACAAGTCGTGATGGCATCCCTAAACGAGTTGGATAATTGTGTAGATTGCGATATCTTGGGCAAGATGTCGTTCTGTAGCTTATCCATCTCTGTAAGCACCGATTCCTGATAAGCCGTAAAGTATTCTCTCACTTGCTTCAGTATGGCGTTAGTCCATTGCCAGAGCAATGTGATTGTTGTATGTACAAAAGCGTCAAAAGATTCATAACTGCTTTCACCAAGCAAGTCAATGTATCTTGCCATCAATTCCTCAGAGTAGTCAAACAGACCATCTTTTTTATCATCATTACGCTCAGTACATATCTGTATCTTTTCTTCCTTGATAATGCGAAGTTGTTCGTCAAGCCACTCAGTAAATTGCAGTAAACGGTCATTAACCTGTTCTTTTATATGATAAGGCAAATAAGCTCCTCTTTGTTGGGTCCAAATGGTTTCACGCACATATTCACCCCCTTCTTTTTTGTTTGTTACCAGTCCATATGTCAGGAAGTGATTGCGCAGCTGTGTTATGAGTGTTCCGTGTCGTATTCGTGCACTCAGATATTTGTCCAGTCCAAACCTTGGGTCAAACAGGAACTTATCCCTTATATTCAGCACCATCTGCCGGAACATCACTATCTTGTATTTCACTGCCGAAGGTTCATATTTGTAGAATCTCATTGTGCCTTGTCGTTGCTCCTGTATGTAGTTCAACAGCCACTCAATGTTTTTCTGCTCAAACACCTCAATATTGTCATCCACCTCTTTGTAGGTGTCAAACATGAGTTTCTCGGTGTCAAGTTCACTACTGATTAACGGCTGTACATCAACGTGAATCTTACTGTCATTCACTTGTTGCGCCAGCGTTTTTATTTCTTGTTCTTTGATCAGCGAGGTTATTTCGTCTGCATACGCCTTGTCTTCACTTAGTGCAAATGCTTTCTTGCAGAGCTCTATTCTTTCCGTGTTCACGTCATCATCTGTATCAAAGGCTCTCACATGCAGCATAAGCACACTTCTGTCTGCCACTTTGCCGATAAAGTACAAGTACATTTCTCCTTCACCGTCTTCTATATCAGACGCTTTTTTCACCTTCTGCACCTTCAAATATCGCTTGTAAGCCAAGTACCTTTTATAGGTATCGCCGCTTATCATCGTATAAAACGCGGCCAATTCCTGCTGATTGCGTATATTCTTATCTGTTTCGTCTGTCAGTTCGTTGCCAATGCGTTCTCTGTCCAGATAAATCTTAGCATGGGGGTATCTTAACTTATAGGCAACATACATGGAGATAGCTTCGTCGTATCTCGCCTCTGCTGTCAATCTGTCAAATAGCTGCGACACAACCGCATCCGTCAGCACGGGTGCCATATCTCCATTTTCAACAACTTCCCTCAGAGGCTCCACATCAGATATTTCTATTCCTTTCAGGAGCCTAAAGGTCTGATTATATTTGTCCTCTATTCTTTGCTCAACTATGCCAATCTGCGCACTGGTCCCCTCCTTATAGCCTGATGCTTTCAAATAAACCACAGCTTCTTCCGAAGTCTCATAGAAACAGGCATCTCTAACTTCTGCCACTGGTGAATAGGACCAAAAACGGTGATACATACTGCCCGTTCTCGTTGTCTCAATATCCACAAATAGGTTATAGAGGTGTCTCATACATGGAATGGTGTACCATGCCATACACAAGTTCCTCAGTTGTGACCTTGACATCTCAGAGAACTCTTCGTTCACAGCTCCCATCAGGCTCAGTCCCGCGAGTCTGGAAGCAAGCGATTCGTCTGGATACAAGTCCATTTCAAACTGGTCCAACTTGATGCAACTCTTGTTATACAGGTCTAAGACTGTTGAATTCAGGGGGCTCTTCTTCAGATACTCACCACCCTTCTGAATCACTGTGTCATATTCGCCTTTGTAATAGTGCTCTATGATTTCTTTCGCATCTTCGTTCTGACATCCTTCATCATTGTTTTCGCCATAATGCAACAAGGCATTCAGCCTTCCCAGTTTTTCGTCATGTATTTCAGTGGCCAATATCCCTATCAGTTCTTTAAGATGATCTTCCTGTAATTTCTCTGGTTCCAGTTTGTTCAGTTGCAGGATGAAACCCTCGTACAAGTCAATAATAGAGGTCAGAGATAATAGCCTCATCCATTTACTCCCCTCTATGGCCATATACGGAAACGAAAAAGCCACAAAAAGCCCTCTTACATCCTCCGGGGCTTTCAGGTTCTTATAGGCAAGTTCTATCTCTGCCTCAAAAGGCATATCCACCGATGCACTTTTCAGTGCCATCTGACTGATATATGTTAAGGCATCATTCTCTTTACATAATTTGTTATACAACTGCGAACTCGCATTGATACCCTTATCCAGTCTGGTCAGTTTCAGCCTATAGTAAGTGCCTGTCATCGACACCGATATTTCCTCCTCAATCTGTTTCAGTATATTGTATGCCTCATCATATTGCTTAACTGCTGTAGCTGTATCAAGTTTTTCTTTTAGCTCAATATAACGGTTTATGATGTCCGCATTCTGCTGGATGATGAAAGTCAAAGCACCATAGATATCCACCACATCAGTCCATATCGTCTTTCCTCGTTTTATGATGTCTCCAAATTTTTTTCTTCTCAGGCTAGGTATTTTTAGCAATCCATGAAACACCCTTGGCATCATCTGTTTAAATCTGAGCAGGTCTTTGTACTCAAATTTAGACAACACTTCTGCCACAAGAGCCTGTTTGTCAACCCCTGTTTTTGAAAGATACGGTATATAGAAACTAATGTTTGACATACTCTTACTTTATGAAACCATTATTCGTACTGATTTTTCCTTCTTATATTCTCCATTATCGCCATTAACTTCTTGAAAGCCTCAATCCGTTCCTCTTTCAATTGACCGGCTTGATATAGTCTCCTATTATGCTTCACAAAGTTCAGCAACGGCCTCCACCCAATTACTCTTTCCGGAACCATTCTCACCTACGAGAGCCGTATAACCTTCTTCAGAAAAGAACAGACTCCCCTGCAGAATATTCTTGTATGCGTTGACAAATAAACTTGATATCTTCATTGTTATTTTGTATTTTAAAAAAAATTACTCACTGTGTCACAAACACCCGCCAGCTGCCATCCTTCTCGCCCCGCTCCACATACTTCTTCTCAATCAGCCTGTCCAGCAGTTTCTGTATGGCAGCCATGCTGATGCCCGTTTCTTCCATCATGTCTGCCAGCGTCAGCGTAGGCAGCGTGCGCATGGCGTTCAGAATCTTCGTGTAGTTCGGCGTACGGAAAGCTATCCTCTCCCCGTCATACCACCAAACGTTCTCATCCTTCTCGCTCACAAACAGCACATCGTTGTACACCTCCGTAGCCACCAACTCGTTGAAGTACTTCATGAAAGGCCTGATGTCCTTTATCTCAGCATGAGCACCGTCTGCAGGCACAGGCCCTACTTCCATATCAGCCTGATGCAGGGCCTCCAGATACTTGCTCTTCTTGCGGCTTCTCACCACTATCATCGGATAATCATGACGCATCAATATAAAGTTCACCATCAGGCGGGCAATACGTCCATTACCATCCTCAAACGGGTGAATGCGGATGTAGCGGTAGTGAAACAACGCCGCCAGTTCTATAGGTGACAACTTCCCTTCCTTTTCAGCCTCATTGTACCAATCCACCAAATCCGTCATCAGCCCTGGTGTCTCATCTGGCGAAGCATACTCAAAACGGTCACCATAGCGGGTAATCACGCTGTTCGGTCGAGTTTTATACTGCCCAGCATGGATAACATAGCTAGTTTGCTGTCCTCCGGGCAGATTGCGATACACCGTATAATCCTCCCTCAACAATGTTTTATGCAATGTTCGGATAAAGCTCTGCGTCAGCGGCATCTCCTTCACGCGAGCCTCCTCAGTCATCATCTTCAGCCCCACATTGCTCGCCGTCATCTCCTGTACTGCATGCACATCAGCCTCACCTATCACCTTTCCAAACAGCAACAGGATCTCCGTCTGCCCATACGTCAGCGTATTACCCTCAATATGGTTGCTGTTGTAGTTAAAGTCTACGGTGAATCTACGACTTAGTCTCTCCCTATCTTTCTCCGATAGAGGTTGTAACTCCTGCCATGCCGCCAGTGCCTTTTTAATATTTAGATGCTTCATACGGTGCGAATCATTGTAATTTCGGCTGCTAAGATACAAAAAAATCCCTAAATGGTTGTAACGTTACAACCTTTTTAACGTATTTCTATCTAAAAAGGCCTATTTCACTCAGAAATCAGCTATTATTTTGATATTCGCTATTTATCAAGTTCAAATTATGCTCTCCTCCAAAACGTCGCTCCGTTTATGGTTTTATCAGCAGAGGCGATTTCTCCCCCTCTACATACAATATACCCGCATACTATTAAACTTTGACTATGAATTACATTTTTCTCAATATTTTCTTCTTTTTCGAATGCTTTTCAACAAAAACCACATCATTTCACCCCTCAAACAACTTATTTTCCTATATTTCTTTGGCAATTTAGGCTAAAATTCGTACTTTTGCGCCAAATTAAGGGTGATATCGGCATGACTAAAGAAGAACGTTACATATCTATTCTCCAGTTCCGCTGCAAGGTATTGCAGTCAAGCGGCAACTCCTACGAGGAGCTGTTCACTTGTGTCATGCAGCAATCCAACCCTAATTTAATTCAGGTAAAGCCTCAAGGCAGATGGGGCGACAAGAAAAACGATGGTTTCGACCCAACCACTGGCACCTTCTATCAGGTTTATGCACCGGAAGACCTCTCTTCAACCGAGGACAATGCCATCAACAAGCTCAATGAAGACTTTACTGGCCTCAAGGCATTCTGGCCGCAGGTTGGTTATAACGTCCAGCACTTCTTCTACGTTCTCAACGACCGTTTCAAGGGCGTACCTCCTGCAGTCTTGAAGAACGTCAAGGCTGTGGACAACAACAATCCTGACATTGAAGTCAATGTCTTCACCGCTGCCGACTTGCAAGCAGTTTTCCAAAGCCTCAACGAAGTGCAGGTAATGAATGTCGTGGGGTTTGTACCTCCTGCCGACATTTCGCAATTGTCGCTCAATGTTCTGCATGATGTCATTCAACACATCATGAACAGTGCACCTGCACCCTTAGACGCCATCATTCCGAAGAAGCCTGACATGATGAGAAAGATAGAGTTCAATGGTCTTTCAGAGGCAATTAGCGATAGAATGCTTGTTGCCCTCATTAATGTCAACGCCATTGACGACTATTTCAACAATAACAACAACTTCCTCCGTGATGAACTTCGCGACAGGTTCAACACATACTATGTCGAAGCCGCACACGAACTCGACAACCCTGATGAAATTTTCACGGCCATCTACAACAAGGCATTACCCAAGTCGCCGACAAAGGCCCATGCCGATGCCGTAATGACGCTGATGGCCTACTATTTCGAGTGTTGTGACATCTTTAAATCACCAGAGCAATGATACTACCCACTAAGCATACCAACCTTTCAGAGTCATTGCTCGGTCTCTCTGGCTATCTCCTTACCTTCCTGAAAGCCCAGCCTTGTAGCATCGATGCGCTATGGGAGCGTTTGGAAGAGGACAGGGCAAATGGCAGTTTGCTATACCGCAACCACACCTTCGACAATGTGGTGCTAGCCATTGACCTGCTTTATCTCATTGGAAAAGTTTCTATTGATACCACCGGAAAAATTGCCTTGACATGAAACTGATTTCACTTTCGGCCAACGTTGCAACGTTCCATACCATCAAGTTCAATCCGGCAGGCATCAGTCTGATCTCTGCCCACCGCAGGACTCATCAGACCAATCGCACCTACAACAGCGTAGGCAAGTCATTGGCCATCTATCTCATACATTTCTGTCTTGGAGCCAAGGCCACGCCTGATTTCAAGGAGAAACTCCCTGGTTGGGGCTTCCGTCTCGATTTCATGTTCAATGATGGTACACAGCACTATAGCTATCGTACTACCGAGAACGAAAACATCATCATCTTCGACGATAAGGAGATGAAAGTCAAGGCGTTCAATAAGATGATGGGCGAGAAAGTCTTCGGTCTCAAAGAAGACGACAAGTATCTTTCTTTCCGTTCACTCATTGCCCGTTTCATACGCGAGGGCAAGAGCGGCTACACCACCTTCAATCAGTTCAAGGCCAAAGAGCAGACACCTACCGACGAAATCAACACTGCCTACCTGTTAGGTCTCGATATCAACCGCATCCTTCGCAAGGTAGCCCTCAAAGAGGAAGATGACCTTCTCAAGCAGCAAGAGGCTAACCTATCGAAAGACCCCGTCATGCACTCATTGCTTCTCGGCTCAGAGCGTATCGAAGATATTGAACTGCGTCTCATCGACATTAGACAACAGATAGACAAACTGCAACAAGACATCCGGGAGTTCGTCATTGCTGAAGACTATGGTGAGATCAAGCAACAGGCCGACGAAATTTCCCGTAGTCTGCACACATGGCGCAACACGGTCACAAAATGCCGTATCTCGTTAGAAAACATTTCCAAGAGTTTGGAACGCAAACCTGACATCAAGAAACAGAATCTCGTCAATTTCTTCGAGGAAGCCAATATTTCCCTTGGCGATATGGTAATCAAGAAACTGGAGGAGGTCGAGGCTTTCAACGAACAACTGCTGAACGACCGTTCACGCATCCTGTTGAAACAGCAGGAAGAATACACACGTCAGTTGAAAGAGGCAGAACAGAAGATAAAGGAATTAGAGGCTGAGGAGAACGAAAAACTTCAATACCTCAACTCACATGGTGCTCTTGGCGACTACACCAAGTTGACGGAGTTGCTTTCCGACTTGAAAGCAAAGAAGGAAAAGATGGAGCAATATAAGAATCTTCAGAAAGACTATAAAAAGCGAAGAGAGGAAATACAACTATCTTCAGCTGACGAAAATCTGGGGACTCAGAAATATCTGGATAGTATTGAGGATCTTATACACCATCACATGGAGTTCTTCCACGATTTGGTCAAGAGTTTCTACAGCGATAAACGGGCTGGTTTGCAAGTTCTCAACAATAAGGGATTCAATAAACAGCGCTACAATATCGAGGCCCGCATCTCCGACGACAGCGGCGACGGTGTTAACGAAACCAAGATTTATTGCTTCGACTGGACGCTCTTATCTGCTAAACAAAACAACAGCATAGAGTTTCTGGTTCACGACAACCGCATCCTGTCCGAAACCGATCCGCGACAGATTGCCACCATGTTCCGCAATGCCGACCGTATCTGTCAAACCAATGGCTTCCAGTATATCCTCACCATCAACGAGTGCTCCCTTGACCTTCTCCGTCAGGAAATGTCCGATGAAGAATACAAACGGCTGGTTCAGGACACTGAAGTCCTTGAACTCAATGATGCATCAGATAGCGGCAAGCTCCTCGGCATTCATGTGGACTTGAAATACGAATAATCCATATTCAAGACCACTATGAACCACTTCACCGTCATAGCAAACACTACAAGCTCTGTGCTATATCTGGATATTGGCAACAAAGCCACTACCCGGCTGTTTGCTGAGCTCATCAACGGCAATCCTGAAGCAGACACTGTTAAATACCTGCAAACAGTCTCTCAGGAATTGAAGGACAGGCTCCATCTGCTTGATGCCATCGGTGAACGAGTCTAAAAGTTGAAGGAATTCTTCTATGACATCCCCACAGGACAGCACTTTCTATTCCTACCAGGACGCATTGAAGACCGCATTCAAATCTATCTATATACGAAACAGCTAGCTGAGATAGATAAGGTTCCTCTCCAATCTACCGATTTGGAAAGAATAGCGTCTTATCTCTACGACCATTATGAGGTTCGCACATTCAACGGTGAAGAGCGACTCAATATTGGTGTATTTGATAGGACAATGCGTATTCATGCCACAGGGACAGGTCATCGACACCATTTTATAACTTCTGTATTATTCCGCGTCCTATTCCCGTCAATCGTTCTAACTGTCGATGAGATGCGCCTTGTTCCTTCAAGACTCTCAGCACACCTCTCTTTACCTCTTCGTTCAACTGCTGAAAAGCAGAGGCATTCGTTACGCCAGATTTCTCTATAATCATTTGCCACACCTGGTCATCAGAAGGTCTTTTTCGGGAGGCATCCTCAATATCCAAACAATGAACGTCATCAGACAAAGGTTCATTTACCCAGGCATCAAGCTCAGTGAAGGGAATACGATTCAAGACCACCTGCGTATGGCAAATCTGAAAGACTGGTTCAACAGTCCCATCATACTCACCCCAGCTACTGTATTCATAGTCTTTGACGTGTTCAACGACACCTGCCTTCACTGGATTTTGATGGATATAGCGCAGCAAGGTGGTGAAGTAAGACATATCATTTACTGGCTCTGACTTGAAGCGCTCTTTAAACAGATGACCATCGCGACCATACTTCCTATTATAATAGTACACGTAAGAGCTAGCAATACGTTTGATGGTTTCACCTACGCTTTCTTCTCGCTCACGAATCAGTAAATGGAAGTGATTAGACATTAGACAGTATGCGTAATAGGTGCAATTGCTTCCTACAGGAGAGCCCTCATAATCATAACGGACACGCATCCTATCAAGAGTCGCAATAAATTGATAATAGTCCTCTGGATCTTCAAAAATATTCTGATGATTTATCCCTCGCATCATCACATGGTGGATACCTGTTCCAGAGACTTTACGCGACTGCCTTGGCATATATTTGTATTTGTGATTTTGATAACACTAAACTTGTACCCTTTATCTATCTGATGTCAATGACCTGTCCCCCTGCCATTCCAACCACAGGTCAACACCTTTGTCTATAGCAAAACCTGTAACCAGTCCATGTTGATGATCAACGTGTGCGCCCAATGGACAAACCCGATATGGTGCAAAAATATGATATTGGTAATCCATCTTCCTTAACTATTACTGATTCTTTTTTATCTCATCCATAGCTGTGGATATTTCCTTCATGCTCACTGCACCTCCCAACATCCTGTAGACATAAAGAGGAGTAATGCAGCCGAAGTCCATAGAGCATGACCTTGTTTCGTTCTCTATCAGATCACGAATACGTAATACGATGTCATCCATAGTCATCTTATTTCAGTATGTCCACATCTGACAATGGTTCATACTTTCCGTTCTTCATTTCCAGGATTACAGTACCAGATTCCAATGCATGTACGGTATGCCATTGCCCAGCTGGAATATTGAGAGCCACGACAGGGCCATTAGGCGATAGTTCTATGCGCTCAGTGCAAGTCCTCTCTAAGTCATCATAGAACTCTTCCACTAACCTCCCTCGTAAACAAACAACAGTTTCCGAGGTCTTCTGATGTCTATGAATTGGTAATGGAGAACCTGGTTCTATCGCATTCAACATCCTCTGAGAAGTGTCCTCCGCAGAATCGCGCAGGTCAAGATTCATGCGAAGCCTTGGCGATTCCTTTGCCTTAGCTGTAAGTTCATCAAGTACTGTTTGTGTAATCTTCATATCCCTCAATTTATAAATTTAAGATTACTTCTTCAGCGAAGCCAAATATTCTACATGCAAATGATAATACTTCATCTTGAATAAAACATATGCTACTGCCAAAATCAAAGCAGCTGCAACGAGATATATCCAATGCGCCAATATGGTATTGGGACACAGATAGATAAATCCCAGACTCACCACTAGCTGCATTGCCATATACAGTAAAGAAACCACCACATGGCTCATCTTCAGCTCATTCGCCATCAGTTGGTACGCATGTTTACGATGTGCCTGCCCAAGGTTCTCATGCAGCATAATGCGATGGAATATCGTCATACTTCCATCGATACCATATACCAGGAAGAACACAATCCATGTCACATCCTGCGTCGCCAACATCAGCTTGCCCAGAGCGAACAGAATGATGAATGCAATACCGATTGAACCTACATCACCTGCAAAGCACTTCGCCTTACCCTTCGGTCTGAAGTTAAACAGACTAAACACCAGCACCCCAATAATCGCCACAATCAGATAGCTCGACTCAATAAAGCCTTGAACACTTGCGCTCGAGCTCTGCTCGCTTGCTACCAACGGGACGCAAGAACCTGAATTTAACAGCATCAGCGGAACCAGCATCGCCAGCGCATACCCTGCTGTAATACCATTGATACCATCCATAAAGTTAATGATATTGGTAGCCCCCACGCAGAAGAACAGCGCCACCAGCGCAATCACCACCTGCCAGAACCATGCACCTTGAACCATGCCCCCTGAACCGAGATTAATGCTCCAGAACATCAGCAGTATCGATACAATCTGCACCGCCATTCGCAATGAGTCAGGCAACGAGTGTATATCATCCACAAAGCTGATCCCAGCCACCATCAACAAGCCCACAAGGAACGGCAAATACTCCTGAAACATGAAACCTGGAACTTGAAACGTTTGCCATAAGTACCATACGAGCATACTTATGGCAAATATAATGCCTCCCCCTCTTAACACAATCGTCGAGTGGCTACTCCTCTCATTCGGTTTGTCGATGATATTGCACTTATCCGCAATGCGAAAGTAAATCAACTCTGCTGCCAACAGCAGCACTGCAATAATCAAATATGTTCCTATCATCGTTTTTTTATTTTTCGAGTTTTAGAATGCCCCATCGGGGCTATATATCTTAGCGCAGGGGCTTGCCCCTACGTAAACTTTTAACAACCAGAAAAGATAAGCTCCCCTATGGCCATCCGTCTACCACCATCGAGAAGTCACGAAACTTGCCTTATTAACCTGATAGTTATACTGGTCAACGACGCTCCCTATACAACGCTTTATCCACTCAAACAAATGCTGTGGAGTAAAATCCTCTACTATGGTATCCTCCGTAATCCATTTAGCTGACATAGCATAATGTAGTTCTTTGAAATCAACAGAGGGTAATTCCTGCGTCCCAGTCCCCTCATCTATAAAAGGAGCTGTATTTGGTGCTACAAAGCGTTCTGAATCTTTTTCTTCTGCATACCCCCAATGCCAATGAGGTTGTGGATGTTCTAACTTCTCCTTTTCTTTCTTCACATCCCATTCTGCCCTACAGAACAATTTTTTAGTGCCTTGGAGGAACTGTATGCTAACACCCTCAAATTCATGATTCTGTTCCAATGACGCTCTGTCATACGGAGGTTTTAAAGTCACACTAATATGAATGAATAGGCCATTACTATTCTTAACTTGCATTAAGTAGAATTGAGGTTTGTCGTCCATAATAATTGGATGCTCGGTATTCCGCAATGCGTAAACACCTTTATTCCTGTCAACAAGTTCTTTTGTTAACACATCATGGCTCTCAACGAATTTTGATGCAATGGCAATGAGCTGCTTAAAAAGAGCGTCTGGTTTTATCTTGTTATTCGCCATAAGAGTAGATTTCTCTTACCAAGGACTCAAGTCTCTCGGCATCCCAGTACAAATCCTCTTTCATTAATTGGGCAAAACGTCTCAGCTCTGGAATATAACGCTCATACACAGGCATAGACAGGTCTGGCAAAGGCAAGTTACCTACATACGATTTTCCAAGTTTAAAGACATCGCCACCTGCCAATTGTTCACCATAAATTCCTAATATAACATTAAAATATGGCGAGTTCAATATAGCAAGATAAGCTTCGAAATACTTCATCCTTGGATTCCAGCCTTTCTTCCCCAAATCCCACATCGTGCCACGTTCCACCACGTAGTCACCTTCATAATCTATTGCGAAACTTCCTGCATGACCGAACTCTGTTGAAACGAACTTTGGCTTTTTTTCCTCTTGCCAACTGCGATGCTCAGACAATTCCCACCAACGTGGATTACCCCTTAATGATGTACGTGCCATTAGATTCTCTCTTGCGGGGAATAGAATTCTCCTATATGTCTCTGGCAATAATTCCTGCAATCTTTCCTCTGTAGGTATCGGCTCCAGCCCTTTAGTATGTGGATAGAACAAGTAATTCGCCTTATATAAATGTCCGGTATCAATTGCCAAATTGTCTATTGACGGTCTGAAATATAGGCGTTCCGATTCTGGTAAAGACATAACTATTTCTTCTGGCACCACAAACACCTTATTCAAACCTGTTCTGGCCCCCAAATATATATCAAACAATTTTGATGATTTCTTTAGAGAACCTCTGCGCATAGCTGAATCAATATTGTGCTTCAACTCCAAATTCCTGTAATTGTCCGTCCTCCAAGAGCTTTGGTCTTCGCCTATATGAGTTTCATAAACAGAATAGTCCTTCTCTGCCACTACGGCATTAGTATAACGATGCTTTCGCAATGCTCTCAGACCTAAACTTGCAGTTCCAGCCACATTGTTGGTCCACAATACTGTCGTCATTCCTACTGAGTTTCTTTCCCTTTTTGCGACCAACATGCTTGTGTAGGTCATAACATTTTCGAAAACATAGCTTCCTAATCCTCCTACCAATTTCAATGTCATACTTTCACTAAGAATCCTTCTTAGCATAACATAGCTCTCGTCGTTGAGCAGACGTGTGGGTACAACAACACCAAGAACACCGTTTTCTCCCACAGAATCAACAGCTTTAGCAAGGAAAGCAGCAGACAAATTTGCCCTTCCTATTCCTGGCAGGATTTGAAGAACTTGTTCTCTCAATTGAGGTACATCTTTCATTCTATCCCATGAAAGGAATGGCGGGTTCATCAGTAACACATCCACATCACGAGGCCAAGCATTCTCGGCAGAAAGTGAATCACATTGCTGTATATCTATAGTCAAATTGTCTCCCCACTCCTGTTTCTCGAAATTAAGCACGAAGCGCGACATCATCACTGCCGTTTCAGCTTTATCCCATCCAATAATCCTAATAGGTTTGTTAAAGCCAATTTTCTTAAGTTGCCTCAAGACCTCTGTAAGGAAACCGCTTGCTCCACATGCTGGGTCGAATATGGTTAGGCTTTCTTTTCCTTCCAAATCCAGATTTATCAAAACTTCCTCCACAATCGATCGAGCCACAAATGCTGGGGTGAAATAGGCACCATCCTGAGTCGTTTCATAGCTATACTTAATTTTTTCATCTGGGAACAAGTTCAACTGCGGTGGCAAATAAGCAATATAGTTGGCTTCTTCAAAAAGCTTTCCGGCGGTATGGCGGAGTATCAAATCAATGTCTGGCTTTAGTCTCTTATCTGTAAAAACTATACCATTCATAAAATTCTCCGCTATCATATCCCATTTGTTTCGCTCTATGATCTGGACAATATTACCATCTTGCGCAGTCATTCCCCAAGCATCAAAATTCAAATTTTCGCCATCCCTACTTAACGCCAATAGATAGAGTAACGCTTTCAGAGAATCCAACCCGCTATTTTCCGTTCGTATCTCATTACGTATCTGCCGGTATGCCCTCAGAACGTAAGGTACAATACTATTTTCGATATTACCAGTGCCTTTGCCCAAGTAATCAAAGAATTTGTTTGCATGGTCGAATATCAAGTTTTCTTCATAACTTTCTATTTGAGGTCGGTCGAAACGAAAAATATGGCACTTGCCTCCATCAAATGCAATGTAAATGTTGTTTCCAGATGACCATGCCATCTTTCTATACCACTCACTTTGTTCCGACAGATTACCATCAAGACATAGGTTATTCCTTGCTCCGTTCAACAAGGCATAATGCTCCCTATCCGCAGTTTGCCTATGCAACAACGGAACACTTAACATACCTTGCTGTTGTATTAAACTCAATATTCTAGCATCCATGACCACTTCTTTTTACAAATATGCCTTCTCGCTTAATATTAGCAAATAATGCGAACAAGACAACATGCAAAATTAACGATTTTACCGCAACTTCATTGCATTTCTTTTAGATTATTATTATTTCTTAACTTTCACCTTTATGTCTTTCTCAAACCGCTCAACCATGACATCTGCTTTATAGCCTCTCTCTGATATATAGCACCTTATCTCATCAGCATCCTTTTGTGCCCTCTCAAAACCGCCATTCATATAGAATACGGTAACACCTGTCAGCAGGTTCTTATCAAGATAGTAATTCAAATAAGGTTTCCCATTGCAATCTTGAACATTAGCATCATCAGGTTTTAGCGAAAACACTTTCCTCCACTCACTTTCATCGCTCCATTTCTGCTCTTTCAAACAAAACACTTTCTGCATGATGTCAAGTTCCATCATAATGAACCCTATCAGATTATTAATAGGGGGTGCCGACATCTTTCCATATTTCTTTTGCAAATCAGGAATAGATTGGTACGTTGCACAAATCATCTTGCAATATTCATCTGCATACTCCTCCAGTTCCTTTTCTGCCACATATTCACAATCTATGAGGCCATCTGTAAGAACGCCTACACCTATATTTCTCAAATCAAACTCCAAACGATAATATCCATATTCATCAAGCATATGTTGATTCACGTCACCCTCCATGAAAGATACAGAAGCCGTATTCTCATATCCACCAAATCTTTGCAGCATTGAAGCACCAGAAAAAACTTCTAAGATGCGATTGAGCATATACTCGCCCATTCGAATCTCCTGATCATCATTCTTGCATTTGTTGGAAAAAGCCCGCATGCAAATACCGTTCCCATCTTGGTCAGAAAGAATATTTTTCAGTGCCTCCTTATTTGTATAATGAGACAACCTTTCCGGTATTTGTTTCTGTATTCTAGATTGAAGCATATAGAATTATTTATTTTCATTACGCCCTATACAAAGGTCTTACCTCTTTTTTTAAAAAGCCATTTCCATTATCTTAGCCAACTTCTCCATTCTTTTCGGATACAGATCCATATTGACCTCAGCCTTAAACAAGCCAAAAAATGCACAATTGAACAACTCCGAATAGAACATGAGAATCGCTGGCAGATAAGTGTAATAATGCTTCCACAATTCTGCCGTGTCCACTGGTGTTGTGAACATAAAGTTGCAGTTCATCGCACCCGTTTTATTCCAAGGTTTCGTAGTGACTGGATGAATAGCCCTATTGGAAAGATTAATCACTGACCCTGGATTTGTCTTCTCAAAAATACAATCGTAGATAAATGAACCCGTGATTGGTTTAGAAAACCGCATTTCATCAGTCTTATTCAACAGGCTCTTTAACTCATCATCCTTCATATAGGTAGGATCATAAACATCCTTCTCGATAAAATTATCATAGAATGCCTCGTCCATTAAAATCCTAAGTAGTATCTTCAGATTGTCAACAATAGGTCTTCTCTGTAATGCGTAAGAAATAACAAGCCTCATCTTATTAGAGCAATCCATTGACTCCTGCATAAAGTAACAGAAATCTTTCAGCAACCCCAATATCAGATGTTTATTAAGTAGTGTATAAAACTGTTCTTCCTTATATTTCTTCAAGAAGTCCCAAAGGTCTCCGCATTCATCCAGACGAGCTTTATCTTCTAATGAAAATTCAGCTCTAGTGATTTGCAGGAATTTATAATCTTCACCCACAATGAACTCCTCGATTTGCCTAACAAGCTCAAAGCAGGCAGTATGTATCGCCCTATGTTCTTCGGGTAAATAGTAAAACTCCATCACTCCTGGCTTCTCATTTTAAAGCACATCCGCCACAAATACAGCATGGTATCACATACTCTTACCCACCAAGTCTTCTGCTCCTTATATTCAGGATAATCTTCTTTCACATTGTCACCAATCCTAATAAACACTTTATAGCTATTGGCATAATCATACAGTTTCCTGTTATTGACTATATAACCTTTGTAACCTGAAATCAACAGGGCTATGGCGCAGCACAGTTTATGAAGATTCATGCTCAATTCGAATAAATAGTCCTCAGGTTCCCTCCCCTTCAAGACTTTAAATTTGATTGATCCATGTAACAAAAGATTTCTGAGAAAAAGCGTCAAATCATCAAACTGACGCAAGGGATAATGATAATACTCCAACAAAGCTCTTAGTTTCTCCGAATTAAAAGCCTTGTTCATACTCTCTACCTTTTTCTTGATGTCTGCCTTTTCTTTTTCTGTGATTACTTCTTGTTCGCAGAGTTCAGCTATCAGAGCGTTCAAACGCTTTTTTACATTTTTCCACGCCTTCTTATCGTTTATGATATGCTCTTCTTTCTGACTTATAATCTTGGGTGCCAAGTTCGATATTGCCTCTAATGCCACACAATAAGTTGCTGCCTGAATCTCCAAATGTAGCTTCGATCCCATCAAAATAATGAATATACCTCGTTGCAACTCTTCATACTTCCGCATATTCTCTACCAACCTTCCAAACACATCGCTTGGAAAGCTTGGCAATGCGTTCGACAGTCCCAGTTTGCCAATTAACTCACATGCTCTATTTTCGCCCTTCGCTGGGTCTATATTCTTTGCAATATGCACCAGAGAAGGATAAACATTTGTGGTAAATATCCAATAGTCGCATTTTACAGTCGGAGCCAACGACTGATAGAACATCCCAGTATTCTCCAGCTTGTCATCACCTTCATACGCAGCCATCCAGCATTCTTTCAAGTGAACAGTGGTTGTAATCATCCCAAATGCAACAAGTGCAGAGAAACACAAGTCACTCATTCCCTTGGCCGTAATGGATTTTTCGTACTCTATTATCAGATAGCGTTTGTCTTTGTATTGATAATAGTAAAGAAGCAATTGTACACCATCTACCATGGTATCAATAGCAAAAATGTCTTTACCGTCAATATCAATGTAACTGCCCTCAAACGTCCTCAACAAATCATCTTTTGTATTAACCTCAGTGATATATCTGAAATAATATGGCTTATCTGGATTTAAACAGCTATGATGGAATTTATCAAACTGAATGGTCACCTCGTCAGGTTGTATAACACGCATCGTATGCGAACTCAGATGACCGCCATTCTCAGGAACTTCAAAATCCTCTCCATCTATCTGTAACTTCGAAGCTGGTGTTGAGAAGTCTTCAAAAGAAACACTTATTCGAGGGTCTTTTTCATAACTCAATTGGAAACAGCGCTCTCCTTTGCCGAATTGAACGTTTTGAACTAATGTTTTTTCTGCAAAATCTATCGCATGAGCACCGTTAAGCCTCTCAATTCTGTTCAAAACATTTGTCAGCCCCAAAACAATTCTTGGCATATACAATTCCTCCTGGTCATCGTCATCCTTTGGCAAAGACAACAATTCTTCTAAATTATCCCAAATATCTTTAAGCTTCTCAGGTTTATTGATATTCGCATAATACCCTATGTGCCGCATAAGGTATTCAAAAAGTCTACTTTGAAATTTCTGACACGAAGGGTGGTTGGGGTTTCTGCATACATCAAGGTACACTTGCGGTATCTTGTGCTTTCGCAAAACCTCTTCGTTTACATTTCCAGCAACTACATCATCAAGGAATATGCGAACTCTCGCTGATATGTCTTTATTTACTTGCGCCCACCCTTCCATATCTACTTCTATACTTATTTATCCGTCAAATAGCTATACACCGCATCAAACATATCATTATCAAGCAAATTGCCAGTATCTTGATATTGCAATACCAATTCCACTTTCGTATTGAACATCTTTGAGTTGGCTTGATTCAAATACCTTTTTAATTCCACCAATTCATTACGCAGGTAATAGTTCTTGTTAGCCATCCATGCGCAGATAATAGGGCAGTTACCTCCAGTATAGCAACTACATTCCTGGTCTTTTTCACCTATTTCCAATATTGTCTGACGGTAGCCTCGCATATTCTTACTAGCAAGCGCAATCTGATGACTAGCTTGACAACCTTTACAGACATCTTTAGGTTTTATCACTGCCGAATAGTCTACGTTGAGTTTAATCACTATTTGAATAGTCTCTGTAATAGGCTGTTGATTCAGCCTCTTATTCTTGTCTACTTCATACTGGGCTGTAATATAGGCTTCATCGGTTATCAGATGCGAAATCCAATGGAATTTGGAGACCTTAGACAAATTATCTAAATTCTGTCTCAGACGGTAATAGTTCACCCTGGCACTTGTCATATCCATCAAATCTGCCAATCGGATAAGAATCATCATATACTTCACACTGTATAGTTCATCCTTGGCAGCCGACTTCAATCCATACACTTCTACCGAGTCATAACCGTGACTCTCTGATACACTAGCAACAATCTCAAGAATTGACTTTTCTATATAACGCAGGAAGCCGCTGTGTTGTTGTCTGATATACATAGCGCTATCCTTTGGATGTTTGCTTCGTTTCTCGTTCTCAAAATAGTCATATACATCGGTAAACACATCTATCAACAGATTCCTAAATTTGTCGTGATAGGACTTCGCATATCTTTTATCAAGTCGAAGGAAGTTGGCCATTGTCTTACTGACTATCTTCTCAGATGCGACATCTCCATGGTTAAAATCCATAATATTAGGATGTATCACCATACTGATGTCATGCAGGTAACAGGCCAAGAAAAGTATGTAATAGTCATCTTGCTTAATACCGATGTAGTCTATCACTTTCATCAGCTTTATACTCTGCTTCATCAGTGTGATAGCATGTTCCTCATTGTGTAGTGTATAAGCATTCAGGAACTTACTACCGTTTTTCCATAAACCATTCACCAAACGGTGGGTCTGAATCAGATGGTCAACATATTGCGGCTTTTTTACTGTTGTGATAAGCACATGCAACACATCCATCAAAGCCATGTCAATATCCGACTTTTCCATTCTGTTGTCCGATTTCTGCACGTCATATACAAAACGCTCAAACTCTACCTTGTTGAATTGATGGTTACGCAAATATGCTAAAATCCTGAGTTCTTCATATTTGATGGTGCGGTTGTTATTCTTGCTGAAATGATGGCGGTCGGTTATGTCAACCACAAACAATGTGGAGAAAAATGCATTCATCACCATTCTAACAAACTCCTCAGAGTTCCTCATGGCGAATTCAGTATACAGGGGGAAAAATGGTTCTCTAAGTATCCAACGATTCTTCCATCCTTTTAGAAAATTTTCTATCTCACGCTGCTGGTTTTCTGGCTTTGAATATCTGTAACTGGCATAAGTTTTCTTGCACCATCTATCAAGGCTTGCATAGGCATTTGCGTCACTCCGTTTTATCAAAAGTGCACCACGTAAATCTTTATTGTAGTACATGTGATTGGTGGCTCGGCCATTCTGAACTGCTATTTTAAGTTCAAACATTGTCACGCTTTCAATAAAGTTTTGTGCCAGTTTTTCATTTGCCCAATTCACAATCAATCTGCTCTCGGCTTGGAATATTTCTTCGTCAAGGGTTTCTGTCAGCTTCCCACCGTTGATTTTTTCAGCATTAAACTGGTATCTTCCTATAAAAGAATTGAGATAATCGTCACTTACCTCACCGTTTTCTCTTAATTGTAAAAGGCGATAACGATATAGGAAGAAACGTCGATGGCGCTTTATCAATTTCAATTTACTCTCATCAGTTCCTTTCTCAACTTTCTTCCTTTCCTTTTCCAGTTCGTTATCTATCACTTCGAGTATAGCTCGGAGTTTGTCCTTCGATATTTGGTCGTCAATTTCATCAGTATTATTTGAAAAAACTGCAGCCAGCGAAACTTGTCTTGCAATATATTGAAGTCCACCTGAGCCACTGTACGAATCTTCCACTTCCACATAGAAACTCTTCCCTGCTTCATGGTATTGTGGTCTGTATAAAAGTGATTCCTGAATTTTACGGTCATTGTCATTCAAATGACACAACACCTCATTCCTTGGAATCTCTTCATGTAGTTCTGCGAGCCTTTTGTTCAGTCTTCTTATTTTACTGTTGAAGTCTGTCTCACTTTTTACGTCATTTGTGAATACTACAGAGTCATCCACATAGTAGTAAGCCTCACCAGGGAACACCTTACTTACTTCCTGCGAAATGTCCAGCATCATGAGATTTCCAAAGAAGTAGGCTTGTGGCAGGCCTTGAGCAATACCCCTGTTCATCAACTGGTCATACTTTTCAGGCTCTATGTCTTTTTTGTAGTAATCCAGTTCCCATCCTTTTAAGTTCTCTTTGTCAATATGGAAATATAGCAATTTGGTAAGCACTTTCCCCAGCATCTCATAATCACTTTCTTCGATTACAAGTTTCAATTCCTTCTTGACAAGGTTGAATATGTATGCAGGGTCTATACTTGGAAAGAAGTCTTTCAAATCAAGGTTTACGTCATATTGATACTGCTTCGTTTCCTTGAACTCGCGGCTTTTCTTCACTATCTCATCAGAATAGCACTTATACTTCCGCTGCCACCTCTCAAATATCTCTTCAACTTTCAGCGATGGCAGATTTCCATAGAAATTATGCGGTATCAGTTTCGATATTTCAGATAGCTTCCTTTCGCCACTCGTATCGTTAAACATCAGCGGCATCAACATGCTCACCATGCAAATCTGATCCGTCAACGAAGCTGTGTGTATAGGGCGGAACTCATATTTATCAGTATCTTCCTTATACTTCTTAAGCTTAAAGAAAACCTGTACATCAAAGAGTCTGTCAGAAGTAAGCAGTTCATTTATCCTATTTTGACAAATTACTATTTCCTTACTAATCGTGTCAAAGTCAAACCTGTCCGACATAGCCCGATATAGAACCACATCGCTTTCCGTCATCAGCCCTTTTTCAAAAACATACGACCTCAAGGCATATATGGCATTATATATGTTCCTCGGAGATAATATTAAATCCTTCAGCCCTATTTTATTCATTTCTACACTGTTTTATAGGATGTACTTTAAGTTTTCTCTGTCACCCTTTGTCTTCTCAGTAAACTCACTTGTATAGATAAGTGTAGATAGATTACGAGAAGTATCTTTATAAACCTGAAACACCTTTTTTTTCATAGAAATGAGATTCTCCAGATTTCCGTACAACAACCTTGCTACCCATCTATCCTTGTCTTTCTCGTATTTGAATGAAAACAAGTCATTATACACCAGACGGTAGCCAATCAGGTCCATTCCCATGTTTTTAATCATTCTATTAAGGTGTATCATCATCACTCGGAACGCCTCCCTTGCCTCTGTAACGCATTTAAAATAAGCTCCCGACTTCTCATTCAAATAGGTCCTCGTAAATTTGAATTCGCTGTCTTTGCTCAAATAAAACGAAAAGCAAAACAGCACTTCAATGTCGTGTTTCACATGAATCGTGGGGTCTTCAACAAAGAACACCTCTATTAAGCGTTGTGCCAAATCCACCGAGGTAGCTTCTCCATCTGTGTCAGGGATAATGCTACTCAAATAAATTCTTATATCTTGAATTGCCTGCTCTGCCTTCATTTCTTTATTATTTTACATTATCTATCATGGTCAATGGCATATTGGAACCCATACCACGAGTCCGCATCCATATCATTCATCAAGTGTTCTTCAATCCATTTGGGGAAATATGCCGCCTGTTTAGGGGTTAATCTGATATAAGTATCTGTTGGCTCATAGCCAATAATAATGTCATCAGTATCTCCGTTAGCTTCCTGTCGTTTAAAGAAACCACTAATCATGTCATGCCCTTGCGCCACCTGTGACATTTCGTAGATTTCATGATAATTCAGTTCTCCACAACCATCAACAAAATCTTGGTAGTTTCTTGTAAAATGCATATTTCTCATATTACTTTGGGCTTTCGGAACCACCGGGGAACCACCGGGACGGGTTCCTGTTTCATCACATGCGATAAATCATGCTTTTACTGATTCCTGTCAATCTCTCCAATTGACGCAATGATGCTCTTTTACCCTTCAATTCTATTAACAGAGACTTCTTTATATCTGCAGGCAAATGTTGAAAAGCGCTGCTATTCGTTGCACCAGTCTTTTCTTTGATCAGCATCATAACCTGATCATCCGAAGGACGTCCTTTCGAAGCATCCTCTATATCAAGGCAAACAATATCAGCAGACAAAGGCTCATTCACAAGTTCATTCAACTTATCAAATTGTATCCGGCTCAAAACAGTGCGAGTGTCACATAAAGGGAACAACGTACTATTCTTATCAATGTACTCATCCCAACTACTGAACTCATAATCCTTCACCTCTGCCACCATACCTGCCTTAACAGGGTTTTGGTGAATATATCTCAGGAGCGTCACGAAATAAGCCATATCATTCACTGGCTCACTTTTATAACGCTCGCGGAATAAATGGCCGTCTCTTGAATACTTGTGATTATAATAGTATACATAGGAGGAAGCTATTCTTTTTATGGCCATACCTATCTTATCATCTCGTTCACGGATGAGCAGGTGGATATGATTCGTCATCAGACAGTAAGCATAAAGGATATAGTTTCTTCCAGAGGGGGTACCATCAGGCTCATACGACAGAGCCATCATGTCCAAGGTCTTGAGAAACTGGTAATAGTCCTCTTGATCCTCAAAGATATTTTGATGATTAATACCACGCATCATTACGTGATATATACCAGTGCCTGATGTTTGTCTCGCCTGTCTTGACATTACTTTACCAATATTTTAGCCAACTCCTATTGTTGCGGAACATGTACCTGTCCCCCCGTTCCTATTCGCTCGGCTCTGCCGCTTTGCTCTGCAAAGAACCCTGAACCATGAACCAAAAGTGGACCCTTAACCATGAACCATGAACCATGAACCATAAATGACAAGCGGCCATATCACCATTGGAAGTTCTTGGGTTAACCAAGCGACTTAGTCGATTACTTCGACTAGCGAAGCGAGACCTCTGCGTAGCGCCTGAGCACAGAAAGGAGCGCAAGAAAGCTCGAATTCTCTTTCAAACCAATAGTTCCATGACCGACTTATCTATGTGTCTTCTATCAGACATTTTACCTATTACATCTCTTGTGACCCCATTGAGGTACAAACAAGAATGAGCAAAACTGCCACAAAGCTTTCAGCACCTTCATCCAACTATCGCTTCCTTAATACTCTCCACGATGTACTTCACGTCATCATCGCTTACATACGGACCAGCAGGCAGACACATGCCGATCTTGAATATCTCCTCACTTACGCCATTCACGTATGCTGGTGCATTCTTGTAAACGGGCTGCTTGTGCATGGGCTTCCATACGGGACGTGCCTCAATCTGAGCCTGATCCATGAATACGCGCAATGCCTCCACGTTGTCATTAGGCTGACAATCCGTTGTGGCTGACGATGCTGCATGTATCACGCCGGCGGCACCACCAACAGCACCCGTAACAATAGTCTTATACGCATTCTCTTGACCCTTGATTTTCAATGAGGGGTCAAGGGTAATGGTGCACAACCAATAGTTCGAATCATACTCACCCGATGTTGGCTGGCTGTGAACAGTTATGCCCTTCACATCCTTCAGCAGCTCCTCGTACAGAGCCTGCACATGCTTGTGGTGCGCAATGTGATCATTCACCACAGTCATCTGGCCGCGACCAATACCAGCGCAGATATTACTCATGCGGTAATTGTAACCAATCTTCTCATGCTGATAATACGGATAGCTCTCGCGATACTGCGTGGCGTACATCATTATCTCACGCCACTCGTCCTCGTTCTCAGTAATCAAAGCACCACCACCAGAGGTGGTAATCATCTTGTTACCGTTGAACGACAGCACACCATACTTACCAAACGTACCAAGCACCTGACCTTTAAACTTAGAACCGAAACCCTCAGCAGCATCTTCTACTACAGGAATGCCATACTTGTTGGCGATAGCCATAATCTGGTCAATCTTGTAAGGCATACCATAGAGAGCCACCGGCACGATAGCCTTCGGTTTCTTACCCGTCTTAGCGATACGGTCCTTAATTGCTTCTTCCAAAAGCTCTGGATCCATGTTCCATGTCTCGCGCTCCGAGTCAATGAACACAGGTGTAGCACCTAGATATGTAATTGGGTGAGAACTTGCACAGAATGTAAAGCTCTGCACCAACACCTCATCGCCAGGCTTCACACCACAGTTCAGCAATCCCAAATGCACCGCAGCCGTACCAGCCGATAAAGCGACAACGCGCTTTTCCAACCGTGAACCCTGAACCGTGAACCCTGAACCGGAGTTTACAAACTCCTCCAAGTCTTTCTCAAACCCATTCACATTCGGTCCTAAGGGCACCACCCAGTTTGTATCAAATGCTTCCTTAATATACTTTTGTTCTATACCTTCGTCACTCATGTGTGCCAAGCACAAATAGATTCTTTTTCTTTCAGACATAATATATTTTATTTATTTGTTTTTCAACTATCTTTTCACCCTATAGCCGTTCTATTCTCCTGCGAAGTAAAAGCATATACTCCTCCTTCATTTTCTCTGGCAGGAACGACAGGTTGATAAGTTCTTCCCACTTGGGCAGATATCCCTTCATTCGCTCAATTATTTTCTCCGCTACCGAAGCAGGAATGCCACTCTGAGTAAAAGCAGTTATAAAAGTTTCACGGTTGAATCCATTCTTTTTGCCACCTACCGAAAAACTCATTGCCATCTCTTCTTCATCTTTGGGGTCGGCTAACAATACCGCCAATAAGTCATACGCATGAGCCAGGGCATACTCACCATTTCCCGTATCTATCAACGAGAAATTCTTGCAGTGCATATCCGAATTGCCAGTTATCCATGAGAACAGCACAACCTCCCAGAATCGCTGTACATCCAGCATTGGAACCGATGAATACTTCTTGACGACATCAGCCAACTGAGGATAGGTACCATAATACTTATGCTCTGTAAGTCTATTAGTTAACTGACACATATCCAGCATCGAGATCTTCTCCCCCTTCCGTCCGCGATCCATCCTTAAGGTCAGATACCCCAACTCACCATCAGCCAGTCTGATGAGAGAATGCTTAGCAGTACGAATGCGAGCAGCCTCAGCCATCTTCATTGTCAGGTCTTCCAATTCCGGCAAAAAGGGATACTTCACACTTTGCGGCTTAAAGATATACTTACCCCAAAGTCCTACGATAGTAAATTTTGACGGTTCATGCTTACCGCCACGATTTACGTCCAGTGACATTTTCGCCTGTACGCCCGTAACTGATGCACTGGAGCGAATTACCCTTCTAGCCAATTCCGACATATTATCTCGCGTGTATGGCAGCACAGGAACTTTGTCGCTACCGAACACTTTTCGCGCACATTCTGGGTGAAAGTCTGTCAGTCCCTCTTCTAGTTCCTGGTAACAAAACAAACACTTACTCATCACTTAATGGTTTTACGCTGATGTTTCCAATACAATCCTTGCAACAAGCCATCAATAGCGACATCCTGTCACGCCGATCAATTTTCCATGATTCCGATGCAATATCCAGCAGCCATCCTTCTGGAATCAGTCCATCAAATACTGGGAACATCATCTCCTTGTCATACCGATGTTCCGTCAATGGCATTGTAGGACTCACTGCAACAGCATCCTTACGTGTAAGATAGTCCTCATCATAAGCAAAGTGGAATCCCTCTTCGTCTTCTCTCAGGATGCCACAGAAAACATCATTCACATAGATACCAGCCTGCTTCATACTTTATTTAGTCTTTACAGGTCCCAAACACTCTCCAAACAAAGCCAGCACATCGTTAACCTTGTCCATTCGTAATGTCTGCTTACCTTGTTCCAGGTCCCGGACGAACCTGAGCCCCACACCGGCCCTCTCAGCCATTTCCACCTGCGAGAGCCCGTTTTTCTTACGTTTTTCCTTTAAATATTCCGATAAAGCCATACTCTATTATACCTTTTCGGGTACAAAAATACATAATATCACATGAAATTATATCATATCGGGTATATTTTTAAATATTTTTATCAAAATTATACCCGAAAAGGTATAATTTACACCCTCTAACACAGTCACACCATCACAAATCCAAAAGTTTCTCGTTGTTATTGTCCAAATTGTCAAGAAACTCATTGAGCTTCTTAGTCACCTCACAGATCTGCTTGTACTGCTCATATATCTGCGTATGAATACCCTCCGACAACAGGCGAGGCATCAACAAGGCAGCCTCATCCTTCATGATGATTGTCCTTGGGAAAGGTTTATCCGCGTGACGAGGAACCTGCCCCCCTGTCACTCAAGGCCTTCACCGCCTCCATCAATTCTCCAATGGAATAATTGCTATTTGCCATTTTTCCATTGGTTCACATGCTTGTACAGTCTTCCCCACTTCTGGAAATGGTGATGTTTCTGTCACTTTAGGTAACTTACAAAGACACAAAACCTGTATCAATTACATCGGAAGTGCCATCGGTATAGTAGATTGTTACCTTTGTAGCCTCCTTATGCAGCCTCTTATATACCGTCATTGGCATAATTTGAACCGACTTGCAAAACCTACATATCTTTCTTAGAAGGATATGATACTGAGAATATACTGGACATGATTCGAATATCTTCTTAACAACTATTTTACCAGTCTCTGCATGGTCTTGAAGGCGATACGTATTCTTGACTTTCTTTGTTGCGCGCTTTTTCAATCGACGGTTCAAGTTATATGATTCTGTTATTGCAGCATCTATTTCGGACTTGAAAGTTGGTAGAATACTTAAGGCACCCGTGAATTTTGATGTCATCTTAATATCAGAACCAGCTGTGACAATTATTTCATCCTCAAATTCATATGTATCCTCTTGTTCGCGTTCATCCGCATCCAGAATAAAGTTAGTTCTCCAGTTATTAGGAAATGTAAGATTATCGTTTACACATTCTATCGACAAAATATCCATCTTTTGCGTAAAGAAACGATTTTTGAGAGGATTGAATATCCATAGCCGCTTATGACATCTGTTTTCTTTTTGAAGTTCCATCGCCTCCTCATACTTAGAATATGCTAGAACCACCTTCTTATGAAGGCTATCTAAATCGCGCTTTTCCAAATATGCTGCATAATGCAGTTGTCCCATGGCTTCAGCCACCTCCTCACGATCAGCCTCACCTGTCAACATCACAGCCTTAATATACGGATTTTCCTTCCGAATATCCCTATACAAATCAGTACCACTTATTTGAGGCATACGCTGATCAAGCACTACGACTTTTATCTCGTTTTGTCTTACATGTTGCAACACCTTTTTAGGATCACACTCAGCGATGGCGCCAATTTTGATTTTAGCCATCAACAAGTCTGCAAAAGCCTGCGCAGCCTCTAAATCATCATCTACCACCAAAATTTCAGGATTCTCTAACTTGCTCATTACTAGATGTTGTTATTGGAACTTCAAAATAAATCCTATTCTCTTTCAAATAATAATTCAAATTACCAAGCTTTCTTCTTGCCAACAAATGGCGAACAGTAAAAAGCCCCATTCCTCGATGATTGTCCCCTTTCGAAGAATAACCATCTTTTTCAAAATTCGACACATTTAATTCACCGATATATGTATTTGAAATACGTATCAATCCATCAGTCTCCATAATTTCTATCGAGCTATTAGGCTTTGCTGCGACCACAGCATTTGAAACGAGAGGTAAAATCATCGACATAATATAATAATTTGAAACCTTCTTATGACTGTCATTTACCTTCATGTTTAATTTAAGATTTTTTCCCACATTAGACGTATACACATCAAACGAAGACCTAATCAATTCCGATAACCGTTGACCTTCCTCAATCTTTCCACCTGCAAAGATTTCCCTATATGTAGATAATATACCGTTACAAATATTTACAGCAGATACAATACGATCGAAATTATCAACCAGTTTAGCATGTTCTTTCCCTTTCAATGGTAAGCTCTGTAAAGCCTTGCATGATGCATCAATCGTAGCCAGAGGGGTCGCAATAAAATGGGTTAACTCCCGGACTAACATTTCTTGATCAATATTTATTTCATTGACTTCATATTGACTTGCATGACTTTTTAAAATTGCAACATCATCTATTAGACGAGAAAGAAGAGCACCAACTTTCGAATCAACTTTATACTCACCCTTAGGATACTTAGCTAGTAGCGCCTGCATTTGGATTTGTTCTACAAGAGCATTAATTGCTTTCATCTGATTTCTCATGTTCACTTCCTGCTCTTTCAGCATACGAGTAAATGATTCTGATACGCTATAGTTGTTTATGGCGAAATCATTCATCACATGGTTCCTCCATGGACTAACATAATTCTTGTATTTTGGTGCAATGACATATCCGAATAAGATACCGAACAAGAACAGAGGCCCCCAAAAAGTCAAAAAGATCATAGGGAAATGTGAGTCAAAATACTGCGGTATAACACTCTTCTCTGTAGGTACTATTTCGCCATAAATCACATATGGCAATATAGTTAATGCCAATGTCAATATAAAACCAGCCCAGAAATGTTTGTTTCTTTTCCCGAATCTAATACAACATGCAAAACCAACTATTAAATTTAGGAGTAATACAATTTTCCATATTAAGGAAGTGGTAGAAGAAGTTACAACTTGATTTCCTACAATAGGTATCAGACCAGATAAAACACATGTGATAAGGGTTAAGTAGCTGGAAGAACCAGCTTCATCTTTTTCATCACTAACCTGAGCAATGACAATTAATGTCGGAATTGACACTATAATAATGACTATGACAAACAAAAACCAATAGTATATCTGCATGCCTAATTATTTAGAATAACCTGTATTATTTTTTTCTTTTCGTTAATTTAGCGTAGCACATCCTTCGGCACATTCATCACCTCATCCTCCTCCAGCGGATGATAAGGACCATCCTTCGCCTCGAATAGTATTGTTCCTGATTCCAAGCACTTCAAGCTATGCCACTGCCCTTTCTCGATATTCAGCACCACTCCTCCCGGCACCATATCAATGGTATCAGTGAGGTTGCCTTGCTCATCATAGAAATACTCCTCAAAATGCCCACGAATGCAGATACATGTCTCAGAAGAGCCCTTATGTCTGTGTATAGGCATCACCGTCCCTAGCTCCAACGCATTCAGCATCCGTTGCGACTGGTCGTCTGCACTATTGCGCATATCCAGATTACAACGCAACCTCGGGTTCTCCTTGGCCTTGGCCGTCAATTCATCTAATATCTCCTTTGTAATAACCATTAGCTTTTAACTGCCTCTAAACTCTACACTCTAATCTCTAAACTATCATATTTCTTCCCCAGCATACTTCATATTCTTCCCAAGCACCGTACACAGAATCATCTGTATATCCTTGATGAAAGAATAATGCCTGTAGTAATAACAGTTCAGACGCACCTTGTCGGGGTATATCACATTGTCATTATACCACACCGCCAATTCCTGATCGGGCATTTTGTCAATCTGCTCTTGTGGAAGACATCTGCCCTCAGACATCAGCTTTCTTACATCAGCCAGCATCTCGTCTTCCAATCTATACTTCAGTGTAGCTGGCCCAGTGATGCCGGGGCGAAGTTTCAGCACGTCACGGTCATCACCTTGCAGCTTATCTGCATATCCTGGTACATCAGGACGAGGACCCACAAAGCTCATGTTGCCAATCAACACATCCCATAGCCCCGGAAGTTCATCTAGCTTCCAGTGTCTTAATTTAGCTCCAAGAGGTGTAATTCTAGAATCACCAGCTACAGAAACCGTCGAACCATTATGCTTAACGGTCATAGTTCTGAACTTATGGCACTTGAATAGCTTGCCATCCTTACCCACACGTTTCTGCACAAAGAATGCAGGTCCGCCCGGCATTTTCATCTTCACCATAATGGCCACTATCAGCAGCACCGGCCACAGGAACAGCAATCCTATCAGGGCTACCACCCTGTCAAACAAAAATTTCAATATCATAGTTTTCAATTATTTTAGTTCCAACCACAATTGCAACCCTTTTTCTGTCAAGTAATATGCCTGGTCTGGTCGATTGTCTGCATCCGGATAGAGTTTCAAGAACCACCGGGACGGGTTCCTGTTTCATCACATGCGATAAATCATGGTTTTACTGATTCCTGTCAATCTCTCCAATTGACGCAGAGAAGCCCTTTTACCCTTCAATTCTATTAATACAGACTTCTTTATATCTGCAGGCAATTGTTGAAATGCGCTGCTATTCGTTGCGCCAGTCTTTTCTTTGATCAGCATCATAACCTGATCATCCGAAGGACGTCCTTTCGAAGCATCCTCTATATCAAGGCAAACAATATCATCAGACAAAGGCTCATTTACAAGTTCATTCAACTCCTCAAAGGGTATTCGGTTCAAAACAGTGCGAGTGTCACATAAAGGGAACAACGTACTATTCTTATCAATGTACTCATCCCAACTACTGAACTCATAGCACAGGGTTTTGGTGTATATACCTGAGAAGCGTTACAAAATAAGCAATATCATTCACAGGTTCACTCTTAAACCGCTCACGGAAGAGATGCCCGTCTCTTGAATACTTATGGTTATAATAGTACACATAAGAGGAAGCTATTCTTTTGATTGCCATACCTATTGTATCCTCACGTTCACGAATAAGCAGATGGATATGATTCGTCATCAGACAGTAAGCATAAAGGATATAGTTCCTTCCAGAGGGGGTACCATCAGGCTCATACGACAGAGCCATCATGTCCAAGGTCTTGAGAAACTGGTAATAGTCCTCTTGATCCTCAAAAATATTCTGGTGATTTATACCACGCATCATCACGTGATAAATCCCTGTTCCTGATGATTCCCTAGCCTGTCTTGGCATTACCTAATATAGATTATTGAAGACTCAAATTTCTCGTTCTCGTAGAACAGGTACCCGTCCCCCCGTTCCTCGTTCGTCCTCTGGATCTTCAAAAATATTCTGATGATTTATCCCTCGCATCATCACATGGTGGATACCTGTTCCAGAGACTTTACGCGACTGCCTTGGCATATATTTGTATTTGTGATTTTGATAACATTAAACTTGTACCCTTTATCTATCTGATGTCAATGACCTGTCCCCCTGCCATCTGTTAGTTCCTGGCTCCACAGCATTGAGGAACCGATGGCACTTATCATCCAGTGATTGATGGAAGTTGTAATTCATCCGCAACCGAGGTGATTCCTTCGCCTCAGAAGACACCTTATTCAATAATGATTGGTCGATTATCTTCATCTTACTTCATCTATCTGACATCTTCCATCGCAAGTCACCCTTCGCCTCTCACTGCACTCCTCATTCCATTCCACATAATCCTTGGGAAGAACCTTAATGAGTCCAGCGGGAATATCCTTGCGTGATTTATCAAGTCACCGATTCGCCTACCCATGGAGACACACTTTCTTATGAGATAAGGATACTTGCTGAAATGACTCATATCTCGATTGTGCCCCATATTGCCAGACTTCAGTATAAACTCCATTATCCTATCCGCCTTCTTCCTCCATCTTACATCTTCCTTCTTACTTCTTACATCGAGGAGCGGCATAGCATCCTTCGGAAATCCAAGGTATTCTATCGCCAGAGCCCCGAAAGCCTTCCACTCCGACATCAGACCTGCTCGTCTAATTCGTTTCTCGAGCAACTCACTGTTCAATGAATCCTTATAAGTCCACAATAACCTGCACCAGTCACAAATCTGCCGCAAGCCCACGCCCTCTTTGTAGAAATGCTGAAGTATATGCGTAAATACATAGAATGCATCATTCTCTGCTTTTAGAAGGAATATCTGCGTCTGCCCGTTCATCCAAAAACGTACCTGTCCACTATAGAAAGTTTCATATAGCAACGAATCCAATTCTCTTTCTACTCTGGATGACAATCCACTATACAAATGCCCATGTAACTCCACCCCCCATCCATCGATGGTCATTCCCAAATGCTTAGAACCTACATACTCCGTTTCTACCTCAGAAGCCAATGGCACCAAAACTCTCTTCGCGATCTCATAATTGCTATCGCTCAAGAACAGGTCAACATCACCGGAGCATCTCCATAGCGGCTTCTCATAACACTGCGCAACCCCTTGCCCTTTCACGAGTAACGCATCTGCATCATTTTTCCGCAACTTCTCAATCAGCTCAACAACAAAAGCATTCATTGCCTTATTCCGCTGCTCAATCATCTGCACCTCACCAATCCACTGTAGTAACAGAACCTGGGGCACACTTAGCTCTATGCCCTTTGCTTTTAGTTTTTCAATGCCTTGTAGTAAAAGCCCCTGAACCGACTGATCTTGCGCCAAACGATATATATAATTCCATTCCGTGGTTCCGTCTACCCGCATATCCGAGTTTACGTCCCACAGTCCTGCATTAAGCAAAGAGAAAAAGACGCTTGTTCCTTTTGACATTATCATTTAACCTCTTAAAAAGAGCAACTTTACAATTCCCATCAGGCTTCCCCATCCGTATGAAAGATGCAACACAAAGAACGTGATAAGCAGATAGAAAAAATTCAGTTTCTTGGTGATAGCCAACTTCAAACTAACTGCAGATAGCAGTCCTGTGTATGCCAACAAAGATGCAGCAGACACCAAAGCGAATGGCCACCATACCAATCCTAATAGTAATGGTACAATCAAAGACAGCAAGAACAACAGGGGTATAAAATGCCTTATAGACAACGACGAGACCATCTTGGTATAATAAACCGTCAGAATGTTCCACTTACCGTTACCATAGTTATTCTTTGCCAATGCCTTCCATGTTTCGCGAGCAAGATAGGTGCAATAGGTATCTGGAAGAATATAGATCTTACCACCACCACGGAGGATACGTTTATTCAGTTCAATATCCTGATTGCGTACTAATCTTACGTCATATTTCCCATACTTGTCAAAGACCTCTTTAGGCCAACATCCGAAAGGCACAGTTTCTGCCTCCTGTTCATGGTCAATTCCTGTTCGGAATGTAGAGTTTCCTACACCGAACTTATTTCCCAACACCTCGCGTATAGCGAGCGTCTTGGGTGTTTTATTCAGGACGTCTGTCTTACAAACAGTACCCACATTGTCTGCATGAAGTCGTTTCAACCCATTAACCAGCACAGAAAAGTAATCCGGCTGGTACGAGGCATGTGCATCCAGACGGATGATAACATCACCTTTTGCTCCCTCTATGCCCCTATTCATAGCATAAGGCACAATCTTATCAGGATTATCAATCAGACGTATAAAGGGGTATTGTGCAGTATAGTTCGCCACTACATCTCTAGTTTTGTCTTTACTCATACCATCTACTAGCAGAATCTCCAAGTCATCCTTTGGATAATCCTGCTCTAGGAGTGAATCGAGGAATTGTGCTATGTATTTTTCCTCGTTATATATAGGACAGATAACAGTTAACATATATAAAACTAATTATAACTTTGTATTAAGTTCCATGCTTTTTCAGTTGAGAAGTCGTATGCTTTCTTATTTGCTTGTTGTTTCATACGATTCAACAAATCATTTTCATTAAAGAACACCATCACGGCTTCAAACAAAGCCGTACCATCATCTTCAAATGGAATAATGACACCAGTTTTACCATCTTCTACAAACTCAGTAGCGTGTTTCCACTTTGTGACAATAACCGGTATTCCGGAAATATAAGCATCCACTACCGACCCCGGTAATCCCTCCGTAAAGAAATGGGTGGGGAGTAACATGACGTCAAATTTCTCCAAAACGCCATAGATCTCTTCCGGCTTCAGTGGGCCATGATATCTCATGAAAGGAAACTTCTTTACGTTAGTGTCGAAATACTCTATATCATTATCATCATTTTGTTGGGGGCCATAAAAATCTATTGAGATAGAATTTTGTAACGATGCCTCATTAATTCTTCTCCCTAACTCAAAAATCAAATCCAGACCTTTCATTTTAATTACCCTTGCCATGAATACAAGGTGCAATTTATCATCTTCATGATAAGCAGTTGGCTTGAAGTCCGTAATTCTGAAATTAGGGAAAACATCCACATTTTTTAACCCATATTCCGATTGTAACGCCCCTTTTAAAAATACTGTTTCACAATGTATACCGGCTATCTTTGCTAGCTTTAGGCGATGGCGCGGTTTGTCTTTGAGGAACTCCGCCAACCATCCTCCAACTACAAAATAATGTATCTGAACACGAAATAGCTTACACACCCAATAGATAATGGGAAACAAATATGCTAAATTGTTCTGGGCGGGTAAATAATAAAGTTTCTTACACCTCATTATTTTCCAAAACATCTTAGCAATTGAAAATCTATTATACTTAAAATCTTGTGTATCGAAGTAATCTACGTCTTTCTTCTTCTCCTGTAAAAGAGATAATAGATTTCGGGTTTTTATAGTTTGACCATCAAAAGATGGGGAACGAAAGCTAAATGCCCCTAAAACACAAATGGATATGCTCATTTTCTATATCTAATAACTTTAGCTGGTACACCTGCAACCACAGCATAATCAGGTACGTCCTTAGTAACAACAGCAGCAGCCCCAATTATCACACCGTTACCTATTCTACACCCCCCCATGATAATAGATTTCGTGCCAATCCAGACATCATTGCCTATACTTACGCCTTTCACTTCTCCTCCTTGTAACTGCATCGGAATATCTGTTCTGTCATACTTGTGTGTGTGTGTTAATATAAGTACATCAGGTCCCATCATTACATTAGATCCAATAGTTAGCGGTCCTCTTACTTTACAATTAATACCTAAACCTGAATTGTCCCCTAGTTTTATACCTTTTCCCGTACCAAAATCGGCGCCTTTTTCTATATTGCATCCTTTTCCGCAATAGTCCAATAATTGTCCTCCGATACAAGTACGTATCTTTCTAATTAAAAGAAAGATAGCAGCGCCATTCTCAGACGAAGGGAGTTGTTTAAGAAGGAATCGGTAAAAAAACAAGCAAATAAAACGAAGCATGTTCACAAACACCTAATTATTTAAGAATATCAATTACGAATTGCTTAAGAGAATAAAAATGCATATTATCTCCATCCAATTCCTGAAAAGGAATGCGCAACCACTCAATATCAATAGAAGGATTATCTATATCAATCACCCAACAATTTGATGGTTTATAAATCGGATCAGTAACTATTCTTTCGTTCGTGGTAATAATTTTTGTATGTGTAGCCAAGGATTCTATAGGTCTAGTCGTTAGACCATTCTGCCCAGGATGCGGTATCTCTATGCTACACTTTGACAAACAAAGAGTTTTCATCATCTCCTCATAAGGAACATTCTTATTTCTGAACAACGACCAATACATAAAATGTTTAGGGATTGACAAACGTAAAAACCATCCACATCTTAGAATAAATCTGCAATTTATATCTTTTTTATCTATTTTTTCTTTTAGTTTAACTAAAAATTGAAAGCGAGATTTTTTGTAACTTCCAACGTAATATAAATCAATTGGTTTATCCTTTATTTGATAATCTATCATATCATTGTAGAACATAGGGCGATATATATAACCATATTGCTTACAATCCTCCAATGAATATGATAAGACTTTATCAAACAAACTGGCAATTTCTTTCGATTTGAGATCAAATTTAACGTCATCCCAATAATATGCCACAAATTTCGCTTTACCATATCTTACCTTAATCGCATTCATATAATCTTCTGGTATAGAAGATGGCTTTATTATGAATACAATATCATAAGCATCTCCAAGCCTTTTTAACTTACGTGCAAAATATAAATTTACATACTCTTCTTTCAAAGCTTCAAAAATGCCCACCATTGAGAACACTTTATAAAGCCATGAAGAAGGATAGAGTATAACGTCAACATTACAATTCTCTCTTTCTATGCCTTTCTTGATTAAAGACCAGTAGCCATAGAATTGGGGAGTTATAAATAGTATCTTTTTATTCATAAACATGGTAATATTAGTAATTCATTATTAGAGGATAATAATGCAATAAGGCAAAGAACTGTATAAAACAGATAGCTATACTTATGGGATACCTATAATTATACACCGCCTTTGATTTGTTTCTAAATAAGATCATATATAAAATATATCCTTCAAAAAAAAGCCATTGAGAGGATAGTCTGGACATTGCTGGTATCTGCCAAACGAGACTATTTAATAATGTTCCAAATACTGTCATGTTCGTTATAAAACTATATCTAGTCACTTCCTCTTTACTGTAATAATTTATTTTATCCTTATAGAATACCGCAACGAAAGATATTGCAACAAACAAAAATGCTATGAGATTTGCCCTCTCCGTTTCCAAATCCTTTGATAAATATGTATTAAATCGATAATAGCCAAGCTGATCTATAGCACTTTCCATATAAGTCTGTATCGGTATCACTTCTGACGATAGAAGTAGTGCTAGTGATACCACATTAACCATGTATAGGTATTTGTCATTGATCTTAAACAAGAAAATAGGGACGAGCAAGTAAATTATAGCAGTCTGATGGAACTGTATTGCAAATAGAACTCCAAAAACAAATACTAGATATTTATATAACTTTGTAGAATGCAGTAATATCGGAAAGAAAGCATAAACTATGGAAATAGCAATAGAAGACCTCAATACTATACCATAATAATAAAAGCCGAAATATGAAAGCATCAAGGCAAATTGTATACCCACGTCCTTTAGGTTCGAGAGCCTTTTGGTAGTCCACAACCATAATTCAAGCAATGTAAACGAGAGGATAAAAAGGAAAGCTCCAAATGAAAATTGCAGATTTTTAGAAAAAAACTTAGAAAAGCTCAAATAACCTTTTTCAAGATTTGGAATTTCATACTGCTCATAATAAAACCTATAAGCCTGTGCGTCAGGAATAAGGTCTGTCCTCGATGCAAATAACAATGCAAGAATGAGTATCCCCAAATGCAAAGCCCACCTCTTCTTCGACAAGAAAAGAATGGTTACAATGATAAAAACAACTATAATTGTCATCTCAACTAATGTATAGATTCTTCAACGACCTTCATCTGCGCATCCCAAGATAAGCTATTTACTACAGTCTTGCGAATTTCGCAAGGTGTTTCTTTATTATTAGTGATAAAATCTATCAGTTTTGGCACATCTATCGGAGTCTCATCTGCAGGTATTTTTAAAACGTATGAGGCATTGTCGAAGTCACTATTCTCTTCCGAATAACAGAACACTATACCTCGAGCTGCATATTCCACATTTTTCAGAGACTTAACACTCTTCACATTTTTCCTATGGCAAGCTAGGCAGCCAATAGCCATATCAGCATTATCAAAATAATCATCAAGTTCACTACCAGACTTTACACCTTCAAAGTGAACATGGCTGCTCAATTCATATCTTTCAATCCTCTCTTGGTAATCACTTAACACCGTACCACCATCGCCCACAATAAAAAATTGGACGTCAACAGTACCACCATTCTTGTAATAGTCATGAATACCTTCTATCAACCTATCATACCCATGCCACTTGCTTAACATAGCAACACCTACCAGATTGATTCCCTTGTGTTCCTTAACCTTTCTCTCTGGTATTTTATCCATATTCACTCCGTTAGATATCCTTACCGTAGGAATGTCGAAGATGGTATCCTTTTCTACAAATGTCACTATACGATCAACATACTTATAAAACCGTTGCCTATAGACCTTTTCTATCTTCTTCTGAATCTTTTTCATCACCCCTACAGTGTATTCTCCGTCATAAGGGTATGTTGGTATTTCAAGGTAAACTACAGCACCTGCGTTTTTAACATCATGTAGGAATTTGTTATAGAAAGGATTTGCAATCTGAATATATCTTATGTATACAAACTCTATCTTTTCTTTTTTCACATACTCCAAAATAGGTCTATAATTATGATACAACCCCAAATGAGCTTTTATCCCACTCCCTAATGAATATAATATAGTGTTATCAATATAATAATTGAATATACCATTCTCTACTCGCTGATAGCAAAACCTCATATCAAGCCCTGCTTTTTTAAGACTCTCTACCTGCGAGCGTATCTTCTCTGATATACCACTCCCTTGACTAAGGATTGGTTGTGTCGCTAAAAATAATCCCTTCATCTAATTTCCATTTTTTTATTATTATCTCAACCCTCAAGGAAAGCTCGCTTCACCTTGAAGCTAATCCGCCGATTGCGGAAGATAGCAGGCATTTGTACCAATATACGCATCATATCCCAAAGCGGTCGGAGAGATTTAAATCTTAGAATCATTAACAATGCCTTTAACGACTGAACTATAAAATCCTTTAAAGAGATTTTTTTTTCGCTAAGCAATGTTAAAGTATAAATATAGAATCTAAAGATAATTTGTTTTACTGTCATCTGGCGGTTTTCTCGATCATGAACAACTTTCATATCAGGAGTAACTCCAACTTTTAACCCCCAGAAATTCACTCGTTGGAGGTAATTATCATCCTCGCCATAATGAGCAAACGTTGGAGAGAACCCCCCTACTATATTAAGACAATCTCGTGTCATAAACCAATGAGCAGCCATTACCTTTGAAACCTGAATGATTTCCTTATTTTTTTGCAAATAAATATCATCCAACAATTCTGGAGATGAAGCCCAGCAACATGTATTTCTAATGAAATTGATATCTATATGCTTCATATTGGCTTCCATCTGGAAAGGACTTAGAATACCATATTCCGGATGTTTCCGGCTTATCGCAATTAGTTTTTCAAAAGTGTCTGGCATTACCCAAGCATCTTGATTCAAAAGATAGACATAGTCATAATCATTGTCCAAAGCATATTGTAAGCCAAGATTATTGGCCTTTCCAAAGCCTAGATTCAATTCACTCTGCTGGAACATCACTTCTGGGTAATGTTCCTGTATGTATGCCTGTGTTCCATCAGTTGAACCATTATCTACCACGAACATATCGGGTTTCGCCGTAGATCTCCGCAGACTGTCGAAACAACGCTCTGCCCATTGCATAGCGTTGTAGGTTACTATAATTACAAGTATCTTCATTTTATCTTTAGATTTAAATTTAATATGGGTGATGGATTTCGCTCCACTATCTCAGCCAATACTATTGAAAGAATTATTGAGATTATAGAATACTCCATCAAGTACTAATTATCACCTTTTTTGGGGGGATGACAGGGTGACTGTCTATCATCCACCAATCCATTTCGAGAAGAGATGTTTTTCAACAGCAACTCTAGTTTGAACATTAGGAATGTGTAAGGTCATAAATCAGTATTATTCCAAAACCTTTCAGTATGTCAAGCGTCTGGTCACGGTCCATCTAACTTTCATTTATTTACAAATCTGCTTATAGATACTTTTTCTATTTTCTTTTAATGCGTCCATAGAATAGTTCTTTTCCACACCAACTTTAGCATTATTTACAATAGTTTCTCGCAATTGGTTATCTTTTAACTCAAGAATCGCGTTGACAAAGCCTTGAGGTGTATCGCTAATAAGGCATTCCTTTTTATCCCTAAATGGAATACCTTCAACACCCACTGTTGTTGTAACAACAGGTACCCCTATTTGAGCAGCCTCCAATATTTTCATTCTGATACCACTACCTACAGTAATAGGAACTATCATGATAGAATCAGATATAGCATCAGATAGTTTATTGACAAACCCAAGGAAGTTCACGTTCCTATAACTTTTTGTGATTTTTGTTATTTTTTCTTGACTCCAATTACCAATTACATTAAAATTATACTCATCATCCATTTTTAATAAATCTAGCCAACAATTATCCAAGAAAAATTCCAATGCTAAAACATTTGGGGAAGAACTCTGAGGACCAACAAAAACTAGCTTATGAGCATTGTACTCTCTTGAGTGTGTCTTGTCTGCTTTTTGTACAACTGCAAATGAATCATAGATAGGTTTTATCACTCCATTGTCTCTTAATTTTTGAGAATCTATGGACGAAAGAGTTATGATTGCATCATACAAATTTAATAAGCCAATTTCAATAATTTTATTTACTTCAACAGCACATTTACGATATAGATTTTCGCCGTAGCTTGATAATTCCAACTGATGACGCACAAATCCCAATTCATGATGAACAAAAACTTTCTTCACATGACCAGGTAAGCTAGTTACTAAAGATGCTAGCCATATCATCTCTACTTGAACTATGTTAATATTATAATCTTCTACAATGCGATTAATATGTTTGTGATATCCAAGTGGAAAGCTCTCACATGTATACAATGGTTTAAAAACCATATCATCTACGCTTTTGTTTCCCACTATACGTAGGAATTTTCCGACTATCCTCTTAAATATATTTTTTTTCTCCTTATTTTTATATGGAATTACCGTTATTTGGGGCAGTTTATTTTCAAGTCCCTTTCTCCTTTCATCAAGATATCCAGCGGGGTCATAATACGTTAAATATACATTTGCAACATCTGAAATTGCTTCTAAACCATTAAACATGGCTTGATCTCCACCACTTGAAAGTGGGAAAGGTGGTCTTTTTAATATGATTAAAATATTATTTTTCATATTCACGACGAATTTTTAAAGAATTGTTTTAATTGTTTTTATAATGCAGCACAACATTTGACTAATTATCTTGAATATTTAGGGCATTAGCCAAGAATCTGAACGATTTCTTCCTATTATCCGCTATAATCTTATTAACTAAATTCCAATTCAAATTGTCACTACAGTCATCTTGTATACCAAACATACGTATAACACTATCAAACCTGGCATTTCCCCTAAACTCATTTCTTATCAAAAAGAATGGTTTATTGAATATAATAGAAAACACCAATCCATGATAAGAATCAGTAATTACATACTCTGAATCTGAAAAAGAGCGGAGCCATTGCTCAATACTTACAGGTTTGTTCAAACCAACTTCAAATGGCTTCAAGTGTAGTACTTCTGCTTTCTCGCTAATTAGAGTACACTTCTCGTGAGTCTTGTCTAAAATATAGCAAAACAGATTACCATCAGATTGCGTAGTTTTTCCGTTTTCTATCAGCTTCATATAGTCTTCCTTACACAGAAGCAATGTTGGATCCAGAACCTGAATGGCCTGAGGTTTGTTCCATCCATACTGCTTAAACATGTCTAAGGCAGAATCTTCACGCACAGACACAGCATCAAAACGTTGGTACAAGTCTGACAGTTGTTTTATCTCTTCATTACAAAGTTCATTTTCTGCAACACCTAACGACACTCCATATGCTATTCTTTTAGACTTTGTGTTCTCTGGCAGGAAGTCAAGAAACATTGTCTTGATATAGCCGCCTGCTATTCTTTTCCTCCACACCTGATCACTACCCACAACGTATGCATCAAATTCATTAAACTCGCTAAGTTTGCGCAAATCGGTAATCTGCTCCGTATGTTTAACATATTTCTTATAGAAAGGCTCTGTGATAGAACATAAATCTTCGTATGTATGTTGTGCTTGCTGCCATTGGGGAATTATCACATCCTTACCAAGGAAATACTTCTTAACTATTATTTTTAATAGTGAAAGAAGCAACTTATACCATGGACGATGATAATTAAACCTAAGATTTAAGTGGGTTACATCGTGTCCCATGTCCTGAAGAACCTTCATCAGTGCATACCGCTGAAGATTCCCCCCATAGTTATTATCATATTTTAAATTTAACAATGCTATTTTCATTTCCTTAATTTTGTCTTTACAATTTGCAAAACTTTTTCTCTCACAGAAGCATCAATACCAAAGGACCAAGAACTGGCACATACCGAGAGCACAGAAATAACGGCTACGGATAAGAAAATCGCATATTGATTATCAGTCTGAGTCCTTATCCAATAGTCAAAAGCAACTGGAATTATCGAAGATAGAATAGTAACTTTCAAGCAATTCCAATACAGAGGAATAAAATCTTCAAGCCTATATCCACAGATTTTTATAAGCATAAATGGTTTTTGAATGCATCCTAAAATGGCGGAAACCACAATAAAGACCCATGACAAGGCTATGGGGGATGCTCCAAACTTAAACAGAACATATACGACTGGGAAAGCGATAAAACCTATTGTTGGGGAGGTTAAAGCATTCCATTTGATATTTCCATTAGCATAAATAGCCGTATAAAGACCTATATCAAAAACTTGAAACAAAGATTGAATGACAACCAATTTAAGGAAAATGTCACAATACTCCGGCACTTGACCTAACCATACATACAGCAACTGATAAGACAACAAGTATATGGGAAGAGATAACATGAGCATCATGTAATAGCAATACTTGGTCGATTCCAACAACAAGTGTTTACTTCCATCATAATCCCCTGCCGCATACTTCTTTATTATCTGAGGATTAGCAGCAGTTCGGAAGTTAGTCATAAACTGAGTAGCATAAGTGTTAACCTGTAACGATATGGTTCGTGCTGCAACTACTGCTGGTGCAAAAAACATATTAAGAAGCATCAAAATACCATTACTATTAAGTGAAATAGCTATATTTGCAAAGAGTTGCCAACCTGAGAACACGAGAATAGGCTTGAATTTTTTTTTGTCAAACTTAAAGTCAACCCGACATTCTTCAAAGCGAGTGGCACAAAACCATCGATAAAACAAGAGCATACCCATACTAGTACAAAAGAACAACGTAGAGTACAGTTTCAACTTGTCCACATCAAATAAAGTCAGTGCATATACAATAACCAATTTGAGAAAGACATCAACCAAACTGGTATAGGCATACATATCCATTCGCTCATGGGCAATAAGACATGCCCCATAGGGCACCTGGGTCATTGTCACAACCATAGATATCACAGACAAATGGAATACCCATACTGCAGCATCCATACGATCTGCAGGAATAATCAGTTTATTATAGAGGAACCAAAGTCCAACTGTTTCAACTAAAAGCACTAATATTAATGCCAGTCCAAAGTGCACCCAAAAGCATGTAGAGAATGTAGCTTTCATTTCTTCCCTATCACCTTTACCAAGAGCTACTGTCAGAAAGCGTGAAGTACCATTGGAAAGAGCTGCGTTCAAAAAACCAGCAAAAGCCACTACACCACCGACTGTGGCATTGATGCCCATATCCGTGACACCAAGCACCTGCAAGATGACACGCGACGTGAATAGGCCCACCAGCATAGTGATACCCATTCTGAAATAAAGGGCCATGGTATTCTTGGCTATGGTCTTATTATCTGTAGCCATTGTTGTTTAGTTTACGATTACCAAGAAGTGCTGGGCAATATTTGTTTGCCAAGAGTATAATGTAATAAAAAACCAACAAATCAACAAGTGCTACACCTACTGCCGCATAAATGCTATAGGATGTCAGCCACCAACTAAAAATCAACTTATATATAACCCAATGAAATCCAAGAACAACTATAGTTCCATTGCTAATTTGCAACACAATGCTTTTGGTCTTTTCATTATTGATTGCAACAAAAGATGATAATATTAGAATAGATATGGTTCCACTTAATCCACTTATAAGGAATAGTAACGGTAATTCCCCAAAACTGCAAACATTAATGCTTAAGCCCTGTCTTATTTCAAAGTCTAAATTAAAATAACCAGAAAGAATGAGTAACAACAACGTTAAAGTTAGACATGTTACTCTTATAAGAAATTGTGTATGAAACAACCTCATTATATAATCTTTCGTAATATATCCTATACTGAAAAAAACATACCAACAAGTGAAGAGTCAAGTCTAAATGGTAAAAAATTTCCTTCGTATAACACAACAATTGTGAAGATAATCAGTAAAAGCCCCCCCCAGCAACTTTCTTATTTCTAACTTGCTGTATGGATGAAAGCATTAATTTTATAATGAACAAGGCATAACAAAACCAAAGAGAACTACTCCAGTTAGCTACACTATACAAACTATCATTTCCAGGAATGACTCCAATACCAAGAAAAATGCAATGCTTAATATTGAATTCGGCATTCAATAGGTCAATAGTCAACATAATGATACAACTAAGCATACACATAAGTATATATGGCTTAATCAACTGGCCCCACCCTTTTTTAATTGTCTCTTTTACAGAAATAGTTTTGAACAAAAAAACCACTGACAACAAAAAAGAATGGCATATGAAATAGTGTTATTATCTTCATTAGATTCCAAACTGGTTGTGGTTTAAAATCCAATCCGATTGCATAAGTATAGTGACCAAGTACTACAAGGTATATCATAAAAACCTTAGCATAATCTATATGATTAGGGCGTTGCTGCATTTCCAATATTTTCATTTAAAGTATAGAAAAATCACAGTTGTCTGGATCATATCGTAACCTGCTATTGATGTTGATAGCATCTATAGCAGCCATATCTTCCTGGGTCAACTCAAAATCAAATATCGAGAAATTCTCCAACAGGTGCTCTTTGCTCATTGAACGCACAAGAGGAATCACCCCATTCTGAATATGCCAACGAAGAATAATCTGAACAAACGTCTTATTGTACTTCTTCTCTAGTTTCTTTAATAAAGGCAATCGCACAAGCCTATCATCATAACGAGCAATAGGGGTATATGCCTCCACAACAATATCATTATCCTTGTAATATTGGATCAAGGGCTTCTGCGTAAACAGTGGATGTATCTCAAACTGACCGACCTCAGGACGATGCTTGCAAATCTTGAATATTTCTTCTAGATGATGTTGATGACAGTTGGCCACACCTAGGTGCTTCACATATCCTTCTTCATATAACTTTTCCATCTCACGCCATGCGTCTAGATATAAGTCGGTCACTGGCCAATGAAACTGCAATAAGTCCACATATTCAAGATTCATATTCTTAAGGAACTTCATAAACTCCTCTCGGACCTTACCTTCTCGTTGAGCCCAGTTGCTTACACGCGTGGTAATAAACAAATCTTCACGTTTAACTCCACTCCTTTGAATTGCTAACTGAAGCAATGTTCCATCACCATAGGCTGAAGAATAGTCTATCAAACGGTAACCTATATTCAGTGCATGGGTTACAGCATCAATATAATTCTTCCGAACAACGCGTATTTTTATTCTGTTGATAATACCATAGTAGTAACGCCATATTCCTGCATGCTTCTTCTGCATCTTGGAACTATATCCAGCAATACCTGGTCCAAAACCTATTAAAGGAATACTTCTATTGGAGAGTTCGCCTAACGTAATCATATCGTTCCGTTATCAACATGAATGTTTTGTCCTGTTATACTGCATGCCTTATCAGAAAGAAGAAAGGCAACAGTCTCTGCAACAGAATTAATGCTTGTTGCAGCCTTTAAAGATGTACGAGCATATATTTTATCACGCTGTTCCTCTGTAAGCGAAGAACTCATTGCTGTAGCCATAAAACCAGGAACGACAACATTGCTGCGGATGCCCATCACACCCCACTCTCGAGCAGTATCCTTGGAGAAAGCTTCCAAAGCTCCCTTGCTGGATGCATACATTGCAAGCCCTTTATATCCGGTGTGTACACTGATGGATGAAATGTGAATGATACTACCTTTTGTCTTATGCAGGAGCATATTGCGGATAGCATACTTCGTAATCATCATTGGTGTGAATACATTCACCTCATACATAGCCTTCAGCCTATCCAAGTTTAAGTTGGTCACAATATCATCATATGCTACAGCTGCATTATTCACATAGCCGTGCAACACAATGTCGTTCGTAATAAACTCCTTGAACACGCTCTTTCTAACGCCCTCTGAATCAGAAAGGTCAATGCTCTTGAAAAAGAGCCTGCCGCTGTATTGCTGCTCCAAGGCCTTGAACTCGTCTGTATAACTGCGGGCAACGCCATAAACCATATGGCCTTCACGAAGCAGTACACTACAGATCTCCAATCCTACACCACGGGAGCAGCCTGTTACTAAAATGTTCATGTTCTCTTTAATTTACCTGTTCTAGTTAATGACATCTCCTCCACAAACCTGATTCTGCGAGGAATCTTAAAGTCCTGTAGCTTTGATGCCAACTGTTTCTTAATATCAAGTTCAGTCAACGTAAAACCTTCTTCCAACTGCACGTCTGCACAAAGTACATTGCCAAGAATGGAGTTCGCCTTACCATACACCAATGCCTGTCGCACACCTTCCATAGCCATAATAGCTTCCTCTACCTCACCTGGATTAACCTTATAGCCTCCCACGTTAATCAGCTCGTTCTTACGGCTCTTGAAGCGAAACAAGCCGCTCTCCTTGTCAACCCACTCAATCAAGTCTCCGGAATGATAGAAATCATCCGTAAACTTGAAACTTTCTGAAGAGCCTAGCAGCGACTTGTGAATCAGCAATTCATCATCTACCACTTTGAACTTATCACGAATAGTCTCGGGAATCTGGAAGCAATCACCCTTTGCGGCGAACAATGAACCTGCTTCAGTAGAAGCATAAACATTGTTAATCTTTGCATTAGGGAAGATCTGGCGGATTGCATCATAAAGATGTTGGTCAGACTTTTCGCCACCTAACGTAACGCGAATTACACTGTCATAACTCTTCTCAAACGGAAGGAGCAAGCGATAAAAAGTAGGTGTAGCAGAGATATGCGTTATTTGCTTGTCTGCAATCTGCTGATATACCACTTCACGAGTTTTTCCAAACACATTCACTAATGTATTCAGGTTCTCAAATGCCTGGAAGAACACCTGAAGACCAGCCATATGGGTAGGATTGTAAGCATATGCCCATGTTTGGCCAGAATACTTCTCTCCTAATCTAACAGCACGTGTCAGTGTGGCTACACTATGCACTACTTTTTTAGGCTGTCCTGTTGTGCCAGAAGTAAAGATGGTAATCTGAGATTTAGATTGTTGCAAAGCAGCTACAACCTCATCCATATTCTGATAGTATTTAGGTGTAAAAGAGCGTTCAATATTAATATCACTCTCATTCACACCATCAATCTCAGAAGCGTTGATATCTGAATCAACAAGTGTCAAAGGCATTCCTGCTGCCAAAGCCTTCACAAGATTGGCAAAGTACGGGAACAATTCCTTGGTCCGGTAAAGAGGATAGTATATGCCGCTACCACTGATGGCCTTAAGAAGGTCATCATAAGTGTATGTTTCGGAGTCGTATAAAAATACCATTACTTGGAAAGCTTAGCGTAGATTTCTCCTATGGTTGATACCAAACCATCCTCAAAGATGTCAATATCAAACTCGTCCTCTATTTTGACTGTCAACTCAGCCAAATCAAAAGAAGTTAGATTCAAATCTTCGCGCAGTTTAGTATCTGCATTAATAGTTTCTACAGGAGCCATTTCCTTGGCTGCACGTATCTCATTAATAATAGATAATACTTTTTCTTCCATATCTTAAATCATTTATTTACAGGTGAATAAAAATGTGTATTGGTCAAATCTGTAGCAACGCTTCCCCATGAAAGGCCTACACCAAAACCGCACATAATCGTCTTACTCAAATCATAGGTATGCTCACCAGAGCATACATCAGATAACAGTAAGGGTAATGTAGCAGGACCTGTATTGCCATAGTTCCTAACATTAATGGGAGTCAGAGTTTCATCTGCTTTCAGGCTTTTGCGAACATAGTTCACCATGAACTCATTGGCTTGATGCAGACCGTAGAAGCCTACATCATCCTTGATCCAACCCATATCTTCCATCAAAGCCTTAACTTGTTTCTTTACCTTGGTGATTGCAAAGTTGAAAATTGCCATGCCATCCATAAACAGGTCGTTTTTTGTACGGCCGTTTTTATCTTCATCCCATTCCAACACTGATGTCTCTTCGCTAATAGGCAATCTGAATCCACCTGCCGGAACTATCAGTCTGTCAGCACCACTTCCGTCACTATTAATGCGAAAGCCCATACTGGTATTACCCTCGCTGACAATCGTTGCGGTACCGCAATCGCCAAACACCATCTTCAACGACTTGTCGTTTGAATTAATCATTTGTGAAGTAGTATCACCTGCTAGTACAAGCACATTCTTACAAGCACCTGAAGCAATCCATGTAGCAGCTTGGAACAAGCCATAAATATAACCTGAACAGCCATAGTGAACATCCATACAAACCAATTCCTGAGAGAGTCCTAAACGATGTTGTAAGGATATAGACGTAGCAGGAAGCAACCAGTCTGTTGTCTGTGAAACAAATACCAGGCCGTCAATCTCTGCCTTATCAAAACCTTCCTGTTCAAACAAATGTTCTGCTGATTTCAGGCACATATCAGAAGAGGTCATATTTTTAGGTGCTATACGTACTCGCTCAACACCAGTAGTCTTCATGATACTAGCAACCTCTGCCTCTCCATACAGTGAAGAAAGCTGTTTCATTTCCAGCACTTCTTCCGGCAGCCAGGCATTGACAGCCTTAATCTGCACATTGTTTATTATTGTATGCATTCTTTCTTATAGTAAAGTAAAACCTCCGTCCATCACAAGAGTAGAACCTGTTGTGAAACTTGAAGCATCGCTCAATAAATAAATGATAGACCATGCCACCTCTTCGGGCTTTCCAAAGCGTTTCATCGGGTACTTCTGACGCTCGCGTTCCAAGTCATCAGCACCAACAACACCAGCATCAAGAATGTGCGTATCTATCATTCCGGGACACACAGCATTCACACGGATATTCTTCCCTGCCAGTTCAAGGGCTGCGTTCTTCACAAAGCCGCCAATAGCCGCCTTTGATGTACTGTAAAGACTATTGCCCAGCACAGCACAGCACAGCCCTGAAATCGAGGCAGTGAATACTACCGAAGCCCCTTTGCCAAGCTTTTTTGCCTTCATCAAACGCTGAAAAAGCAGGATGGGAGCAATAGTATTCACCTGCAGCAGGCCTTCCAAATTTTCGCGGCTAATGAATTGCACAGGTACAGTCACTGTCGCACCCGCATTGTTCACGAGACCATCGATTCTTGGACACTGCTCAACTAGTTCATTTACTCCATCGTCTGAAGTAAGGTCTGCAACAATTGCCAAATGCCCATTCCCTTCAAGTTCAGACAATGTCTGGTTCAAACGTTCCTCATTTCGACCCGTTACAACCACATTTGCTCCTAATTTGGAGCACCCTATGGCTGTGGCCTTGCCTATACCAGAGGAAGCTCCTGTGACAAGGATGGTTTTGTTTTCTAATGTAAAAGGATTATACATTACAAAGCATTAACAATGTTGAATAAATCTTCCACTGTATCTGCCTTACGAATATCTTCAGCCTTAATCTGCTTTCCATACTCGTCAGACACCATAGCCATAACTAGAAGTCCTTTGAGTGAACCCCATTCATCCAGTTCCTTGAAGTAGGTATCAGCGTTAATTTCCTCGGGTTCTGTCTCATCAAACTGTTCTCTGAATTTCTCAATAAAATCTTTCAATTCCATAATTATAAACGTTTAAAATTAATATTTCCATAAAACATCGGTGTCAACAACCTGTGCAGGATTACCAGATACAATAGAATGTGCAGGCACATTCTGCGTCACAAACGCATGCGCTCCAACAATGGCACCCTCACCTATTTTTACACCAGGCATAATGGTACAGCCTTCACAAAGCCATGCCTTATCACCGATAATGACAGGACGTGTATTCTTATAACCTGTACGATTAATATAATGATTACCATTATTATCCCTAATAGTCACACCACGTCCAATCTGAACGTTCTTACCTATTTCTATGTATTCACCACAAATACAGGTGAAGTTTATATTGGGACCGCCACCCCCTTGTATAACAAGTTTAGCATTATTGAAAACCTCAATATCAGCCCCGTAATATACATTACACCTACCATTAACCTCCAATGTTGCTCCCTTTTCTACCAGTAAGCGAGATTCTAACTTTGAACCCTTTATTCGCTTATAACCAAAAGAAAACAAACCGTTTATATTGAGATTTGCCTGTTTATCAATCTGGATGACAGAATTCTTATAAGGAGCAAAGTATTTTTCGTTAAAGATTTGTCTTAACGTGTTATACTTTAATGTCTTACACAGCGAAATGTCACCAAACGGCATTTTTACCAACCTAATGCAAGTTCTAACAAACTGCTTTATTTTCTGTTTTCTTGTTATAGGAGTTTCCTTAATGTATTTTTTTGCCAATTCTGTGAAAGTCATCTTGTCAAGATCAGCAAAAAATTCTTCTCTATTAACCTTTGACGGGGGTAATGATTGTGTTAAAGCAAAATTGCCAGGAAGTATTGTTTCAAAAGGAACCTGAATAGCCTTAGCACGTGCTTTCGCTTTCTCAAAGAAAGCCTCGCCCTTCTTAGAATTAACCATTACTAACGATGTACCAAGGTTTTTATCCATTGACTTATCAACCTTCTCTATACCCCAAAAGTCTGCCAGTGATATATCTGCCATTCGAGGGAAGCCCTTGAATTTACAGTCATAGCAAGATGGACGGCAATATGCGTTCGTTCCTAAATATCCTTTGGTGTAATCATTTTGGTCTTTTGTTTCATAAATATGGCGACCATCAGCAAGTATAACTTTTTGTGTCAGATTACGCCAACCATACTCTTTTGATTTAGCTTTGGAATATACAACTGGCGATCCATAGCGTTCCTCAAAAGAAGCTATATACTTCAGCCACACCTTGGGCGAATTAATGCCACGGCAAATAAAGTCCGCAATAATAAGATTGTCATAATCCTTTCGCAAAAACGCCCTTAAAGCGGCCATCTGGCAAGGTGTTCCACATACAAGAACCTGCTCACCCGCTATCACAAGTTGTTTAACTTGTTTATAGAATCCTTCCAAATTACTTTGCAAGTATTTTGAGCTTCTTAATTTGGGTAAGTCTTCTTTATCATTGGAAACATACTGACGAACAGTAAAATCATCATTATAGACAGCACCACCCACATATCCTTTTGAGCGATACATTATCTCAGCTAAAGCAGAGAACAATCCACCAGAGGTACTATCAAATATTACCTCAATATTCTTATGTTCCGCCGCATAGCATATCGGTTCCTGATAATCGTTTTTCTTTAAGGTATCTTTGTTAATTATTGGGCAAACTTTCTCACATAGTCCGCAATCAACACACTTTTCTTTGTCCACTTCAGGATACCAGAATCCTTCGTTGTCTGTTTTGAAAGTAATCGCCTTATGAGCGCACACATCACCACAGGCATTACATCCGCAGCAATCTACTTTATTTGTAATATGAATCATCAAATACCTTCGACTTTAATTTATTCCTATTGCATATTATTAAGACATTTCTTCAGTGAATCTGTCCAATATGGTACATCCACTCCGAATGTTTCTTTCACTTTAGTTTTATCTAGCACAGAATATGCAGGACGTTTTACTGGAGAAGGAAACTCATCTGAATGACACGGCTGGATGTCGCAATTATTGTTACCTGCGTATTCTGCTATCATCTTAGTGAAATCAAACCAAGAACATACTCCTTCATTGCTAAAATGATAGATTCCAGTTTTGCTGTATGAATCAGCTTTTTCAGTTTTATAGTTCTCTATGATTTTTGAAATGGCTTTGGCCAAATCAAGAGCATACGTAGGTGTTCCTACTTGATCAAAGACTACTTTCAATTGTGGCTTAGTTGCCGTCAAGTTCAACATAGTCTTTACGAAGTTTTTTCCAAACTCGCTATAAAGCCATGCAGTACGCAAGATTACATAATTACAGCCCGTTGCCTGTATCTTTTGTTCGCCATGCAGTTTGGTTATGCCATAAACTCCTGTAGGAGTTCCTTTCTGGTCTTCTTTGCAAGGCGTGTTATATGGATCTCCACCAAAAACATAATCTGTAGAGACGTGAACCAAAAGCCCACCAACTTCCTTCATGGCTTTAGCCAGATTCTCAGGAGCTATTGCATTCAATGTTTCTACAATGTCACCAGCAGTCTCAGCAGCATCAACATTTGTCCAAGCAGCACAATTGACAATGCATTTTACATCATTCTCCTTAACGACTTTGCGGATAGACTCCAAGTCGCTTATATCCAACTTTTCAAAACCATCGCAAACATCTGTAAAGATATACTTATCACTACTTTGTTTTGCGACAATCTGCATCTCGTTGCCAAGCTGGCCATTGGCTCCAGTTACAAGTATTGTCATAGTTTAATAGAGGTTTACGTTAATATCAAATGGAGAATCAAAATCTTTAAGCAAGGCATGTTTGGTATCTTTATCACTTAGATTGGCTTGGTCTGTTGGTATCTTCCAATCAATCCCTAGGCTCTCATCTATGATGCTAATGCCACCATCAGCTTCAGGATGATAAAACTCATCGCATTTGTACTGGAACACAGCTGTATCACTCAGAACAGCAAAACCATGAGCGAAACCACGGGGAACAAAGAACTGGCGGTGGTTATCCTCAGTCAGTTCTACGGCCACATGCTGGCCGTATGTAGAGCTACCCTTTCGGATGTCAACTGCCACATCCAATACGGAACCTTTCACACAACGAACTAGCTTACTTTGTGTAAATGGAGGGCGTTGAAAGTGTAGACCTCTCATCACGCCATAAGTTGACATGCTTTCGTTATCTTGTACGAAATTAATGCTATGACCCAAAATGGGAGCCACCTTTTCATCAAACTCTCGTTGTGAAAAGCTCTCAAAGAAATAACCTCGTTTATCGCCAAATACTTTGGGCTCAATAATCAAAACGTCAGCTATAGCTGTCTTTATTACTTCCATTTTCTTTTATATTTAGAACACGAATTGCTCGAATGACACGAATATTCGTTAGACTCGTGGTCGTTATTAATCCTGTGTTAGTGTTAGTGTTCGTGAATTGACTTTTTCTTTCATCTCGTCAATAACCTTCAAAAGGTATTGACCATACTGATTTTTGAGCATAGGTTTAGCGATTTCTCGCATACGCTCTTCAGAAATCCAGCCATTACGATAGGCTATACCCTCCAAACAGGCAACCTTTAACCCCTGCCTCTTTTCAATAACTTCAACGAAGGTAGAAGCCTCTGCCAAACTGTCGTGAGTACCAGTGTCTAACCATGCGAAGCCACGACCAAAGACCTGAACTTTCAGTTCTCCATCTTTCAAGAACTCCTGATTCACGGTAGTGATTTCCAATTCGCCACGGGCAGAGGGCTTAATGTGCTTAGCTACATCAACAACCTTATTGGGATAGAAATACAAGCCCACTACAGCATAGTTACTCTTGGGGTCCTTGGGTTTCTCTTCAATTGAGAGGCAATTACCCTCCTTATCAAACTCTGCAACGCCATAACGCTCAGGGTCTGATACCCAGTAACCAAAGACAGTAGCTTTGCCATTGTTATCGGCATCGTTCACAGCATTACGCAACAACTTGGTGAAGCCTACGCCATAGAAGATGTTATCTCCAAGCACCAAACAAGCACTGTCATCACCAATAAACTTCTCACCAATGATAAAGGCCTGAGCGAGTCCATCAGGGGATGGCTGCTCTGCATACTCGAAGTGAACTCCATAATCAGAGCCATCACCCAGCAGTCGCTTGAAGCCAGGAAGGTCGTAAGGAGTTGAAATAATAAGAATGTCCCTAATCCCCGCCAGCATCAGCACACTAATAGGATAATACACCATCGGTTTATCGTAGATTGGGAGCAATTGCTTGCTCACACCCTTTGTAATAGGGTAAAGTCTGGTGCCGGAACCCCCAGCGAGTACGATTCCTTTCATAAATTCACTTTGTTAATTTATGCATCATCGGCTGCGTCTCGGAAGTGTAAGCAAGCTTTAATGACTTTGTCATCGCATATTGCAATCATCACATCTTCATGCGAACATGGATGAATACTATTGCAACATTCCTACTCTTCTCTCAACTTGCACGATAATTCATATCGTTATTCGTTCTGGCAGGCAGTATTGAACTGCGAACTTTTGTTCCACCTGTGCTGCCAGAAATCCTTATTTTTAAATATGCTCCTCTACCCCACGGAAATGAACATTCAGTTCATGGAGGTGCTCCAGAAGGGTTCCTAGAGGTGTGCCCTCTGTCATCTTGGCAAAAGCGTTGACATCCTTGGGGAAACACTTGCCACCATAACCGAACTTGCCATCAGGGCCTGGGACATAAGTGTGGGTATCGTTGATATAGCCAGACAGTAAAACGCCTGTATGAACCTTGCGCCAGTCAGCACCCATCTGCTCGCAGTATTCACGGCAGGCATTGAAGTAAGTGACCTTATAGGCGCCAAAGACATTGTGCATATACTTGGTGAGTTCTGCCTCCAACGGAGTCATCACGGTGAACTTCTTACCAACAAAGATCTTGGTTAGCAGTTCCTGCGCTCCGGTAAAGACCATGGTCTGCTTGCGGAAGTCTTCAATGAAGGTGCGCTCGGTGAGGAACTCAGGCATATAGCACACCTGATGGCCGGTCTCCTTGGAGAGTCGTTCACTGGTGCCGGGAAGGATGGTGGTGCGCACGAACACGGGCACGTCCGGCAGGTTGGTGATGAGTTCCTTCATCAGCGTGAGGTCCTGCGTACCATCATCCTCGGTAGGTACGTGAATCTGCAGGAAGGCAATATCGATACCACTCAGGTCATCATTGTAACCCTTGTAAGGGTCACTGATGAACAGTTTACACTCAGGGTTGTTGTGCTCCAACCAATCTTTGAGGGCTCCACCTACGAAGCCACATCCAATAATTCCAACGTTAATCATTGTTATTATATTTTAGAAATAAATTTTACTCAATTGTATCAGGAGCCAAGTCTCCGTCATTCTTGTAATTTTCTGAAACACTGAGATAGGTTCTGTTTTATTTATTAAAATGTACTTAACCTGCTATTTCCTCAGAACATAGTTACTTTATACGTCCCGTAGCTTCCCGTGCCTTTTATAATTAACTGTCCCTTTGAACGATCAAATTCGAAAGATTGATACAGTGTTCTGAAATCTTCGTAATACTCATTTGGTGCATGAGCTAATTCCCAAACAAAAATTCTATTGGAATTATTGTCATTGAAATCAAATAGCACATTGGTGTTAGTGAAGGAAAGGGTCTCTATTCCTTCTCCTTCATAGATAACATTCAAACACACATCATGTGTATACTTTCGTTCACCTTTACTCAACAAGAATTTTTCTAATTCAAGCTGATATTTTGAAAAGGAATCCATATCATTCATAGGAAAATCGTCTTATTCAAATTGTGAAACAAAGTCGGCAATAGGAAAACACAGATTTATTCTATTCGGGTCGCTACGCGAGAAATTCTACAAAATTGAAACCAAATCGAGCAAAAAGAGAACACAGGGACAGGGAATTCAAGAAATCTGAGGTCCGAGGTTTATATATATTGCTTCGTTATGAGATTCTCTCTAACAGGTCTTTGACATAAACCGTTCTAAGATTAATTTTGCGCTATATATATTTAAGTTCTTGCTCCTACATTCATACAACAGCACCATTCAAACACCTTCTTTCCGATTCCTAGCCATTCGCTCTGTTGAGACTGACTCATTCCCGCAAATGGGTTTGAGGCCAAAACTGATTGCGCTGTCATTAGTACTTGTTCCATAATTTTACTTCCCAAACCTCCAACTATTTTTGTACGGCCACAGTCCTTCTCATATTCATCTTTATTAGCACAAAGCTGACAATAATCAGCACAATAATCTATCATACTAACGATGGCGGGATCGAAAGAGTAAATCTTATCTAGATAGGTTTGGTATGCGCCTACTTTAATTTTGCATGCCAACAAGCCATCCTTCATATCATGATAAGACATATCAAAGTTCATCTTCATTAATGGTTGGATTTTAACTTGTGGCATACTCCTCAGCACATCAAGCGGAATAAGGTTTTCCAGTTCACGAAGATCTTTCATCACATAATAGGAACAATTAAATGCGTGTTGCCCGTCTTCTCCAGGTTGACCTAGATACTTGTCCTTATCTTCTTTCTGAAGTGCCTTGCAAGTCTCACCATTACTTGCGGTAGGGAATTTCTTATCACTATCAAGAATTGCCACGCAAAAATGTTGTCCGCGGTCTATCTCCATTTTATACACCTTAGCAATGGTGTTGCCACCTCCCATCTGAGGCACATACGTAATTGGTGACTGGACTCCAAGCGTTTTGACGTATTCCCTAACTAGATATTCAAAGAATTCACCATCTTGTAGGTTCTCTGTGAGAAGATGACATTCTTCATAAACCTCCAATTTGTCTGCTTTAGTTGCATTTATCAGTATTCTGTTGCGTGTGCGGCAGTTCTCGCCTCGCATCAGCACAACAGCCTTAAATTCAACCCTACGACAGAGAGCACCTATCACAACATAATGAGTTCGTACCTTGCGATACTGTAATACTTCATGCGCATCTAACGCGTTAAGTCGAATAATACGGTCAAGCAGTTTTACACCTGCAAACACTACATGCTTCCCATACTTGATAGCAAGAGAGAGACGTATCAACATCTCTATAGCCTGACGGTTTCCTCTTTCTGCAGATGTCACTAGCTCGCGGCTTATCTCGATATACATAATTATTCAAAGAATCCTATTGGCCAGTTTACTAAGAATCCTTCTTTTGTATAACTGGCTTTCTCGATATAGTTTTTCATATTCTCATTCTGTGCATTGAACATATAGATATTAACCAGAGATGCGTCAAAATCACCGTATGCAACAGAAAGGCCAACGCTATTGAGAATATCTTGGCTATGCGTTTCAATGATGATTCGAATATCCTGCTTGTTTCCTGCAATCTGCTTCACACACTTGGTGAGCAAATTAGCAAACTTACGCTGGAAGCGCGGATGCAAGTGAAGCTCCGGTTGCTCAATCAGTATAATGGAAGTATTACAATATGATACTCTATTTGCAAAAACATCACGATAGTATATATCTTTCCATATTGTTGTTAATATAGGCAATATTTGAGAGTAGCCAAAGCCAACATCGACCATATTTTTACCATCTTTACCATCTTCAATAATCTTCAATTCTATAAAACCACCTTCTTCATTTAAATCGACCTTAAATTTCATGTCATTATCTCTAAGCCACTCATTAAATAAGTCAAGCTTAGCTTCTCGCTGGAGCCTAAGCAAAAACATAACTACATTATCACCACTAGGAGTAATTTTGTTGACAGAAATATTACGTTTGCGATAATAACGTTCTGCAGGTGCTCTTAAAGGTTGTAGATATTCTATATTTTCTGATAGTTCGAGCATATAATAATTTACTAAATCTATAATATCATTTAGATTTGTAAACAATGCCAAATTATAAATATGCTCAAAGTTTACAGATCCAGCCTCCACATCTTCATTCAAATAATTGTGAAGACGTCTTTCAAATTGTTTTTTATCAATTAGGTTTCTTAATCTATATATTATTGAACCTGGCATCATCCTTTCTTTGTTCTTAAAGTGCTGCCTGGTCCAGGTATATAATTCTTTATTACCCTTTTGTGATTCCATTTCGAAGAATGCGGCCTCAAATAAAAATTTAGGTAATAAACTGTTTGTATATGAATGAGCAATATGCTCACCATCATAAGTCATTCTTTCATCATTAATTATAACATCATCACTTTCACGTTCATTTAGTTTTAATATTACTTTCTGTTGATTAAAAAACAATCTAATCTCAGATATTGCATCACCATATTCTATTCCAGTAACGTCTATCCCTACCTTTACATTCTTAAGTGCTAGGTCTTTATTAACAAAGGAATTTGAAAGCAATGGAATCCGATCTATATTGAATTCTATACTTATCATTCCCTCGCCGTTTCTTACCACCGTATGGAAATTATTAAGATCAACATTACTACCAACCCATAGGAATGCGCCATCTCTATTGATTTTCATACTCTGCTGCAATAGAGGGAAGAATTCAAGAAACGAACTCTTTCCACTACTATTGGAGCCAACAAGGAAGTTCAGAGGACGAAGTTCCATTTCGCCAGTATTCTCGAAACACTTATAATTTTTCAACTGGATTGATTTCATAATGAAAATACGGTTTAGTTATATCAAACGACTGACAAAAACAATGCTTTGTCACAAAGAAAAGAAAGACAGAATCAGAGGACAGCTTCTTTAATCTACTTTGTGATTCTTACTTATAAAACAGGTTCTTATCCTTGTGTTCCTAGATAAAAGAGCCCACCCAAGTGGAACAATTACTGGTTGTTCTTAACGGGGGAGGTCATTTCAAACATTTTCCTCCCCTGACACTTTCGTATCAACTGAAGCTTTCACTCCATACTTAAGTAGTTGTGTCAATTCAAGACCAACGTAAGAATGACTATCCATTTAACAAGTTTAGTCAGAGCCTCCAAAAACGCAGCATCAATTTCTATTTGCATGTCACCTAATTGTAAACTGTCAATTTTGACGTCCAAGCTTAAAAACAGCCTTTTAGGGCAGCTATCGCTACCTGAAGCGTCTAAATCGTATTAAACTTTATTATTTTTTAATACCGATGGTCAATATTGTAGTTTAAAGATAATAGATAACAGATAATAGTTACAGTTATAGTTTATAGATAATGGGAAAGCTGATAGTTATTCTTCTTTGCTTTTTGTTGATTTTATAATCGAAGTGAGTAATCGTAACAGCTCATCATTATCTACTTTTAGCGAATTAAACTCATCGTCTGTGAAGTACTCCGCTGAATGAATGACATCGAGCCAGTAGTCAGTTTCGCCTGCCTCTTTAAGAGCAATGTTTAGTTTGCTAACAAAGTCTTTACGGCTTTGGGCATATAGCCCTTCACGCACGTTGGCGCCAATACTTGTACCACATCTCAAGAGTTGCTTGGACATCACGGTTTCCCTCTTCTTGTCCCGCAGATAGCGGTAGCACTTCGCTATCCGCTTCCCAAAAGCCAAACTCTTCTCTCCAACAATGCTTTCGCGTGCCATCTGAACTATTATCTATAAACTTGTATCTATTAACTGCATCTCAGCGGACTTTGTTACCTACAGATATCTGTGACAGCAGGTCGCTAACCTTCTGCTGAAGACTCTTGTTGATGTTCATCTTCCTCAATCTCGACTCGGAAGAGCCTGAGCAAGCTCAGCTATTCTCTCGCTGATCGTTCGGTTCTGAGTGGTGAGGTCTGCCACCTGATTGGTCAGTCTGTCGATAGACTTCAGCAGGTTTGTCTGAGTCTTCATGTCCTGTTTATGGGTATCTCTCAGTTCCTTAATGAGTTCCTTAAGCTCCTCGTTCTCTTTTTTGCGCTCCTCATCACGTTCCTCAAGAAAGTGAATCATGGAGATGAGTTGCTCCTTGTCAATTGATGCGTAGTCTTTACTCATATCAAGAATTGGAGAAGGTTTAGCTCGACGGCCCATAGGGGAAAGTCAATTAGAGAATTTTCTTTTCGAACACGGATTGCACGAATGACTTTAGTTTCAAGTTTCATAGGCCTTGCGGCCGTTTCATGTTCTTGGCATAGCCAAGCGGCGAAGCCGAGCGTCAGGGGTCTTGGTTCCTGGGTTCAGGTTTCAGGTTTCAAGTTTCAAAAATCTCGTTTCAAGTTTCATGTTTCAGGTTCCAGGTTTCAGGTTCCAGGTTCCAGGTTCTTGGCATAGCCAAGCGGCGAAGCCGAGCGTCAGGTTCCATGTTTGGGGGCTATTGGATGACACGGTAGAGTAAGGAGCCTAGGGAGATGGTGATTGATGCGCCACGGACCCACAGGTGGGTGGTTTGACCTATCTTGGCATTCTCGACCATGGCCTTGTTGGGTTCTACATAGACGATGTCGCGCTGCTGTAGATAATAATATGGTGAGTTCAGGATGTTGGCATCACGCATATCGAGCTCGTGGACTTCGTAGGTGCCATCAGATAGTTCCCTGAGGATTTTTACGTTGTCTCGCTTTCCATAAATGGTCATGTCACCCGCCATAGCGAGTGCTTCAAGCACAGTTACCTTGTTGCGAGAGACATTAAACGTATTTGGATACTTCACCTCTCCCATCACAGTGATATCGTAATTATGTATATATACGTTTACGAAGAAGTCCTGCCCTTCTTGAAAATAAGGCGCTATCAACTCTTTGATATGCGCATTCGCCTGTTCTATCGTCATACCCTCCAGATGTATCTTGCCGACAATAGGGAACTCTATCTCACCATCGTTTTCTACGATGTAGAATCGAGACGTACCTTCAGTACCATAAGCACGGATAGGAAGTTTGGTATAATCAATAGCTGGAGGATTACTAACTCGGAATTGCATTGCTGCCTCTTGGTTAGTTGGACAGGACACAAAAATCGAGAGGTTGTCCTTCTTCTTGATCTTCATATCATAGAGCATGGCTCCTTTGCTTCCGTCAAAGGTATCTGCATTCTGGAAATAGGGGATGTCCTTGTAGTGGGAGCAGGAGGATACCAGGATGGTGATCAGTAATAATATGAAGAGATTAAATTTAAATTTCGTCATCGAGTTTCAAGAATTTGGGTTCAAGAAATTGGTTTCAAGTTTCAGGGTTCAGGTTTCAGGAAACTGGTTTCAAGTTTCAGGGTTCAGGTTTCAAGTCCTGGTTTCAGGGGTCAAGAAATTGGTTTCAAGAAATTGGTTTCAGGGTTCAGGGTTCAGGTTTCAAGAAACTGGTTTCTGGGTTCAGGGTTCAGGGTTCAAGAAACTGGTTTCAGGTTTCACGTACATGAAACTTGGAACATGAAACTTGGAACATGAAACCTGAGCGTCAAGTTCCAGGTTCAGGGTTCGGGGTACTGGGGTTTGTTTTTCAATCCTGAGTATGAACTGGACTTGATGGACGTGATAAACTTGGATATTGATTTATTAATGTTTATACAATCGTTGTAAAGTTTGGTAGCAGTCTCATTATCAATGAAGCCTACATCTGTGGCTCTGATAATCTGACTGCGAACTTCACCGCAGGAACCTTTGGCAAAGTATAGAAAGTTCACAAATTCCTTGTTTCCGTCACGTTCAAAACCCTCAGCAATATTGTCCATAATGGAGCCTGCGGCAGCACGGATCTGTTGTACAAAACGAGAGTCCCTGCTGAACTCACCTTCCTTGGTGATTGCATAGACCTCCTGACAGAGCACGCGAGCCATTTGGAAGATCTTTAAATCCTCAAAATTTGTTGTCTTTGGCATTTCCCCTCGTTTTTCTGGGTTTCACGTACCTGAAACTTGGAACCAGAAACTTGGAACTTGGAACCTGAAACCTGAAACCATTAATCACTTTTCACCGATGCGGGTGTAGATGAAGCCGAGGGCTTCGAGTTCCTGGCGGTCGAAGATGTTGCGGCCATCGACGACGACATTGCCGGTCATGACCTTCTTGACGACATTCCACGAGGGAAGACGGAACTGACGCCACTCGGTCATCAGGGCGAAGACATCGGCACCGTCGGCTGCATCGTACATGTTCTTGCAGTAGGTGACAACATCGCCGATACGACGCTTGCACTCGTCCATGGCGATGGGGTCGAAGACGCGGACGGTGGCACCGTCTCTCAACAGCTTGTCGATGACAACCAGTGCTGGGGCCTCGCGCATATCGTCGGTCTCGGGTTTGAAGGCGAGACCAAGGATGGCGACGGTCTTTCCCTTGACATCGCCCACAGCATTGACAATCTTGTCGTAGACAATGGACTTCTGCTTCTCGTTGACACGCTCGACAGCCTCGATGACCTCCATGTGGTAGCCATTGTCGAGACCGGTATGAACCAGTGCCTTCACATCCTTGGGGAAGCAGGAGCCACCATAGCCGCAACCAGCATAGAGGAACTTAGAACCTATACGGCTATCGGTGCCGATACCCTTGCGCACGCTATCGACGTTGGCACCGACACGCTCACAGAGGTTAGCGATGTCGTTCATGAACGAGATACGCGTGGCCAACATGGCGTTGGCAGCATATTTGGTCATCTCAGCAGAGGGGATATCCATGAAGATCACACGGAAGTTGTTGATCAGGAATGGTTTGTAGAGGTGGGTCATCACCTCCTTCGCCTTGTCGCTCTCGGTACCTACGACCACACGGTCGGGACTCATAAAGTCCTTGATGGCAGCACCCTCTTTCAGGAACTCAGGGTTGCTGGCCACATCGAAAGGCACGTTGACACCGCGCTTGTCTAGCTCCTCCTGGATAGCGGCCTTCACCTTCTTGGCAGTACCCACAGGGACGGTTGACTTGGTGACAAGGATGGTGTACTTGTTGATATGCTGACCAAACTGACGAGCCACAGCCAACACATATTTCAGGTCGGCAGAGCCATCCTCGTCTGGCGGCGTGCCTACGGCAGAGAACACCACTTCGACATCGTCAAGCACCTGGGTGAGGTCGGTGGTGAACTGCAATCGTCCATACTCCACATTACGCTTCACCAACTCCTCGAGCCCAGGCTCGTAGATAGGCATGATGCCATCCTTGAGTTTTTGGATCTTCTGGGCATCCACATCAACACACGTTACATGGGCTCCCATCTCGGCGAAGCACGTGCCACTAACCAAACCGACATAGCCGGTACCGACAATTGCTATATTCATAGATAAAAAAGGGTTAAAATTCGACTAGAAACAAAACTTCTTTTCCAACGCGCAGTGAAAAAGTGGTTGATATTCAGCACGTTAGTATAGGTTTAAAATAAAAACGGGACTCAAATAAACTTTTTTTACGTTATTGAATCTCATGAAATTCCATGCAAAGATAGCCCCAAATATCGGAAACACCAAATAAATCACAAAAAAATCGACAAAACAGGATAAAAATCGTTCATTCCCTTTGTTTTATTCATATTTTTTTCTAACTTTGCATGAAATGAATGAATATGGAATCACCAGCTAGCCAAAAGGAGCAATGGTTTGTGGTCGGCACGCTGACCAAGAACAAAGAGATTGTCATCAGAGATGCTTTGACAACCGACAACGTGTGTTGCTACGTACCGCTGCGATACACCATCAAGGTTGTGAAAAAACAAAAGCAGCGCATGCTGGTGCCCGCCATAAACGGACTGATCTTTGTCAGGGGAACGCAAGACGAGCTAAAAGACTATCTCCAGAGCAGTAAATACCAGTTGTTCCTGCGTAAATCGACCTTCTCGCGCAAGCAAGACTACCTCACCGTGACGGACCGTGCCATGCACGACTTTATGCGTGTGATGGAACGAGCAGAGGAGGAGGTGAAGTTCTTCAAACCAGATGAGATTCAGTTGCGCGAAGGTGACAAGATTATTGTCAAAGGTGGCATGTTCGACGGTGTGGAGGGTTACGTGATGCGCATTGCTGGCAAACGTAACAAGCAGTTGGTGGTGTCGATACCCGAGGTAACGATTGCTGCGGTGACGCTAAGTCCTGAAATGATTGAGCTGAAAGAGCGGAAAGAAAACGATAAGGACAACCTACGCTCGAAGGATGTGGTGGGAGACACCAAGCGACTGACGGAGCTCTCAAAACGTCTGCTTTTTTCCATGCCAGACAAATACTGTGTGGAGGATGAATATAACATCACCAAAAACGAGATGCAGCGCATCTACCACCGACTGAAGCCGATGAAGGGTGTCATCGCTGAACTGGAAGGTCGCATCGCGTTGGCTCTCTACCTCGCCTCGAAAGCGCTAAAAGAAGACGAAGATTACGCTACAGAAAGGCTTCTCGCTGCTATCAAGAAGATTAAAGAAACGAGCATCCTGCGGTTATTCTTGATGCTCTATCATGCTTACTTCACTCACGACAGTGAGGCAGGAGACAAGTTAAGATTGATCATTGGTTCTTGGGATGGGAAATACAGTGAGGCGCAGCGGCGATTCATCGAAGAGTTTGACAAGTTGTTTCCAAGTACATATTGAACAAAAACCAGAAAGACCCCTTTCTGAGACCTTTCGTATTTTCAGCTTGTGTTTATTGAACAAAAACCGAGAAAACCCCTTTGTGAGACAGAAATCTCTGTCGAGATTTTCATGGTGTCAGTGGTAATCCTTCTTGTGAACAAGTTCACATCAGGCTTCCCACTGACACCATGACCCCTTCGGGGCTTCTGTCTCACAAAGGAAAAACCACGGACCTTCGGTCCTGAAAACCGAACCCCACCCCAACCCTCCAGAAGGAACCCCACCCCGGCCCTCCCGAGGGAGGGAGACATTCTGCTCTTTCCTATCTGGATTCTAAAGCCTCTCACTCCACAGTATATATTTACATGGCCGTAGGCGGTTTTCTTGGTTTTGGTTTTTAACCCCACCCCGGCCCTCCCGAGGGAGGGAGATATTCTCGATTGGATTCCTGTTTCTAGTTTCTTCATAGTATTATTCGGTTAATCGTTTGTTTTTAAAGGCCTACGGTAAAATAAAGTTTTCATTGGTTGGAACGCCTACGGTGGAAGGTATAGCTCGACGGCCGACAGGGGGAAGTCAAATTTTTCAACCTGTGCAGTTGTTTCCTTAGCTTGAACCTTGCGCAGCCCCTCCCCTCCCATGTAGGGGAGGGGTTGGGGGTGGGGTCAGTGTTGTTCTAGCTGCCAATGGAGATACAGACCCCACCCCTGCCCCTCCCCTACATGGGAGGGGAGTTCAGCGGATGATATATGTAATATATAGAACATACCCCATAAGGAATCTTTCGTACTATGCGGTTGAAAATCCAAGGACTCCGTAGCCACTCCCCTCCCTTCAAGGGGAGGGATTGGGGGTGGGGTCAGTGTTGTTCTAACTGCCAATGGAGATACAGACTCCACCCCGGCCCTCCAAAAGGAACCCCACCCCGGCCCTCCCAAGGGAGGGTGTAATTTTGTCCTTTTCAATCTGACTCCTAAAGCCTCACTCCACAGTATATATTTACATGGCCGTAGGCGGTTTTCTTGGTTTTTCGCTTCTGTTGTTGCAGCCGTCAGGCGGTTTGGGGGTAATGCGGCGACGAAGGCAAGCGTCAGGAATTTGGGTTCTTGGCATAGCCAAGCGGCAAAGCCGAGCGCAGGGTTCAGGGTTCATGTTTCAAGTTCCAAGTTCCAAGTTCCAGGTTCTTTGCTGTCGCAAAGCGGCGAAGCCGAGCGCAGGGTTCAGGGTTCCAAGTTCTTGGCATAGCCAAGCGGCGAAGGCGAGTGTCAGGTTTTGGGGTTATTATTAGTAGGTTAGGTGGGTGACTTGGTGCCAGACGGTGTCGACGACCATGACGAAGGAGGTGCTGTCGGATGGGGTCTCGATGGGATCGTCGTTGGGGTGGTCGTCACCTCCATTGGGCGCCTCTTCGGTGAAGAAGTTACCACTGAGTTCTACCATTTCCTGGCGGTGAATGGCTACCGTGAAGTCGGTCTGGCGGCCGTTGACACGCGTTGTGCCATTCTTCTTTACACCAAAGACGGTGAAGTTCAGTTCACCCTCCTCGCCTTTCAGCATCGTGTAGATATCGAAGACGTAAGGTGGTTTAGCGTTGTGGTCAACGGTGAACTCCATATACTGCTGGGAGTTCTTACAGCCATAGCCGGTCTCAGCATTGAGGGTACCACTACCACCTGTATATTGGAAGAGCATCGTGTTCACCGACGCTGGTATCTCGTCTTCAATGATGAAGCGCACGCACGAAGAGACGCGCGCAAGTTGGAGTGTGTATTGCTTAGGCTCGCTGGTCACCGTCACATCTCCATAATAACAAAAGGTGTCCGAGAAGCCATCCTTATTAGCGAAATAGATCTCGTTGGCATGCGCCAACGTGGGGTTAGCCTTCGCACTGTGAGCCAACGCCATGACCTGATACTCGCCGGGTTCGAGATAGACGGAGAGGTTGCCATAGTCTCCGCTGGAGGGATGCTGAGTAAAGGCGCTCACCTTACTACCTTCTTGATAGATAACGAAGTTGATGGTTCCGAAATAGTCACAGACCGTCTGACTGGCACGTGTGTCATCAAAGGCGATATGCAGGACGAGGTTGCCATTAGGATCTTGACCAGCACCGACTTCGTCGTAGATTGGTTTTTCGCAGGATGAAGCAAGCAACACAAGTGAGAGGAGGTGCGCCTTTGGCGCAAGGTGAGAGATGAGAGATGAGAACTGAGAGATGGTGCGGCAGAGCCGCAAGATGAGAGATGAGAAATGAGAAGTTAGAGGCATGGTAGTTTATTGGTTTTTTATATGGTTTATGGGAAAGCTGGGGGGAAACCCCAGCTTAACACTAGTATTTTTAGTGGAGCTGGAGGGAGTCGTGCGCCTTTGGCGCAAACTGAGAAGTGAGAAGTGAGAAGTTAGAGGCATGGTAGTTTATTGGTTTTGGTTTATTGTGGAGCTAGAGCAGTTGCGCTCGTCTTCGCCGCTTGGCTCGTCCAAGAACTTGAAACATGAAACTTGACGCTCGGCTTTGCCGCTTGGCTATGCCAAGAACTTGGAACAAGGAACCTGGAACCTGAAACATGGAACCTGGAACTTGAAACCTGGCGCTCGGCTATGCCGCTTTGCATAAGCAAAGAACATGGAACCTGGAACATGAACCATGAACCATGAAACATGAACCATTTGTGGAGCTGGAGGGAGTCGCGCTCGGCTCTGCCGCTTTGCGACAGCAAAGAACCCTCACGAGGGTGAGGATCACTTCAGCGTAACGTTAGTGGAGTTGGAGGGAGTCGAACCCTCGTCCGCACAAGGAAACCATACGCTTTCTACACGCTTATCTTGGCCTTCATTTTCGAGCTATGACAAGACCCAAGCCACCAATCATAGCCTTATCTCCTAAATTTTCATCTGACAGTCGGAGCGCCCGCCAGACTATTTCCGATTTAACCTGCGCCGCTAAGTCTTTGGATTCGGAACCAGATCCTCGGAGCGACGTCTCGTTCCTCTACCTTGTAAAGGAATAAAGCCAGTAATCTACTATACTTCGATTAGGCAGCGAGAGCATACTCATTGTTGCCAATTAATTTTTCTACAGAAGAGATTATGGAGCCTCCCGTAGTCCAGCTCCGCGTGCTTACGTACCATCTCATCTTGCCGTCAAATCCAGTCAACCCCAAGTAGAAATGCGTAATTTCGTTGCAAAATTACATATTTTTCCTTAATCTGCAATATTTTACGAAAAAAAAGCACTAACTTTGCACGAAATTCGTAAAAACCACGTTAAGATAAATATGAAAAAGACCATATTACTATTAACACTCGCCTTGCTGACGTTGGGTTTGAGTGCACAGACCAGCAGCAAGAGCATGACCGACGAAGAGGTGCTTGCCTTTGTGATTAAAGAGCGTCAAGCCGGTACCGAGCAAACCAAGATTGTGACCAAGCTGATACAGAACGGTGTGGATATCGCTCAGATTCGTCGTGTTAAGGAGAAATACCAAGGTAAAGGTGGTTCGGCAGGCAACGTCGTAGGAAGCATCAACGTGGATCGCTCACGCATGAACAACGGTACAGGTAAGACTGGCAGCAAGAAGACCGACAGCAACTTAAACCTGCCCGAAGGCATGACATCCGACCAGGTGACGATGGTTGGCTCCTCCGGTTTGGATATGGTTTCACCCATGAACATGTTTGACATGAGCATGTATGGTAACATGCTCGACGACTTCGAGCCCGACTCACTTGCCATGCTGCGCGTCATGCTTCAAGCGCAGAACGAGAAGAAAGTGTTTGGTCGCGACATCTTCAACAACGAAGAGATGACCTTTGAACCCAATATGAACATCGCCACGCCCAAAGATTATCGCTTAGGGCCTGGCGATGCTGTGTTTATAGAGGTTTATGGTGCTTCACAGCGCACGATAGAAGGTACCGTATCGCCCGACGGAGAGATCACCATCGAGGGCTACGGTCCCATACAATTGAACGGACTGACCGTCAGTCAGGCCAACGCCAAGTTGCGCAGTACTCTGGGTCAGCGCTATGCCAGCAGTCGCATCAACCTGACCGTAGGACAGACACGCACCATCATGGTCAACGTGATGGGCGAGGTCAACTTCCCTGGCACCTACACGCTGAGCGCCTTTGCCTCGGTCTTCCACGCCCTGTATATGGCTGGTGGCGTGAACGATATCGGTACGCTGCGCGACATCAAGGTGTATCGCAACAACCGCCTGGTTTCTACCATCGACATCTACGACTATATCCTGAACGGACAACTGAAAGGCAACGTGCTGTTGGCCGACAACGACGTGATTACCGTGGGCGCCTACGACTGTCTGGTAGATATCAAAGGAAAGGTGAAGCGCCCCATGTACTATGAGATGAAGAAGAGTGAGAGCCTGAACACCCTGATCAACTATGCAGGCGGATTCACTGGCGATGCCTACACGAAATACGTGAAAGTATATCGTAAACAGGGCAAGGAGCTCTCTATCTACAACGTAGAAGAGTTTGACCGCAACGCATTCCTGATGTCAGATGCCGACTCCGTCATCGTGGATCAAGTGCTGCCCCGCTTCTCTAACATGGTAGAGTTGCGCGGAGCCGTGTTCCGCCCCGGACAGTATCAGGTGGGTGGAAATATCAACAGCGTGAAGACCCTGCTCGAGGCTGCAGAAGGTCTGCGCGAAGAAGCCTTCACCGCTCATGCCATCCTGCACCGCATGAAAGAAGACCGTTCGCTGGAGGTCATCCAGGTGGATGTAGACGGCATCATGAACAACACCGTCTCAGACATCGCCCTGAAACCCAACGACGTGCTGTTCATCCCCACCAAGCAAGACATGGTACAGAACCGCGTGGTGACCATCTCGGGCGAGGTCTATCGCCAGGGCACCTATAAATATGCCGACAATATGACCCTTGAAGACCTGGTGCTTCAGGCTGGCGGTCTGAAAGAGACGGCCTCGATGGTCAAGGTTGACGTATCACGACAGATTATCGACACCAAGGCGACGACCTCAGACAGCACCATCGCCCAGACATTCACCTTTGCGCTGAAAGACGGCTTCGTGGTGGATGGCGAACCAGGATTCATCCTGCGCCCCCACGATCGCGTGTTCGTAAGGCGCAGCCCCGTAGCCTCAGGATTGCAGAACGTAACTGTAGAGGGAGAGGTTGCCTTTGCCGGCATCTATACCCTCCCCATGCGCAAGACCCGCCTGAGCGACATCATCAAGGCTGCCGGAGGTGCGAACGACCGTGCCTACATCAAGGGTGCACGACTGGAAAGACGCATGACCCCAGAAGAGCGTCTGCGCATGGAAGCCGCCATCACCGCCCTCTCGAAACAGAGTCAAGTGTTCAGCGACACCGTGTCAGCCCGTAAGGCTCTGGACACCGCCACCTCCTACTATGTAGGACTGGAGTTGGAGAAAGCCCTCGAGAACCCCGGTGGCGAGCACGACCTGCTGTTGCGCAATGGCGACAAGATTATCGTGCCACAGTACACCGAGACCGTGAAGATCAACGGTGAGGTGATGTATCCCAACACCGTGGGCTACGTGAAAGGCAAGAATGCCAAATACTATATCAAACAAGCCGGCGGCTATGGCCAGCGCGCCAAGAAACGCCACACCATCATCATCTACATGAATGGTAAGGTGGCCAAGGCCAAGAGCGGTGCCAAGGTACTGCCCGGTTCAGAGATTGTAGTGCCCAGCAAGCCCAAGAGAGACCCCGCAGCCCTGAGCCAGTGGTTCAGCATCGGTACCTCGATGGCCTCTATCGGCACCATGGTAGCCACCATTGCTAACTTGTTGAAATAATCATTAAGCATCAAACACTATGGCTGAGAATAAAGAACTTGAAGTCATCAATATACGTCAAATATTGAAGGTACTATGGAAAGGCAGAAAGACCTTCTATAAGACGCTGCCTGCCGTCTTCCTCATATCATGCATCTATATCGTCTTTGTGCCACGCTACTACACCTGCAGTGTGATGCTTGCACCAGAAACGGAAGCCCCCAACACAAGTGGCATGCTAGGTTCCTTAGCCTCATCATTTGGCTTTGACATAGGCTCATTAGCCAACCAAGATGCAATATCCCCCATCCTATATCCCGACCTGATGGAGTCCAACGATTTTGTAGTTAGTTTGTTTCCCGTACAAGTCACTACCGAAGACGGAGAGCTGACCACCAGCTATTATGACTACATCTCGAACCACCAAAAGGCATCGCCCTGGAGTATGCCCCTGATATGGACGAAGAACCTCATCAACAGCATGTTTGAAGACAAGGAAGAAGGGGGAGAAGAAAAGATTAATCCTTTCAGACTGACACGCCAGCAAGAAAAGATTGCGAAGGCCATGAGAAGTAATATCACCTGTAGTGTAGATAAAAAGACAGACGTTATAACCATCATGGTGAACGATCAAGACCCCCTCATCTGTGCCACCTTGGCCGACTCTGTTCGTACGCGTCTGCAAGACTTCATAACCGACTATCGTACCAACAAAGCCCGCATAGACCTGGAATACTACAAGCGGCTAACAGCAGAAGCCAAGGCTGACTACGAAAAGGTGCGCAGACAATATGTGAGCATGTCTGATGCCAACAACGACATCATCCTCAAGAGCGTACAGTCGAAGATAGCAGACATGGAGAACGACATGCAGCTGAAGTACAACACCTATAACGTGCTGAACACCCAGTTGCAAGCTGCACGTGCCAAAGTGCAAGAGCGCACACCAGCCTTCACCGTATTGCAAGGAGCCACCGTTCCCCTCAAGGCCACAGGTCCCAAGCGCATGTTGTTCGTCATAGGTATGGTATTACTGACCTTTGTCGGCACATCCATCTATCTGTCTAGGAAAACAATCCATCTAAAATTCTAAATCGCCTTGATTTCTTTCCAATCACTGTTGCTAAACCATTTTCACATTTCCAAGACAAAAGAAGTCATCGTACAGAATTTGTTCTGGGCAATACTTGGCAAGACAGTCAGCCTGGTAGGTAGTTTGCTGGTTGGTATCATCGTTGCCCGCTATTTAGGTCCAACGCAATATGGGCTGATGAGTTACGTGATCAGCTACGTATTCCTGTTTCAGGTTTTTGCCCTGTTCGGCCTCGATGCCATAGAGATGCGAGAGGAATCGCGCAACGAACGTCCAAAAGAAGTGATTATCGGTACCGCTTTCGGACTGAAAGTGCTTTTCGGTTTTATCTTCATGGCGATATCCATCATGACCTCTTGGTTCATGGAAGCCGACCACCACACCACCCTGCTGGTGGCCATCTATTCCCTATCCATTGTCTTCAATGCCTTTGTGGTAATCCGCAACCACTTTACCGCCATCGTACAGAACAAGGCCGCTATCAAGGCAGAGATTAGCAGAACGCTACTTAGTCTGGCCATCAAGACCGTTCTGCTCCTGATGAATGCCCCGCTGACATGGTTTGTATGTGCCTACATGCTGGACTTTGTCGTGCTAGCTATAGGCTATAGCATAGCCTACCGATCAAGGATTGGGAAGCTGGGCGACTGGCAGTTTGATGTTCATTGTGCGAAATACCTGTTGAAAGAGTCGTTCCCCCTGCTGCTCACCAATGCCGCTGTCATCATCTATCAGCGCATTGACCAGGTCATGATAGGACAGATGATAGACAGCGAAGCCGTGGGCTATTTTTCGGTAGCCTCCCGTTTTGTAGAAGTGCTGGTGTTTGTTCCCATGATATTGTCACAAACCATCACCCCCCTATTGGTCAGAGCCCGCGAGAAAAGTCAGGAAGAATACATAGAGAAAGCCAGGCAGTTTATGAACTTCTCCTTCTGGTTGTCGATGCTGATATCCATCGTCTTCTCTTTGTCAGCCACCCTACTGATACGCTACACCTTTGGCGAAGTATATATGCCTGCCGCCATAGTGCTCCAGGTGATGGCATTCAAGACAGCCAGTGTTGCCCTGTCGAACACCGCCGGTGCGATGCTCGTCACCGAAGGTCTTCAGCGCTGGGCCATCATTCGCGACGGATTAGGTTGTGTGGCCTGCATCGGTTTGAACCTCTGGCTGTTGCCTAAGTATGGTATCATTGCCGCTGCATTTATAGCTATTGCCAGCAATGTGATAGCAGGCTATCTGGCTGACGCCCTGATTCCCGCCTACCGCCACCTGTTTGTGTGTCAGACCAAGACCCTGCTGGTAGGCTGGAAAGACCTGATACATATAAGAAGACTATTTAAATAAAAACAACTGATATAGATGGTATTTGTGCCGTTCATATTCTTTACGCTGCTGACAGCCTATTGGTGGAAGAAACATCAAGGGGTTGACGTCTGCGTGTATATGTCGGCCATGTACACCTTCACCTCGCTGCTCTGCGTGATATGCGTCACCCAAGACATGCTTGACGAAGGTGGTATCCTCTTTGACCGCTACGACTTGGAACTGTCGTTCATTCCCACCGTACTCTACTGTACATTTCTGTTTTTAGGCATGTTGCCCTTCTCTATGGTCTATAAGAACGATGTTAAAACCATCTCCACTCCCAACCCCGCTATCATTTCAGGTGTCAGTTGGTTTCTGATAGCCATTGCATTCCTCAATTTCTATTTGGTGGCCGACTCCACCATTGAGATTCTCTCAGGCGACCTCTCCACCATTCGTGGCAACCACTATGACGGCATTGAGTCGCCTGCCATGGTGAAGGCAGAGAGCATGCCCTTCATTCTCAGGTTCATGTACTATTTCAACATCTCGACCCTGTTGGCACTGCCCCTGTTCTTCTATTATATTTGTTTCGAGAAGAAGCCATGGTGGTTCAACACGCTGCTGATGTTTGCCTCGCTAAGTATGCCACTGGCCGGTATTCAGAGTGCCGACCGCACAGAGATGGTGTTCTATGGCATCATGTTCATCCCGTGCGTCATTTTCTTCCATCGGTTCATGTCGCCAAAAGCCAAACGTGTGATGCGCTGGGCCATGTTGCCCGTAGCCATCGGCATGGTGACCTATGTCACCGCCGTGACCGTGTCGCGTTTTGGCAAGAACGACACCGGTGCCACCGGCAATATCGTGCAGTATGCCGGTCAGAACTATCTGAACTTCTGTTTCTTCTGGGAGAAAGCCCATTTCGACCAGGTGACAGCCGAGAGAGAATTGCCCATGACCTATCACTACGCCTTCCACATAGACAACGACGACTATCGCCGCAGCGCACGCTCTGGCAAGCAAGGATTCTTCATGAGTGTTTTCGCCAGTTATATTGGCGACATCATGCTCGACCTGTCACCCATCGGCATGATTATATGGTGTTTTCTTTTCTTTTTGATCACCATGATAGTCATTAAGCGTCCCCATCGGGAAGAGTTGTCCGTAGGCGAGTATATGGCTTTCTTTGCCCTATCCGTGATTCCAATCTTCGGCATTTTCTACTACAGATACATGGCTTTTCCATACACATTTATGATGGCCATTGTAGCCCTTATGTACTTTACAGATAAATACAAAATAGAACTATAGCACATGAATATATTTGTTGTCATCGTAACATACAACGGCATGCAGCATGACTGGATAGACAAATGCCTGACAAGCATCAAGAACAGTAGCATGCCCGCAACCGCAGTTGTTGTTGACAACTGTTCGAGTGATGACACAGTATCCTATATCGCCAAGCATCATCCAGAAGTGGTCTGTATGCCACAAGACAAGAATCTCGGTTTCGGACAGGCAAACAACAAAGGTATCGTCTATGCCATACAGCAAAAGGCAGACTTTGTTATCCTGTTGAACCAAGACGCTACACTCCACCCATCTGCCATAGAAGAAATGGTAAGCGTCAGCGACGGCAAGTCGGTGCTATCCCCCCTGCATCTGAATGCCACCGGCGAGAAGCTCGATGAGATGTTTCGCATCTCCCTGAACCATGCCGATGGTCAACTGTTGAGCGACCTACTTATAGGTAAGGGACTGAAAGAATACTACCAGACTGGTGAGATATGTGCCGCCTGCTGGATGTTGCCCGTTAGTGTGATTCGAATGATAGGAGGCTTCAACCCCCTGTATTTCCACTATGGCGAAGACAACAACTACTATCAGCGCATGGTATATCATCATATCCCCATGTTGCTTGTGCCAAAAGCGCGCATGTATCACGACAGATTATTTTATGGCAATCCGGTGGCCCATCAACACAAGCGTGTCCATCGCGACATGCTCAACATCGTGTGCGATATCAACCTGTCGTTTACCAAACGACTGTTTGAAACAGCAAGAGCCATTGTGAGAGCCTATGCCTACGACATGCCCGCTAAAGCATATCGACCAGGTGGATTCTTAAAAGAGTTGCTGTGGTGTGCCGGCAACATGTCGCGTATAAGACGTTCCAGATCGAAAGAGAAAGAGACCGGACTGACGTGGTTACAAACTGATACCGAATGATGAGAGTTGCATACGTACTGTGTACCACAAAGGCGCTTACAGGTTCACACATAGCCTTTAAGAACATGCTGAAAGGATTGACACAAAGAGGTGTTGATCCAATCGTCGTTATCCCTCGCTATAAAGGCACACAAGAGTTGCTTGACGACCTTCAGCCTCTTCATCTTGAGACATTTGTGGTACCCTTTAGATTTAACATCTATCCCTACCTGCATACCAAGAAAGACTACCTGTTGTTTATCCCCAAGCTCGTGGCCAGATACTTGGTCAACAAGTGGGGAGCGATGAGATTGGCAAGTTTTCTAAAGAAGAAAAAAGTGGACCTCGTCCACACAAACGTCAGTGTGGTGAACATTGGCTATTCTGCAGCGAAAAAGCTGGGTATCCCCCACATCTACCACATCAGGGAATATGGCGATAGAATTGGTATGCACTATTTTCCATCAAAACAGTCATTCGTCAATGGCCTGCATGCGCCACTGTCACACAACATCTGCATCACAAAAGACATACAGAATTATTTCCTTGGGTCTGACATCAGTTCTTCGAGGGTCATCTATGATGGCGTCTATCCCCAACAGGTCTGCATCCCTTCTGGCGAAAGAGAGCCCTTCATACTCTTTGTAGGGAGAGTGGAAGCTACCAAAGGCGTTGACCAACTGTTAGAATCCTATGCTGACTATGTGCGACAAGAGCCTTCCCCACTCCCCCTTCATATTGTAGGCGACGCTCCGAAACCAGCTTTCCGAGAGAAGATGGAAACATTTGTAGCAGACAACAACCTGAGTGCGCTTGTACACTTTGAAGGACAGTCTGACGAGGTGACATGCTGGATGAGAAAAGCCAAGGTACTCGTCATACCATCACCTGCAGAAGGTTTCGGATTCTGCATGCCAGAAGCCATGTTTAATGGTTGCCTGGTGATTGCCAGAAACACGGGAGGAACCAAAGAACAGTTAGACAACGGACTGCATTTGACAGGACAAGACATCGCTCTGCGTTACAAGACCACGAAAGAGCTGACTGCCCTGTTGCAAGATGTTCACAGACATCCCATCGACTATTATAAAACCTATACAGACAGAGCATTCAACACCGTGAATAGTCTGTACACCCAAGAACGATGCGCTGAGGAAGTCTTCAAGCTGTATCAGCAAATTATCAACGATTGCACGAACGCATGAAAGAAACGGCTATTCTCCTATGTACATATAATAGCAGCAGATTCCTTCAAGAACAAATGGACTCGTTGCTAAGACAGACATACCAAGACTGGAAGCTTTATGTCAGAGACGACCAGTCGGAGGATGACACCGTAGCCATCGTCCAAGGCTATGCTGCCAACGACCAACGTATCATTATGATGGATGATCACGAGAAACGCGGTGCAAAAAACGGCTTTATGTGGTTGCTGAGTCATGTTGAAGCCGACTATTATCTGTTTTGCGACCACGATGATATCTGGGAACCCACCAAGATAGCTGCATCTATAGCGCTGATGGAACAGATAGAGAGTGCGACACCAGCCATCGTTTGTTCAGACCTGACGATCATCGATGCTGCTAGTCACCCTACTGCTTCTTCTTTCTGGCAACAGAGGCACTTCTCGAAAGCTTTGCTCAACGACAAGTATTTTCATCTGGTGTATAACAATATCCCTGGTTGTTCGATGCTGATCAACAATGCAGCAAAGCAGTGCAGCCTGCCCTATTCACCAGACATAGAGATGCACGACGCGTGGATTGCCGCTTCGGTGCTATGGCACAATGGCCGCATCCTGACTGTTGATGAGCCTCAAATCCGCTATCGCATTCACGAAGGAAACACGGTTGGGGCCAAGAAAGTGCCAAGCATCACCTCTCAACTTTTTATTTTCAACAAGCTATTCGTAAAAACGAAACGCCAGTTCTGGAGTACACGATGTCTGCACAGTATGTCGTTCCTGACTTTCCTGACGATCAAGTTGAAATACATGTTGAGCATTCACCTCAACAATTTGAAATAATAAGCATGAAGAAAATTGCACTATACTGTGTCAACTATCACTCGTATGCGTCGCTGACGGCCTACCTCTGTTCCATTGATCAGGCTGCCAGCAAGGCTGCCAACGATGCTCATATTGATGTGTATGTAGCAGACAATACCGAACAGAATACACAAGATATTGACTATCAGCCTCAGCATATATCTATCCGTCTTTTTCCATACCATCAGAACCTTGGATACTTTGGAGCCATCAAAAAGATGATGGCAGAATCCATCGTCTCCGACTATGACTTTGTCATCATCAGCAACGTAGATTTAACGCTGCCAGAAGACTGTTTTCAAAAGTTATCTACAACCACTCTGAACGATGATATCGCATGGATTGCACCAAGCATCTATTCCGAAAAGCGACACTATGATCGCAATCCACAGGCGGTGAACAGATACCCATTGACCAAGTTGCGAATCCTACGCTTCGCATTCAAATATCCTTTCATTCATTATGTTTATACCAAGACTCTGCTGAAACGTAAACGACTTCAAAAAGAGCATCAGCCTGGAATCATTTATTCCGGACATGGCGCTTTCATCATCTTGACACATACCTTCTTTGAGAAAAGCCCCACCATAGACTATCCGCTGTTTCTCTATGGCGAAGAGCTATACTTAGCAGAGACATGTAGAAAACTGCACCTAAAGGTGGTGTATCGGCCTGACATCAAAATCTTAGACCAAGAAAGCGTGTCAACGAGTAAGATGAGACGCAGATTGTACTACAGATATAATTATGAGGGATTAGACTATCTCATCAAAACATTCTATTAAAAGGGGAAAAGCACTACTTTTACGCGCTGAAAGTGGTACTATTACGATGCAAAAGTGGCACTTTTAACTTCCAATACTGCCACTATTACACCCGGTCTAGCCCCTAGAATGGTTGTTTCTATGGGCTAGATTGAGTCTATCCAGGGGCTAGAAGTGGCCATTCTAGCCCCTAGAAGTGACTGTTCTAGCCGCTAGAACCGAAACAATAGTGTAGCAATAGTGGCTGAATTGTGTCCATTCTAGACTCTAGAAGTAGCATTTCTAGAGTCTAAAACTGCCTGTTCTAGACTTTAGATTCATCTATTCTAGAGTCTAGAAACGGATCATCTAGACTCTAGATGCACATCCATCCGACCGCTATTGGCGAGCCATTGCGTAGGTTTATCACCTTAAATAAGTAACTATTAAGGGGTAATACCTTTCGTGTTACAAAAAAAAAATGTAACTTTTCCTTTGGAGAAGTTACTTCGTCTCGGAAATAAATAGAAAAAACAAGTTTTTCCTTTTGTATTTCTCTCGTTTTTTCGTAACTTTGCGACAAAAGTCGCTTAGTTACTCCGTCTCGGCATAAAAAATAAATAAATTTATTTTGTTCTGCGCTCGACTTTTCGTAACTTTGGCTTCGCCGAACTTACTTGGCACTCGAAAATGAAAAGAAAAAACAAGTTTTTCCTTTTGCATTTCTCTCGACTTTTCGTAACTTTGCACGCCGAAGTAACTAAACAAAGAATAATGAGCCAAGATCTTGTATCTGTCATCATGCCTACCTACAATTCGGGACAACACCTGAAGGCAAGCATTGACAGCATACTGAATCAGACATACCGCAACATCGAACTGCTGATCACGGATGATCACTCGGACGATGACAACACGCTGCAAATTCTGCACAGCTATGAGCAGAATGACCAGCGCGTGAAGGTGTTGTTTCTGGACAGCAACCATGGTCCTGGCTATGCCCGCAACAAATCGATAGAGCGTGCAAAGGGGCGCTACATCGCTTTCTGCGACAGCGACGACCGCTGGATGGCAGAGAAGTTGGAGCAGCAGATTGCCTTTATGCAGAAGGAACAACTGGCTCTGAGCTACACCTCGTTTGTGACCTGCGACGACAACAACTGCGAGCGCGGGGTGGTGATTGCACCGCGCGAGTTGACCTTCGGACAGCTGAAGCGCGACAACAAGATTGGTTGTCTGACGGCTGTTTACGACGTGGAGATGCTGGGCAAGAAATACTATATGCCTGCCATCCGCAAGCGCCAGGACTGGGGATTGTTTCTCACTATCATACGCGACTGCAAGAGGGCTGCTGGCATACAGGCACCGCTGGCCTACTACCGCATGCGCAAGGGGTCGGTGTCGCGTAACAAACTGGGACTGATCAAATACAACATACTTATCTACCAGAAGGTGCTAGGGTTCAGTAAATGGAAGTCGGTGGTGTACTTCTACCTGCTGTTCATGCCCACCCACGTTGCCAAGGTGCTGAAAAGTAAGATAGACAGTCTTAGGTACTTGCGAAAAAAAGATGTAATATCTGCAGGGAATATATAATAATAGGTGCAATTGCACGTTACTATTATATAAATAAAGAGAAGACCACATCCATATATGACTAAACTTGAAAACGGATACGTGCTGGATGGCATGAACGAAATTGAGCGTAACATCAAACGCATCGTAGATTTCTTGATTGCCGCTGTTGCATTAATCATATTTTCCCCACTGTTTGTAATATGCTATTTCTTGGTGAAACGCGAGGATGGCGGTCCCGCTATCTTCAAGCAGGAGCGCATAGGACGCTTTGGTCGTCCGTTCAACATCTATAAGTTTCGCTCTATGCGTGTGGATGCTGAGAAAAACGGTCCAGCACTCTATCAGCACGAGAACGAGACGCGCATGACGAAGATTGGAAAATTTCTGCGTGCTCACCACTTGGACGAGCTGCCACAGTTGTGGAACGTGTTCAAGGGTGACATGGCGTTTATTGGTCCGCGTCCGGAACGTAAGTTCTATATCGACCAGATCGTAGAGCACGACCCGCGCTATTCTTACCTCTATCAGATTCGTCCGGGTGTCACGTCGTATGCCACCTTATATAACGGTTATACGGACACCATGGAGAAGATGTTACGTCGACTGGAGTTGGATCTTTATTACCTGGAGCACCGCTCGTGGTGGTTCGACTTCAAAATTCTGTTTAAGACGTTCATCAACATTGTCTTTGGAAAGAAGTTCTAAAGACATAATCGCTCGGCTATGCCGCTTTCACCAAGCGAAGCGACTGAAAGAACAAACGAACAGACTTTTTAAAAGGGTTCCTAGTTCTTTAAAAAAAACAGAGAAAACCCCTTTATGAGACAGAACGCCTCTTGCGAGGCTTTAACGTTGTTAGTGGAAAACTTGCTTGTGAGCAAGCTCACAGCCCGTCTTCCACTAACAACGTTACCCCATTCTGGGGTTCTGTCTCACAAAGGAAAAACCGCGGACCTTCGGTCCTAAAAACCTGGGTTAGATTTTTACCCATTGATTCTCTACTTACCCACTCCTTACCCCATTCTGATCCAATCCTAACCCCTCCCCCTTGGGGAGGTCGGGAGGGGGTTAATACTTGCGGAAGGTGAGGCGTAGCGTGGGGGATTGGAGAATCAGGCGACTGCCTGTGAGCTTTAGCACTTTGAACTGTTGGGACAGGGCGCTGAAGCCAAAGGGCTCGATGTCTTTCACATCCTCGACCAAAGGGTCCTCCATGTCACGATTGTTGAGATAAGGATTGAACGTCTTCAGTACATCACCCTCGTGCGAGAACTTAAAAATATAGATGGGTGTTCCTTTATGAGTAGCCTGGCGCACCTCGAGGATGCAACCTTGGAAACTCCAGGTGAGCGCCTGCTCTTTCACATTCTCATGTCCGCCAGTGGCCAACGTATCTACGTCGGTCATCTGCCAGAAGCCATCCAGGTTGCCATTGTCCGACGACTCCCAATCGCAAGCTGCCAACGTCAGCAGCATACAGCCTATGGCTATCAGCCATGCATATCTCTTCATTGTCTGTTCTCCTTTCCTTTCTTGTTTAACCACATCGAACGGCCCACGGTGAGTTGCAGGCCAAAGTTATCGCCCATCAGTTCGCCACGATCCATGCCCAGCGCTCCCTTGACGTGCCAGCCCGCCCAGCGCGAGGTGGCAGGGAAGTGGTAGGCAGCCTCAGCCAACATACTGACATTGTTGCGCGGCTCGGGGTAGATGGCGAAATAGGTGCCGAAGCCCTTTTGAACTGAAGTCAGAAGACGGTAGTGAAGCCCGGGCAGCGGGTCGCCACTGATGCCGAAGTGCCACGCCCAGAAACGGTTGTCCTTCACCTGGATGGTGTGGTCTGTATTATATATAGGTGAAAGATAGAGCGGGTTGCCCATCACCATGCCCCAGTGTTGCCAGCCGGTGAAGAGGTGGTGGTTGTAGTAATCGTCGAGTCCTGTGATATGCTCGCCATCGGTCTTGGTGATGTCGTGGTACACAGGACCGCCCTGGTACTTGGTGTAGAGATACTCCACCACGAAGTCGTTGGCCCAGGGAAACGCCTTCAGCTTCAGCTCGGCACCCAGCAGCGCATCGCGGAAGTCATAACAGAAGTAGCGCGACTGCTTGCGCAGGAATGCCTCATCGCCACTGCCATAGCCATTATAGGCGATGTGCACCATCATCGAGTTGTCCTCGAAGAACTGGTCGGCATAGAGTCCCAGGTTCCATTTCTCCTGGTCGATATTAAGCTTTGCCACCCAGCTGCCCACGTGGTTGCCCTCACTGTTCAGGTAGTTACCATCTGTCTTGTCGGTGCCCTGTGCTGTCAGCGCATTGAGGAAAGCCTTGAAGCCCTTGTCGTTCTCTATCTTTGGTGCCGACACATGGTCGTAGATGGTGCCACCAAACTGGCATCCCATCTCCAGTCCCAGTTCGAAGGTGATGTTCTTTGGACCGAAGCGCAGATAGCCACCCTTGGTGTGGAAGAACGTGTGCTCCGTGCGACGGTCGTGTCCCTGTGTGAAGTCCTTCTGCCAACGGTCATCGGTGGTCATGCCATAGGAGCCATAGCCACGGAATGCCACCCACCCACGGGTGTAAGGGACGGTCCACCAATCCAGCTCGAAGCGCACCTGCGGGATGGGACGCGCGTTGATGCCGAAGGTCTGACTGCCCGAGCTCAGCTCCTGGTTCTTGTGCACCATCGGCTGCTGCTTGCTGCCCACCGTCATGCGTATCTTCTTCCAATGCAGGTCAGCATAGGCCTGTTGCACCACCAGCGTACTGGTGAAATTGGCCGCTACAGCCACGTCGGCACCATAGCCCCAGCGCCACTCGCGGGTGCGGTTGCTGTCGGCCTCGTGAAAGATGCCGGCACGCAGATAGCCACTATTACGCTCTATAGAACTCAGTCCGTAGTGGTTGGCATTGAGCCACAACGGTGAGTGGTCGCCAGCCGATGCCGTGACCTGCGTCTCGGTGCGTAGCTCTGTCTGGGCCGTGGTAGTCATCACCACCCCCAAAAGCATACAAACGATCGTGATTCTCTTATTCATTGGTCAAAAGGTTTCTGGCGCAAAGTTACGAAAAGTCGAGAGAAATACAAAAGGAAAACTTGTTTTTTCTTTTTATTTCCGAGACGGAGTAAGTTCGACATCTTTGATGTCAAAGATAATAAATATTAGGGAAATTCCCCCAGCGTTTAGGGAAAAACCTTTGGAAGGGTGACACTTTTCCACTACTTTTGCATCAGAGAACAAGAAAAAGAATGTAGAACCATTTAAAGAATACGATTATGAAAAAGATGTTGTTTATCCTGGTTAGCATGCTGACGATAGCAGTATCGGCTAACGCCATGTCATACGAACGTGCACGCAACGAGGCTCTTTTCCTGACCGATAAAATGGCATACGAGCTGAACCTCACCGACGCACAGTACGAGGCCGCCTACGAGATAAACCTGGACTATCTGATGGGCGTGAGCAGTCGCTACGACGTGTTTGGCACCTGTTGGGAGCGCCGCAACATAGACTTGGAGTATATCCTCTACAGATGGCAGTGGGACCTGTATCGTGCAGCCACCTACTTCTACCGTCCGTTGTACTGGAATGCAGGTTATTGGCACTTCAGAATCTATACGCACTATCCGCACCGTGACTACTTCTACTTCGGTCGTCCACACTTCTACGCATCGTATCGCGGCGGGCACAGCTGGCGCCACAATGGTGGTCGCAGCTACTACGAGGGACGTCACGACCACTACCGTCCTCACCACTCTCGTGAACAGCACGTTGGCATGCGCACCAACTGGGACCGTGGCGACTATCGTGTGACCACACACAACAGCAGTTCTACCCGTCATTCGGCAACTACTGATGGCAGCCGTCGCACGGAGAACACGACCCCAGCCACTCGCGATCTGCACGTTGGCAGTCGTAGTAGCATCACTACGAATAGCAATGACACACGCAGCCGTAGCACCGGCAGCTTCTCACGCAGTGAAGGCAGTCGCAGTCATAGCTCTGGCAGCATCTCGCGAAGTGAGGGCAGTCGCAGTCATAGCTCTGGCAGCATCTCGCGCAGTGCTGGTAGCACCAGAAGTATGGGCAGCAGCACCAGAAGTGCAGGCAGCAGTACTCGCAGCACGAGCGGTGGGTCACGCGGATCACGCAGATAAGTGCCCTTGTTTTATAACAAAAACCGTAGAAAACCCCTTCTTGAGACAGAAGCCTCTGTCGAGGCTTTAACGGTGTTAGTGGAAGACTTACTTGTGAGCAAGCTCACAGTTCGTCTTCCACTAACACCATTACCCCATTCTGGGGCTCTGTCTCAAAAAGGAAAAACCGCGGACCTTCGGTCCTAAAAACCGGATCAGGTGCTCACACACTCCCTCGACCCCCTCCTAACCTCCCCATGGGGAGGAAATGCTGACTTTATCTGAGATAATAATAACATTATGATAGGATAGGAATGGCTTTGTACAATAAATGATGTGATGAGCTCGTTTCTTACAAAAATGAGGATATGAAGATTACTGAAAATACGAGTATAGACGCTGAGACCATTGCAAAATTAAAGGCACATGTTTATGACATTGTAGGTTGTTGCCAGGAGGTACATAGAGAGTTGGGACCTTGGCTCAACGAATATGTTTACCAAGAAGCCCTAATGGTATTGCTGCAAGAAAAGAATATTCCATTTATCAAAGAGTATTATTTCCAGGTTTCGTTTCATGGACACCCTTTGCCGCACAAACACTATATGGACTTTCTGTGTAAGGATAATGTTGTGGTGGAATGTAAAGCCATCGCTTCGATAGGAAATGAGCAACGTCAACAGTTGTGGAACTACATGAGGCTGGCCAACAAACCCATAGGCATTCTTTATAACTTTGCGCCAGTAAAAGATCAATGTGAGAAATATTATTACGACGTTAAAAGCAAGACAATCTCTGCATTTTAGATTAACTTGCATGATACATGTTGATTGTGCGCTTCTTCTTTTAAACCAAAACCGAGAAGACCCGCTTCTGTTGTTGATGGTCCTTCGTCCCATCCGTTTGTTGCCAATGCTTCATCGAAGCCAAGCAAGCTTGCCTTCGCCGCCGCATTACCCCCAAACCGCCTGACGTCTGTAACAACAGAAGCGAAAAACCGAGAAAACCGCCTACGGCCATGAGGTATTCTTTAGCATTGAAATCAACAGAACAGATATCAAATCGGAAAGGACAGGATGTCTCCCTCCCTCGGGAGGGTTGGGGTGGGGTTCGGTTTTCAGGACCGAAGGTCCGGGGTTTTTCCTTTCTGAGACAGAGAGCCCCAGAATGGGGTAATACATTTAGCGGAAGACGGGCCGTGAGTTTACTCACGAGCGAGTCTTCCGCTATATGTATTAAAGCCTCGAAAAGAGGCTTCTGTCTCAGAAAGGGGTTTTCTACGGTTTTTGTTATTCGACAAGGGATTGCGGAAACAAAATCAGCGAGCTATAATTCGAGGCGGCGGACCTCGGCATTAGCCATGCGAGGAATCTCGTTCATGGCCTTATGGTGATAGACAGCCTGTATAGCTTTATTCATGATGCCGTGGCCAACGGCCAGAATGGTCTTTCCCGCATATTGTTGTTTCAACATGTCGAGAAACTGTTGTGCCCGCTGCATCATGTGGTCGAGCGTCTCGATATTGTCGGGCCACACCTCGTTTTTCAACTCAGGAATGAAGCGCCCCGTGAAGCCACCCCAGTCGCGCTCACGCAACAAAGGAGTGGTCTGCACCTCAAGATGATGCGGTTCGGCAACAATCTCAGCCGTCTGAACAGCGCGATGCAGATCGCTTGCCATAAAGACATCTATAGGATGATTGGTCAGCGCGTCGCGCAACTGTCGAGCCTGCACGATGCCCGTTTCGTTCAGTTGTCCGGGTGTCTGTCCCTGCATGATCTGTCGTGCATTATCCACGGTCTCGCCGTGGCGCACCAATAACAGTATCGTCATACGCCGGTAACAATACCCTCGATGTAAGTCTTCAGGATGTGGATGCCCGTCTTATTCTCTCCGCCCCAGGGCACGATCAGGTCGGCAAACTGTTTGGTAGGCTCGATAAACTGTTCGTGCATGGGTTTCAGTACCTTCTCGTAGCGGTCGAGCACCATCTCGACGGTACGTCCACGCTCCACCACATCGCGACGGATGTTGCGTATCAGACGGACGTCGCTGTCGGTATCCACAAAAATCTTCAGGTCCATCATGTCGCGCAACTTCTTGTAGTGCAGCGTCATGATACCCTCGATGATGATCACCGGCTTGGGTTCCACATGGATGGTCTCTTTCTGTCGGTTGCTCTCTATGTAGGAATAAGTGGGTTGCTCGATGGCCTCGCCATTCTTCAAGCATCTGATGTGTTCGGTGAGTAACTTCCAGTCGAAGGCATCAGGATGGTCGAAGTTGATAGCCTTGCGCTCTTCGAGCGTCAGCCCTGTGGTGTCATTATAGTATGAATCGAGTGGTACCACAGCCACGCAATGAGCAGGCAGTGCATTGGCAATTTTCTTAACGACGGTAGTTTTGCCAGAACCTGTGCCGCCTGCTATTCCGATGATTGTCATAATGATTTGTCAGATATTTTACTACTTAACCTCTTTGATGACATAGACCACGGATGGCAGGTGATCGCTATAACCATCGAGCCATGAACCGCCGGCATGCGTACGCAGGGGGTTGCCTTTATATTTTCCCTCTTTCTGGAAGAGGTAGTCGCGCATGAAAATCTGGTGACTCCAGTAGGTCAGCGTGCTAAAGTCCTTCTTGCCCTTCACGTCGAGCAGCGAGCGCGAAAGGATGATTTGGTCGAAGAGGTTCCAGCGTCCGTCATACTGCAACGTGCCGCGACCACTGGCCAGCGTGTCCCAGAAGGGGTTCCAGAGTCCACCCTCCTCAACCTTGTTCATCTTACGTTTGGCACCCAGTGCCTCGGCCATAGACTTATCCTGTGGGTCGTCGTTCATATCGCCCATCACAAAGAGCTTCACGTTGGGATCTTCCTTCATCAGCGAGTCTTTGACCAGACGAATCTGGCGTCCGCCCTCCTCACGATAGAAAGAGCCGGCGAAGCGCGAAGGCAGGTGGTTGACAATGACCACGACATGCTCGCCAGCCATCTGGCCGCTGACGGTTAGGAAGCCACGAGTGGCACGGTCGGCATCAGCAGGCAGCACATAGACATAGGGCACCAGCTTCACGTTGTCGACCTTGAAAAGTTTGGGGTTGTACAACAAGGCACAATCAACGCCACGCTTATCGGGACCCTCCACGTGTACGAACTGGAAGTTGCGAGCCTTCAGCGGCTCCTGGTTACAAAGGTCGGTCAGTGCACGGGCATTCTCTACCTCAGAGACACCAATCACGGCACAGCCAATGCCAGGCAACTTGTCGGTGCCCAGTTCAGAAAGCACGCGTGCCATGTTTTTCAACTTGTGCGAATACTTCAGGCCGTTCCACTTGTTCTTGCCATCGGGCAGATACTCGTAGTCGTTTTTTCCCTCGTCATGGCAAGTGTCGAAAAGGTTCTCAAGGTTATAGAAGCCAACACCATAGAGATTAAACTTACGCTCTTGTGCTGTTGCACTGCCCACTCCGACAAGGAGCAGCAATGCCATCAGGATCATTGTCTTTTTCATAATTTAGCCAGTAATGTTTCTGCAAAGATAAATAAAAATTCTGGTACGACAACAGAAACATTATTTTTTTTTAGAAAAGTTTTGCGCTTACACCATTTTTATATATCTTTGCACCAAATAAAACTAATTAAATCTCTATAAAAAACATTTATTTATGAACAGAAAGCTGAAAACAATGGTGCTGATGCTTTGCATCGCTCCTGCTGTGATGGCCCAGTCTGAGTCAGACCCCCTGACCACAGACCTCCAGAACGAGCATGCATTCACCTTCACCGAGAGCCAGCTGGACGAAGACGAAAACATTCCTAAGAACGTCATCATCTTCTCGTCTAGCCGTAATGTGTATGCCAGCGAAGTGGGCTACCGCTTTAGCCCCGCCCGTTTCAAGTTCCGTGGCTATAATTCAAAGTACAACGACATCTATATCAACGGCAACCCCGTGAACGATATAGAAACTGGTACCTTCCGCTATTCGTTCGTAGGCGGTCTGAACAACCAGACACGCTCGCAAGAGACCACGCTGCCCTTCGAGGACAACCAGTTCTCTATGTCGGGCATGGCTGGTTCGGCCAACTACAATTTCCGTCCAAGCAGCTTCGCTACAGGACAGCGCTTCTCGCTGGCCGGTGCCAACCGCAACTACAACGTGCGTGCCATGTACACCTACAACACAGGCATGATGGACAACGGATGGGCTTTCACCGGTAGTCTGACATACCGCTGGGGTAACGGTACGGGCTTTGTAGATGGTACATTCTACAACTCGCTCTCTTACTTCCTGGGGGCAGAGAAGATGATCAACGACCAGCACTCACTATCGCTGGTGACATGGGGTAACCCCACCGAGCGCGGCACGCAGGCAGCCTCTGTGGATGAGATGTACTGGATTGCCAATGACTATCAGTACAACTCTGTATGGGGATACCAGAACGGCAAGAAGCGCAACTCGCGTGTGATCAAGGATTTCCAGCCTGCTGCCATGCTGATATGGGACTGGAAGATTGACGACGACACCAAGTTGACCACCTCGCTGCTGGGCAAATACACCATGTTCAGCAACAGTCGTCTAGACTATAACAACACCACTAACCCTCAGCCCGACTACTACTCGGTGCTGCCCAGCTACCACTTCAAAGTGTGGGACCAGGAGGCTACCGAGGACCGCGACGCTGCTGCCCTGGCCAACTGGCAGGCCAGCTACGACTATCTGTCGGCCAGCAAGGCTAACCGTCAGGTGCACTGGGATCAGATGTACTTTGCCAACCGCACCGTGGCACTGCAGGGTGGCGAGGCGATGTACTACCTGAAGCGTTTCCACGACGACCAGCTGACGATGAACCTGTCGTCTTACCTGGAGAAGGTGTTGAACCCCAGCACCATTCTGCACGGTGGACTGCTGCTGTCGGCCAACAAGGGTATGCACTACCAGACCATGGACGACCTGCTGGGTGCTACGAAGTTTACCAACGTGAACACCTACGTGATCAAGAACTATGGCAAGGACAGTCAGCAGGCACAGTATGACCTGAACAACCCCAACAAGTTGATTGGCAAGGACGACCGCTTTGGCTACGACTACAACCTGCTGGTGAACCGTGCTCAGGCATGGGCCGGCATCTCTAAGGATATTGAGAGCGCTCACCTCTTCCTGAACGGACGTGTGGCTGGAACCAGCATGCAGCGCGACGGTAAGATGCGCAACGGTCTGGCTCCAAACAACTCTTACGGCAAGAGCAGCACCAAGAGCTTCTTCGACGCTGGCTTCAAGGCTGGCGCACACTTGGATCTAGGCAAGGGTCACGCCCTGCTGCTGGGTCTGAGCTACGACTCAAAGGCTCCTGATGCCAAGACGGCCTTTCAGGCTGCACAGGTGAGCAACGAGTTTGTGGCCGACCTGAAAGACGAGAAGATGATGACTGCCGAGCTGGGCTACCAGCTGAAGACCTCATGGTTGGGCCTGAACTTCAACGCCTTCTATAGCCACCTGGACGACGTCACAGAACAGAGCATGTACTACTCTGACAGTGACCACTCATTCTCATACGTATCGCTGACCGGCATTGCCAAGAGCTACTACGGACTGGAGCTGGGTGCCAACGTCAAAGTGACCGACTGGTTGAACATCAAGGCACTGGGTACTATCAGCGAGGCTAAGTACATGAACAACGCCAACGTGAGCTACATGCTGTCGGAGGATGGTTTGACACGCAGTGACGTGGTACTTAATAAAGGTATGCGCGAGGGCAACACACCACTCACTGCTGCCAGCCTGGACCTGAGCTACCATGCCAACGGCTGGTACGTGGACCTGATTGGCAACTACTACGACCGCATCTACCTGTACTACACACCCGTGACACGTTATGCCAGCAACCAGCCAAACAGCATCAACATGATTACTGGCGAGACGGAGTATAACGACGTTCCTGCACAGGACAAGGGTAAGGGTGGCTTCATGGTTGACGCCTCTATCGGTCGTCAGTTCTACCTGAAGAACGGACACCGTCTGGGTGTGAACTTGATGGTGACCAACCTGCTGAACAACCTGAAGATTGTCACTGGTGGACGCGAGCAGAGCCGTGTGAAGTATGAGGACGGCGAGCCCGTGAACCCCAAGAAGGACCCCTTCAAGAACAGTCCTTACAAGTTCTATGCTAACGGCATCAACGGTATGCTGATGCTTAACTATTACTTCTAAACAAAACGGACGCATTATGAAAACAATAAAATATCTTGCAATGACACTTGTTGCCCTGTTGGCAGTAGCTTGTCAGGGTGACTGGGATGAGCCGACGTTAGCCTATGGTGACTTGAATGGCAACAACAACATCACGGACGAGAACATCATCACCATTGCACAACTGAAAGATAAATATCCCAACGTGTTTGCCTCTACGGACAAGGCCGTAAAGATTGAGGAAGATATCAAGATCAAAGGTCGCGTCAGCGGTAACGATATTGGCAGTAATATCTACAAGCAGTTCTTCCTTCAGGACGAGACCGGCAGCATCATCATTTCTGTAAACCAGAGTGGTATGCATGCTTTTCTGGCCGAAGGACAGGAGATTATCGTGGACCTGAAGAACCTCTGGATTGGTGGTTATCGCAAGGAACCACAGATCGGTTCAAAATATGGCAGCGGCGTGGGACGTATGAACAAAGAGGTGTTCCAACAGCACTTTAAGTATGTGGGCACACCCGACGTGACAAAGATCGATACGCTGAAGTTTGCATCTGTTGCCGACTTCATGAAGCTGGACAAGAACAAGAACTGCGGTCAGCTGGTACAGATCGGCGGCATAGAGTTCAAGGACGTGGAAGGTCTGGGCACCTTTGCACCCGACTCGACGAAGGACCACACCGTGACCATCAAAGGTGGATGTGTGTCGCGCGAGCTGAAGGGCTACACCGCCAACCAGATCGTGGTACGCACCAGCACCTATGCTAAGTTTGCTGCCTGGAAACTGCCCAAGACCAAGGGCACCATCGTTGGTATGGCTACACGCTTCGTCAGCGGTTCTACCGACACCTGGCAGATTATGATCCGTAAGGAAAGTGATATCAACTTCCCCGAGGAATAATACAAGTAATAAGAACCTTTTAAAAAGAACAACAATATGAAAAGGCTATTTAGAAATCTGACATTCTTCGCACTGGCTGCCGTAGCACTGGCCGCCTGCGATAAAGATGTCGAAGCGCCTTACGGCATCCCTGGAACTGATGCTAACCCTCTGGGTACGCACATCAAGGGTGGCACCGGCAGCGGAACGGTGGCAGATCCTTATAACGTGATCAGCATCCTGAACGTGGCCAGCAATCTGGAGGCAGGCGACAACACCGACGACTACTGCTTTATCAAAGGTAAGGTGGTGTCGGTCACAGACCAGTTCACTGCACAGTACGGTACAGGCACATTCTATATCTCTGTTGACGGTACAAAGACCAACCAGTTCTACGTTTACCGCGCCTACTACCTGGGCAACAAGAAATGGACCGCCACCGACCAGCCTCTGGAAGTAGGCGACGAGGTGACCATATGCGCCATTGTGACCAACTACAACGGCACGATTGAGACCGCTCAGAACCTGGGATTCATCTACGAGCTGAATGGCGAAAACCGCGGCGGTGCTCCAAAACCACTGGCACCTGCAGTAGGCGATGGCAGCCTGGAGAACCCATTCAACGTTTCGGGTGCACTGAAGTTCACCAAGAAACTGGGCAAGGATGTCAACTCTACAGAGGATGTTTACATCAAGGGTATCGTGTCTAAGATTGACGTGAGCAAGAATGTGGAGCAGAACTACAATAGCGGTTTTGGTAATGCCACCTTCTTTATCTCGGACGATGGCGAAGATGCCAACACCTTCGAGGTTTACCGCGCCAACTACTTCAACAACACCAAATGGTCAGAGGGCGCAGGTCCTGTGCTGAAGGTAGGCGACGAAGTGGTGGTCTATGGTAAGGTGGTGTATTACAAAGGCAATACCCCTGAGACCGTCTCGGGCAAAGCTTACCTCTACATGCTGAACGGCGAGACCACTCCCGGAAAGTAAAAAAAGGCTTAAAAGTTTGCGAGAATCAAAAAAAGTTCGTACCTTTGCAGCCCGAAATTATTCATAAACAACAATTTATAAAGAAATGAAACAAGGTATTCATCCAGAAAACTATCGCCCCGTCGTGTTCAAGGACATGTCCAACGGCGATATGTTCCTTACGAAGTCTACTGCAAAGAGCAATGAGACAGTGGAGTTCGAAGGCGAAACTTACCCAGTGGTAAAAGTCGAAATTTCAAGTAGCTCTCACCCCTTCTATACTGGTAAGAGCAAGCTCGTTGACACGGCTGGTCGTGTTGATAAGTTCATGAGCCGCTACGGTAAGGCTGCGAAGAAATAAGATAGCTTACACTTGAAGGAATAAAAGGTGCATTCTGGGTAGTTGCATATGCCCATGACTGCACCTTTTTCTTATGGAAAAGAAAACAGATTACAGGAACACACACAAAAACAAGAATGGTTTATCAGTATCACTTATTAAGTAATAAGACTGCCCTACTCCTTCTGATTCTTTGCGCATCATTACTGAGTGCCTGTGGCGATGACAACGACGACACCGTCAACATCGTCAACAACAACCGCAACGACGTGAGCACCTATCCGGAAGCCGCCAGGAAGGAGTTTCCAAAACTGAAAGACAACGGCAACAACATTGTCATTGTACACTACACGAGCAATGGCGAAATCAACTACTCGGTGGAATGGGATGTGGAGAAGCAGTCGCAGCGCTGGTCTTGCTACCAGATTTATGCGGGCAACCGCAGTTCGAACACATCGAGATATTATGGAAACCCACAATATCCTTTCGATCCGGAACTTAGTTCAGAGATTCCTTACTTTGGAGGTGACGATCCCTTCAAAGGAAGTGGTTTTGACCATGGACATATCTGTCCGTCGGCAGACCGTCTGAACTCTGCCGAGGCAAACTATCAGACATTCTTCCTGACCAACATGCAGCCGCAATACAATGCGTTTAACGCAGGCGTATGGGCACACATGGAAGACTACATGCGCAGCAAGATTACGAAGAGTAGCGAAGACACCTTATTTATATGTAAGGGTGGCACCATCGACAACGAGAGCCAGATACTGATGCACCGCAGCAACGGTCTTATCGTACCGAAATACTTCTTCATGGCGGCCCTGCTGAAACGTTCTAAGGACTGGAGCAACGTGGGGGCGCTGGGCTTTTTCATAGAACAACGGAAGGTTGACAACTATGCAAGAACATCAGAAGATACGAAATATGACCTCAGTCCGCATGTGGTCAACATCAACGAACTGGAAAGACTGACAGGTCTGGATTTCTTCTGCAATCTGCCTGACGACATCGAGGAACTGGTAGAAGGAAAGTCTGCTGACTTCCTAAGAAGTGTATGGGGGCCAATGGTTGCGCCCAACCTGACTATTCAGAAGAATGGCAATTGACGACGATTGATTAAAATTACGTAAATTGTTTGGCAAAACAGAACTTTTTGTGTAACTTTGCAACAAAAGATTTCTGAATAACATTGAATTTTTACATAACACAACAATGAGAACTATTTACGATTTCTCTGTCAAGGACAGGAAAGGAAAGGATGTATCACTGAAAGAGTATGCCAACGAGGTAATTCTTATCGTGAATACAGCAACGAAGTGTGGCTTTACCCCACAGTATGAAGAACTGGAAAAACTCTACGAGAAATACCACAGCCAGGGATTCACAGTCTTGGATTTCCCCTGCAACCAGTTTGGACAGCAGGCACCTGGCACCGATGAATCTATTCACGAATTCTGCAAAGCAAACTTTGGCACCGAATTCCCACGTTTCAAGAAAGTAAAGGTGAAGGGCGACGATGCAGAACCCTTGTTCAATTTCCTGGTAGAGCAGAAAGGCTTCCAGGGTTGGAACATGGAGCACCCCATTGCCCACATTCTGGACGACATGCTGACAAAGACTGACGCCAACTACAAAGAGAAGCCCGACATCAAATGGAACTTCACTAAGTTCTTGATCAACAAGAAGGGACAGGTGGTAGCACGTTTTGAGCCCACCGAGAAGATGGAAGTCATCGAAGAGCAGATTGAAGAGTTGCTGAAGTAATTCACAACACATCATTACAAATCAAAGTTAATCATTCAAAGTTCACAGTTATGAAGACAAAATGCTTAATTATAGGTAGCGGCCCTGCTGGTTATACAGCAGCGATCTACGCTTCAAGAGCTAATCTATCGCCCATTGAATACTGCGGACTTCAGCCCGGTGGACAGCTGACCCAAACAACGGAGGTAGAAAACTTCCCCGGCTATCCACAAGGTGTTGACGGCAACCAGATGATGATGGACCTGCGCCAGCAGGCTGAGCGATTCGGTACTGACATCCGCGACGGCGAGATTGTCAAAGTGGATTTCTCAAAAGCGCCCTACAAAGCATGGGACGATGCTGGCGAAGAGATTGAAGCCGACACCGTGATTGTAGCTACTGGTGCTTCTGCAAAGTATTTAGGACTGCCCGACGAAACGAAATATAACGGTATGGGTGTGAGCGCCTGTGCCACCTGCGATGGTTTCTTCTACCGCAAGAAGACCGTAGCAGTGGTAGGTGGCGGCGACACTGCCTGCGAAGATGCACTCTACCTGAGCGGTCTCTGCAAGAAAGTCTATCTGATTGTTCGCAAGAACTACCTGCGCGCATCCAAGGTAATGCAGCAGCGCGTGATGGATCGCGAGAACATTGAGATCCTATTTGAACACAACACCATAGGACTGTTTGGCGACGGTGCTGTAGAAGGTGCCCACCTGGTGAAGCGTATGGGAGAGGCCGATGAAGAGAAGGTTGACATCCAGATTGACGGATTCTTCCTGGCCATTGGTCACAAGCCCAACACAGCTATCTTTAAAGAATGGCTGGACACCGACGAAGTAGGTTACCTGAAGAAGATCGACGGAACACCAAAGACAAAGGTTCCAGGCGTCTTCGTGGCAGGCGACTGCGCCGACCCAACCTACCGACAGGCCATCAGCGCCGCAGGAACAGGTTGCCAGGCAGCCATCGAGGCCGAGCGCTACTTGCTGGCAAAGAATTAAGATGAACCGAAATCGAAACATCGTTTTATCGAAGCATCGTTTTACCGAGATATCGAAATATCGAGATATCGAGATAACGACAAAAAGAGTTAACGACAAAACAACAAAAAAGAACAAAAAACAAAAAAGCCCCGCTTCACAGCGAGGCTTTTTCAATTAACTAAATTAATCAACCATAAACCTTAACCATTAAAAATCTCTTTTGATATTGCAAAGATATATAATAGTTTTAATGATGAGGTTCAACTATTGTTATTTAAGGTTTAAAAAATAACAATTATCATATTTTCTACCTAAAATCACAATATTTCAACCATTTTGAAAACTATTTCAGCCCCTAATTTACTTAATAAGTGAAAAAATCGCTTAAAAATAGAAAATAAATGGCAGAGAAAGTATTCTGGCATGCAACAACTAACGGCCCAGCAAAACACCTAAACTGATCAAATCATGTCGTCCAACCAGAACCTGAGCCATGGGCGACTATTTCCATCAAAGTAACCAACACCGATTATTATAGAAAAGCCATCAAATGATAACAGCTTTTCCTGGAGCACAACTACAGGCAGAATAAATACTGTAGGAGATTTCAACAATAATTAAGGCTAGAAGAATATAAAAAGAAAAAAAAGAGCCACGCTTCCCAGCGTAGCTCTTTCGATTAACTAAATTAATCAACCATAAACCTTAACCATTAAAAATCTCTTTAGATAATGCAAAGATAAGAAATGCTTTCCAAAACGACGTTTAACTTTTGTTATTTAAGGTTTAATAATCGTGAATTAACGTTATTTCTACCAAAAATCACAATTTTTAAACCAATTAGTGCACTTTTTCGACGATTTTGTTGGAACTTTCGATAAAAATATCTATCTTCGCAGACGGAAATCTAAACCTTAAAAGAATGAATATCGCGTATAACATAGCACTCGGCATAGCAATTATTGCCATATTAATCATTCATGGACGCATGCTCTACCAGCAAAGCATCGGTCGGCGGAATCGCAGAAAGATGGAAGAGGTGTTCACGAACATCAGCCATGAACTGCTAACACCACTCACCGTCATCTCGGCCTCGGTAGATCATCTACGCGAACAAGAACCCAATCATGCATCAGACTATGCACTCATGCAATTAAATATTGAACGCATGGTGCGCCTACTGCAACAGATACTGGAAACCAGCAAATCGCATTCTGGCGAACTGAAGCTTCTGGTATCGCAAGGCGACGTCATGCAGTACATCCGTCAGACAGCTCTCTGTATTGAACCACTGATGCACAAACATGGTCAGACGTTCACCATAGAGACGAAGCCCAACTCTATGATGGGGTGGATAGATACCGACAAGTTGGACAAGATTATCTATAACCTGCTGTCGAATGCTGCTAAATACACCAAGGCGGGTGGAAACATCTCGCTCCGCGTGATGACAAACAATCTGTATGACCATATTATTATACAAGTAACAGATGATGGTATCGGCATCTCGGCAAACAAGATGAAGAACCTGTATCATCGCTTTCACGACGGAGAATACCGCAGGATGCAAGCGAAGGGCAACGGACTAGGACTCGCACTGACGCACGACCTGGTGATGCTGCACGGAGGAACCATCAACTGTGAGAGCAAGGAAAACATAGGAACCACCTTTACTGTCACGATTCCTATCACCAAGGAAGCATTCCTGCCAGAGCAAGTCGATGAAAACAACGCCTTCGACCTCAGCAAGACACAATCAAACATCATCGACCTGAAGGCACTCTATCCAGAAGATGACGAGCCACCAATGTCGGCCGCCATCCAACCAACAGACGAGAATGCCTACAGGCTGCTGCTCGTAGAAGACAACGAAGAGCTGCTGATGCTGATGAGAACACTGCTGAGCAAGCGTTATCATATCTACACCGCCTCTAACGGAAAAGAAGCGCTCGACATTGTGAAAAGCAAACATCTGGACCTCATCGTCTCTGACGTGATGATGCCTGAGATGGATGGTAACGAACTGACACAGAAGATCAAGTCAAAACCAGAATGGAACCACCTGCCCATCATCCTGCTGACAGCCAAGACCAACGAAGAAGACCGCAAAGAATCAATGATTATCGGTGCCGATGACTACATCGCCAAACCCTTCCGCTTGGGCGACCTAGAATTGCGCATAGACAATCTGATCTCGAACCGAAAGCGTATTATGGAAGCTGCAGGCAAAGAACCCATCACCGAAAATCAGCAGATATCGCCCGATGACGAGTTTATGCAGCGAGCCTACAAATGCGTACTGGATCATCTTGACGACAGCGATTTTGACCGAGATGCCTTTGCCAAGGCGATGGGAGCTTCAGGCTCTACGCTCTACAACAAGTTGCGCGTGCTGACGGGCATGAACATCACCACCTATATTCGCGACATACGCATGAAAGAAGCCAAACGACTGGCCGAGAGCCATTCCAACATGCGCGTCAGCGACCTGGCTTATCGCGTAGGATTCAAGGACCCGAAATACTTCGCAACCTGTTTCAAAAAAGAGTTTGGCGTACAGCCTAGCGAGTATATGGAGGCACAGAGCAACGGCATAGCCACAAGCCAACAAACGTCAGCAGGCCGTTGAGCATCAGCAGTTCGTAGCCAAAATGATAGTTCAACAGCAGTTCGGCTGCACAAGCGATGCCATAGCAAATGAATGGCGACGTCACACAAACCACAGGCACCCACCGCTGGCTAACATACAGTTTGGTAAACAACCCAAAAGCGAAGAGTCCCAACAGAGGACCATACGTATAGGAAACGATGGTATAGATGGCATCTATCAGCGACTTGCTATTGAGCGTATGGAACATCACGATGAAAGCCACAAAAAGCAAGCAGACAGCTAGATGTACGCGTTTACGCAGTTTCTCGTCGTCGTGTTTTTGTCGGATATCAACGCAATAGCTGGTGGTTAGCGACGTCAGGGCCGAATCGGCACTTGAGAACGATGCCGCCACAATGCCAAGAACAAAGAGCAATGGGAGAAGCTGAGAAGTCAGAGGAATCACTTCACCCTTCACAAACATGGGCAGCAGTTGGTCGCCCTGAGCAGGAATTTCAACCCCTTGTTGCTGAAAAAGCTGCACCAACAATACGCCCAACGACAGAAACAACAGATTGGCCGGTACAAAAGCAACACCATAACTACACATATCTTTCTGTGCCTCGCGCAAAGTGCGGCACGTCAGATTCTTCTGCATCATATCCTGATCGAGTCCTGTCATCACGATCACGATAAAAGCACCACTCAGAAACTCTTTCCAAAAGAAGAAAGGCGACCGCCAGTCGCTGAACTCAAAGATATGACTATGGGCATCGCTGGCAATGGCCCGTACGGCATCACCCATGGAGAAGTGGAGCGACTGAACCACCATAAATATAATGAGAAGGAGCGCCATGAAGAGACAAACCGTCTGGAACGTATCGGTGAAGACCAGCGTGCGCACCCCACCCTTTCGCGTATAGAACCATATCAACGACACCATCAACAGCACGTTGATGAAGAAGGGTACGCCCAGCGCCTCGAACACAAACTGCTGCAGAATAAGGCATACCACATAGAACTTTACCGCAGCTCCCACCATCTTGGAAATGAGGAAGAACCAGGCTCCCGTCTGATACGAAGTAGCGCCCAAACGCTGTCCTAGATAAGTATAGATAGACGTGAGATTCAGCTTATAGTACACCGGCAGCAATAAAAAGGCGATGGCCAGATAGCCCACAATAAAGCCCAGACACACCTGCAGATAGGTCATCTGCGAAGTCAGCACCATGCCTGGCACGCTGACAAACGTGACGCCGGAAATGGAAGCGCCCACCATGCCAAAGGCCACCATATACCAAGGCGAGCGGCGTCCTGCACGAAAGAAAGCCTGATTATCGGCACGCCGTACTGCCAGGCGACTGATGCCCATCAGTACGAAGAAATAAGCCAATATTGTTACAATAATCCACATACAGCCTGCAAAGTTACACATTTTTCCCAAGTCAGCCCCCACAGTGTCACAAAATTCTTACCCCTTCATTCTTCATTCTTAATTAATTATATTATCTTTGCAGCGCAAATACTAAACCAATAATAGAAACGTATGAGCAAACAAAAGAAATTTATTCTCCCAGAGAGTGAGATTCCCACGCAATGGTATAATATCCAGGCAGACATGCCCAACAAGCCATTGCCCCCTATTCATCCTAAAACCCACCAGCCACTCGGCGTTGACGACCTGGCACACATCTTCCCCCGCGAATGCTGCGTACAAGAACTGGACACAGAACACGCATGGATAGACATTCCAGAAGAAGTATTAGAGAAATACAAATACTATCGTTCAACACCATTGGTACGTGCCTACGCCCTTGAAGAGGCCCTAGGTACACCCGCCCATATCTATTTCAAGAACGAATCTACCAATCCACTTGGTTCACATAAGATCAACTCAGCCATTCCCCAGTGCTACTATGCCAAGCAGGAAGGCACCACCAACGTCACCACAGAGACCGGTGCCGGACAGTGGGGCGCCGCTCTGTCATACGCAGCGAAGATCTACGGTCTGGATGCCGCTGTCTATCAGGTGAAGATCACGATGCAGCAGAAGCCCTATCGCTCCAGCATTATGCGCACCTTTGGTGCAGCCGTTACAGGTTCACCTTCTATGTCGACACGTGCCGGTAAGGACATCATCACCAAGGACCCCACCCATCCCGGTTCGCTGGGAACAGCCATCAGCGAGGCTGTCGAGCTGGCCACCACCACGCCCAACTGTAAATACACACTGGGCTCAGTGCTGAACCACGTAGCTATCCATCAGAGTATCATTGGTCTGGAAGCCGAAAAACAGATGGAGATGGCCGGTGAGTATCCCGACATGGTGATTGCCTGCTTCGGTGGAGGTAGTAACTTTGGCGGTATTGCCTTCCCCTTCATGCGTCACAACCTGAAGGACGGCAAGAACACCCAGTTCATCGCTGCCGAACCAGAGAGTTGTCCTAAACTGACACGCGGTAAGTTCCAGTACGACTTCGGCGACGAGGCAGGCTATACCCCTCTGCTCCCCATGTTCACACTGGGGCATCAGTTCAAGCCCTCAAACATCCATGCTGGCGGTCTGCGCTATCATGGTGCAGGCATGATTGTCAGTCAGTTGATCAAAGACGGTCTGATGTATGGCGTTGATATCCCACAGCTCGAGTCATTCGAGGCCGGCATGCTCTTCGCCCGCACCGAGGGTATCATCCCTGCGCCCGAGAGTTGTCATGCCATTGCCGCCACCATCCGCGAGGCCAAGAAGTGCATTGAGACAGGCGAAGAGAAAGTCATCCTCTTCAACCTCTCAGGCCACGGTCTGATTGACATGCCTTCTTACGAGTCGTACATCAATGGCGACCTGCAGAACTTCAGCGTCAGCGATGAGACTATCGAGAAGAACGTTGCAGAGCTGGATCAGATTATCTAACAGAGAAAGAGATTTATTCGATGGTCAGTCCGAAGACGATATAAGTCTTCTGCGAACAAGGATTGGCCACCACTTGTGCAAAGACTGGCAGGGCGAAATGTTCTGTCAGTCTTATATTTTTGATAGCCTTCAGATTGACATTCGTCACGGCGAAGCCCGTCGTGTGGTAATAGTCTGACTTCCATGGAACGAAAGCCAGCTGTGCCTCCCATTGGAAGTTAGCCAGTTTGAAGGGCGCAGTCAGCTCTACATATGAAGAATAGGCGCGCTTGCCATCCGCCGTCTGATAATCCTGACCGGCAAAGTTGGTTTGCCACGAAGCATCCACGATGCCGAAATCATAGCCCACAAAAGCCTCAAACACATGACTGGTGCTGTGTGCATCGTAATAGAGATAACGAGTATTGGGTGAATCGCTCCAGTAGTCAACAAGTCCAAATCTGAAGTTTCCCAGGGTATATTGTGCCGTGATGTCCAGTTCTTTAGGGTCTGTCTTGTCCGAGATACCGATATTGGCACCGCCCACCAAACTGAATCCCTTCCACTCGATGCCCAATGCAGGTTGAAAACTGGTGGCACCCATTTCTTGTCCACGCCACATATACTGGCTCAGAATGTCTGCTTTAGCAACGGTGTTTATCTCATCTTGTGCCTGAACACCCATAACAACGACACAAGCCATAGCTGTCATCCAGCTGCGCAATACTTTAATAATCATAGATTTCTTCTTTATTATCCAGGTGCAAAGGTACGAAAAATATACATCAAAAACGACACACATCAAAAAAAAGAGGAAACAGCACCCTTCGTCAGAATGCCATTTCCTCCATAAGTCAATCCTTTATGCTGTTTTATCCAATCTCAATCTGGCGGCTCACCTTGACCTTTTCCTCAGCATGCTTAGGCAGTTCTACCGTCAGCACACCGTTTTCTACGTGAGCTTTGATCTGGTCACGCTCTACATCGTCGGGCAACAGCAGCGTCTGTTCAAACTTAGAATATGAGAACTCGCGACGCAGATAGCGAGTGCTCTTGTCCTCCTCCTTCTGTTCCTGTTTCTTTTCCATCTTGATGATCAGGTTGCCCTCATCATTGATATGTACGTTGAAATCGTTTTTCTGCATGCCTGGAGCAGCCAGTTCAACGGTGTAAGCTTTGTCGCTCTCCTTCACATTGATAGCCGGTGCCGTGCAGTTGGCACGTGGCATAAACTCTGTATCAAAGAAATCGTTGAATACACTGGGCAGCCAAGCTGCGTTACGTCTCATCATTGGTGTCATAATATTGTCCTCCTTATTATGTTTTATTTTGGTTTAACTTGTTGTCTGAGCATCCGACTTCATGTCGCTGCTCACTACTTATAACGCAAGATAAATGCCAATGTAAAAAAGGCTGCCATTTTGTCTTAAATACAAGACAAAATGGCAGCCAACGCTTATTTAAGCTTACTTTTTAGAAATATCGTTCAGCACCTTGACTGCTTCGCCAACGGTAGGCACATCGGTCACCACCATCGAGCGCTTGCCATTCTGTTCGCGAAGGTTGCAGCGGCGCACATTTCTTCCGATATAATCAAGAATTTGGCTGAACGCCTGACTCTGATAGAACGGGCTTCTTGGATTGCTGACGAAGTAGAGGAACATACGTCCCTGCTTCAGCATGATCTTCTCGCAGCCCAGATGCTTGCCACTTCTGCGCAAGCCAACTACCTGCAACAGTTCCTCGGCCTGTGGTGGCAACGGTCCGAAACGGTCCACGAGACGCGTACGGTAGGCCTCCACCTCCTGGTCGTTGCGCGTATTGTCCAGTTCGCGATAGAGCAGCATACGCTCTGAGTCGCTGGGCACATACTGGTCGGGAAAGTACATCTCCAGGTCTGATTCCAGGTTGCAATCGGCCACAAAGTCCACCTGACTGCCGAGCGATGAGAACTGCGACGAGTCCATATCCCCTTTCGAGGCCTGGCTTTGAGTCCTTTCACCACGCGCGTTGCCACCCTGTACTGCGCTCCGTGCCTCGCTCTCTTCCATCTCTGGCTCCTCATTTCTCAGTTCTGCCATAGCCTCATTCAGAATCTTCTGGTACGTCTCGTAACCCAAGTCCGAGATAAAACCGCTCTGTTCGGCGCCCAACAGGTTGCCTGCACCACGGATGTCGAGGTCCTGCATCGCAATGTTGATGCCACTACCCAAGTCAGAGAAGTTCTCTAGAGCCTCCAGACGGCGACGACTATCTACCGGCAGTGCTGCCAAAGGCGGTGCCAGCAAGTAGCAGAAGCCCTTGCGGTTGCCGCGTCCCACGCGTCCACGCATCTGGTGTAGGTCAGACAGTCCGAAGTAGTGTGCACTATTAATAATAATGGTATTAGCATTGGGAATGTCGATACCATTCTCCACAATCGTGGTAGAGAGCAGCACGTCGTAGTCGTAGTTAGAGAAGTCGAGGATGATCTTCTCCAGCTCGTCGGGTTTCATCTGTCCATGACCGATGGCTATACGACAGTCGGGAATGTACTTATGTATCATCTCAGCGATGTGCGTCAGGTCGCTGATGCGGTTGTTCACGATATAGACCTGTCCGTTGCGGCTCATCTCGAAGTTGATAGCATCAGTGACAATCTCTGCCGAGAATGTGTGTATCTCTGTCTGGATGGGATAGCGGTTGGGTGGTGGCGTCTGGATGACGCTCATATCGCGAGCGCCCACCAGCGAGAACTGCAGCGTACGAGGGATAGGCGTGGCACTCATGGTGAGCGTGTCCACGTTGGTTTTCATCTGGCGCAGTTTCTCTTTTGTAGAGACGCCAAACTTCTGTTCCTCGTCGATGATCAGCAGTCCCAGGTCCTTGAACTTCACGCTCTTACTGATCAGCTTCTGCGTACCGATCAAGATGTCCACCTTACCCTCGGCCAGGTCCTTCAATAGCGCCGTGGTATGTTTGGTAGAACGAGCACGTGTCAGATAATCCACTCGCACAGGCATATCCTTCAGTCGTCCGAGGAACGTGCGATAGTGCTGGTAGGCCAGCACTGTGGTGGGCACCATCACAGCCACCTGTTTACCATCGACGGCAGCCTTAAAGGCAGCACGCACGGCCACCTCGGTCTTGCCAAAGCCCACATCGCCACACACCAGTCGGTCCATCGGTTTGGGCAGTTCCATATCTGCCTTCACCTCCTGTGTTGCCTTCAGCTGGTCGGGTGTATCTTCATAAAGGAACGAAGCCTCCAGCTCGTGTTGCAGATAGGTATCGTGACTGAACGCGAAACCCTTCTGGCGTTTACGTGCCGCATAGAGCTTGATCAGGTCACGAGCAATATCCTTGATATGTTTCTTGGTGCGCTCCTTCAGTCGCTCCCACTGTCCAGTGCCTAGCGTCGACATGCGTGGCTGTTGGCCATCGTCCTGCGACTTATACTTCGACACCTTATAGAGTGAGTGGATGCTCACATAGATTGCATCGCCGCGCTGATACACGATTTTGATCATCTCCTGGAAACCACCATCCTGCAGAGGCATCCTGACCAGTCCGCCAAACTTACCAATGCCGTGGTCCACATGCACCACGTAGTCACCCACCTCAAATTGCTGTATCTCCTTCAGCGTCAGCGCCACCTTACCACCACGGGCCTTGTCGCTCTTCAAGTTGTACTTATGGAAGCGATCGAAGATCTGGTGGTCGGTGAACAGACACAGACGTGCATCCATATCCACGAAGCCCTCATGCAGCGTCTTATCGACGGGCACAAACGTGATGCCCTGTTTCATCTCGGCAAAGATATCCTTCAGGCGCTCCTGCTGTTTCTCGCTGTCGGCCAGGATATAGAGTTTGAAGCCTTGCAACAGGAAGTCCTCTAAGGTCTGCGTCAACAGTTCGAAGTTCTTATGAAACAGCGGTTGGGGCTTGATGTTGAAAGAGACACACGCCCCCTCAACGGCATGAGCACGAGCGAGCAACAGCTTGCGGAAGGGTTCGGCATCGCGTGCAAACTGACTACCGGTGATGATCTGACTGTCGCGCTGCATCTCCTTCTCTATCTGGCGCTGTTCCAGTTCTGTAGCGCCCTCCATGCGTTCCTGCATGGCCTGAGCCGAAAAGCCTTCTTGATAGGCTCGCTCAATACATTCGCGCACGAACTGGAAGTCCTTCATGGCCAGCATGGTGTTCTTGGGCAAGAACTTCAGTATCGACTCTTTTTCCTCGACAGCCGTCAGTTCGGGCACCACATCCACCAGTTCGCAGCGCTCTTTCGAGAGCTGGTCTTCCACCTGAAACGTGCGGATAGAGTCGATCTCGTCGCCAAAGAAGTCCAGGCGGAATGGAAACTCATGACTGTAGGAATAGACATCCAGAATAGAGCCACGCAGTGCAAACTGGCCTGGTTCATAGACATAATCCACCTCACGGAAGCCGAAGTCACGAAGCGTGACACAGACATCATCCACACGGATGGACTGTCCCTGCTGCAACGTCAGACGACGGGCATCCAACTGCTTTCGCGTCACCACCATCTCGGCAAGCGCCTCTGGATAGGTGACCACATACAGGTAAGATGAGGGGTGAGCAGCACCTTCGCCAACCACGACCGGCTCTTCTTGTTCTGTCAGTCGCGTCAGCACCTCCGTGCGGAGTATCTCGCTGGCGGGATCTTTCTGTCCATACTTGATGGCGCGACGATAGCTGGACGGGAAGAAGAGCACGCTCCCCTCGCCCATCACCTGACAGAGGTCGTGGTAGAAATAACCAGCCTCATCGGCATCGTTGAGGATAAACAAAAGTTTCTGTGATGTCTTCAGTGCTAATGCGCTGAACAACATAGGTGCTGACGAGGCCAACAGGCCATCCAGAGAAATCGTCTTCTCCGAAGATTTCCCCATCAGCTTTGCCAATGCCGCCACCTGAGGCTTCATGGCATACAATGTCTGCAGTTCCTGAATGTTCATTATAAATACCTGGTGCAAAGGTAACAAAAAAAATCATAATACATGATGACGTATTCATAAATAATTTGTACCTTTGCACTATCAAACCATATAAACTATGAACAAGAGCGACTGCATTGTCATCATTCCTACCTACAACGAGAAAGAGAACATCGAAAAAATCATCCGAGCCGTTTTTGGATTGGAGAAGTGTTTCCATATTCTGATCATCGACGATGGTTCGCCCGATGGCACTGCCCAGATTGTGAAGGACCTGATGGCCAACGAGTTCGGCGATCGTTTGTTCCTGGTTGAGCGCAAAGGTAAGCTGGGTCTTGGCACGGCCTACATTGCTGGTTTCAAGTGGGCCCTGCAGCACGACTACGACTATGTGTTCGAGATGGATGCCGACTTCAGTCACGATCCTAACGACCTGCCTCGCCTGTACAGTGCCTGTCACGACGAAGGCTACGACGTGGCCATCGGCTCGCGCTATGTCAGTGGTGTGAACGTGGTCAACTGGCCCATGAGTCGTGTGCTGATGAGCTACTTTGCTTCTAAGTATGTGAAGATGATGACTGGCTTCCCTATCCACGACACCACTGCCGGATTCAAGTGCTACAAACGTCGCGTGCTGGAGACCATCGAGCTCGACAAGATTCGCTTCAAGGGCTACGGTTTCCAGATAGAGATGAAGTTCACCGCCTATAAGATTGGTTTCAAGATCAAGGAGGTGCCCGTCATCTTTGTCAATCGCAAAGAGGGCACCAGCAAAATGTCGGGCGGCATCTTTGGCGAAGCATTCTTTGGTGTGATGCGATTGCGCTGGGATGGATGGACAAGGAAATATCCAAAAATAAAGGAATAGTGCTTTTCACTATTCCTTTATTTTTTTATTGGTCTGGGTTCTCCACGAAACCTTGGTATTCTGGCACCAGCGCCGACATCACGCTGTCGTAGGCCTGGTTCTTGGTAGCCTCGATATTGTCGGCACCTTGTCCCACGGGATAGATAGGCTGATGGATGGTGAGTGTCAGCGGATGCCAAAGCACAAACTTCATGTCGCGCATGCGAGGCATCACGTTGAAAGAGCCATTGATGGTGAGGGGCACCACGGGCAACTGCAGTTCGTCGGCCAGGGCAAAGGCGCCACGTCTGAACAAGCCCATATGTCCGGTAAACGAGCGTGAGCCCTCGGGGAACACCGTCACGCTGGTGCCACCCTGGAGCGTGGCACGAGCCTTGTCATAGGTAGCCTTAATCTTCTTCGGACCACGTTTATCCACAAATATCTGGTGAGACTTCTCGCAGGCGTAACCCACAAGTGGCATGTTACGAAGCTGGTGCTTCATCATCCATTTGAAGTTACGGTTCAAGTAGCCATAAATCAAGAAGATGTCGAAGGCACCCTGGTGATTAGCCACAAACACATACGACTGGTCTTTCTCCAGTTGAGCACGTCCTTCCACTTTGACAGGAAGTAGCAGAGCCCAAAGAATCACGCGGGCCCAGATATGAGCGGGGTAATAACCCCAGAAATGACCGTTGCCCAAGGCACAGCCTACAGAAATGAAAAGGACCACCAGCACCGTAGCCACCAGAACGATGGGGAGTGCGATGAATAGTTGATAGATGCGATAAAAGTATTTCATAATGGTATTATTTCTTTTTCAGTGTGATGACCACGATCTCTGACGGCACGCCCAGACGGAAAGGGATGGCAGCACCGACACCCTGTGTCACGCAAAGGGCGCGATCGCCCATATAGTACATACCGCCATATTCATGGTAGCGAAGCGAAGCCGGCGACCACCCAAATAGATTGAGTTGTCCGCCGTGGGTGTGCCCACTGAGGGTCAGTTGGGCGTGACAATGAGGCAGTATCTTTCTGCGCCAGGAAGAGGGATCGTGCTCAAGCATGACCACAAACTGATTTCTGCGGATGTGACTCAACGCCTGAGAGATATCGCCATTCGCCGGGAAGCGCCCATCGCCGTCGTTATCCATGCCAGCAATGACGATGCTGTCGTTGCCGCGGTGAACCAGGTGATGACTGTTGCATAGCAGATGCCAGCCCAGCAACTGATGATTCTCGACAGAACGGCCTGTCAAGCCTGATATCTCAAATGGATCGTCGGTTCCCAGATAGTCGGGATAGTCGTGGTTGCCCAACACCGAGTAAACGCCATCGGGTGCCTTCACACTGCCCAGCAGATCGATGAATGGCTTCACCTCGTCGGGATGGCGATTCTGCAGATCGCCTACAAACACAATCATGTCGGCATGCTGCGCTTTGATGCTGTCCACCACACGCTCTAACAAGTCACGTCGCTTGCCTTCGAAAGCCTCGAGGTGTGTGTCGCCAAACTGCACGATGCGGTAGCCATCGAAAGCAGCAGGCAGGTCGGCACTTGCATATTCCACCTCCACTACACGAAGTTCATCGTTTCCTACATAGAAGCCATAGATGAATGCTGCCCACATTGTCAGCAGCAGCGCGGCAGCACTCCAGCGCATCTTGCTACGTGGTTTCATATAGAGCATCACGCCTGCAAAGGCGCTCAGCATCATCAGCACCACCCACCCTATCAGGCTGTAGGTGTCTGGATCAAGCAATATCAGGAGAAGCATAAATTGTGTGTTCATAGATTAGCCGACAAAAATTTACGTATATTTTCTACGCTCATGCCACGACGAGCAGCATAATCGCACAACTGATCATTTCCGATGCGGCCAATGGAGAAGTAGCGAGCCTGCGGATGACTAATCATCAACCCCGAGACGCTGGCATGAGGACGCATGGCGCCACTCTCTGTGAGCGAGACGCCTATCTGCTGCATGTCGAGCAGTTCGTCTAACAAGAAGTTGATGCTGGCATCCGGCAGCGAGGGATAGCCCACGGCTGGGCGAATGCCTTGAAATTGTTCGAGATGCAACTCTGCCATAGAAAGATGTTCATCAGCTGCATATCCCCAGTAGTGGGTGCGCACCTGCAGGTGCATCAGTTCGGCAGCAGCCTCAGCCAAGCGGTCGGCCAACAGTTGCGCCATCATCTTTTGATAGGGGTCGGCATCGAAATCTGTTTCCATACCCTTATCCACGCTGGTCACAAAAATGCCTACCTTATCCTGGTCGGGATGGATAAAGTCGGCCAACGAGTAACAGGGCGCCACACCCTGCTGACGCAGACAAGGGATATGCTTATTGGAAGGAAGCAGCACGATATCATCACCAGCACTATGCGCATCAAGAATATGAAAGAGCGCATAGGCATGATAGCGATGCTCTAGCGACATGAGAAACTGTTCGGCCTCAGCTTTAATCTTCTGCTGTTCAACGGGTTGTTTCAACTGCCACGCATGGTAGAAGTAAACCCAGTTGATATAGGGAACAAGCGTACTAATGTCGTAGGTCAGCTTCATCGGAATGCTATGGGCTGACCTATATAGCTGCGGTCCACTTGCCCATTATTATATATAAGGTGTCCGTTACACAGGGTTTTCTCTACCCGCCATTGGAAGGTGTGGCCCTCCAGCGGACTCCATCCACACTTACTCTCAATAACATCGGTCGTCACCGTCCACGGACTGTTAGGACGCACAAGGACCAAGTCGGCCTGCGCCCCCTTGCGAATAAATCCGCGGTTGCGCACCTCAAACAGGCGTGCGGGGTTATGCGCCATCAGCTCTACCATCCGCTCTATCGTCAGCACGTGCTGATCCACCAGTTCCAGCATGGCCACCAGCGAGAACTGTATCATAGGCATACCGCTGGCAGCCTTTGCGCAGCCGCCCTCTTTCTGCTTCAACAGATGTGGAGCATGGTCGGTGCCTACTACTGCGATACGTCCATCGCTGAGCGACTGGCGCAGCATGAACTGATCCACGGGACTCTTGATAGAGGGGTTCACCTTGATGCGGGTGCCCAACTGGGCATAGTCGAGCATCGAGAAGAACAGATGTCCCACGCACACCTCAGCCGTGATATCGGTCTGGTTGGGTGTAAAGAGCTCCAGCTCTTCGGCCGTCGTCACGTGTGCCACGTGCAGACGCGCCTTGTATTTCTTGGCCAGGTTGACAGCCTTGGTCGTAGAAACCAGACATGCCTCCTCACTACGTATCAACGAGTGCAGGCGCACATCGGGATCCTCGCCATAGCCTTTCTTGGCCTCCTCCATATTCTTATTGATGATAGCCGTATCTTCACAATGCGCCATCAATGGGAGTGGCGTGCTCTTGAAGATACGTTCCAGGGCTTCATCGCGATCTACGAGCATATTGCCGGTAGAGCTTCCCATAAAGAGCTTAATGCCGGGAATACGATGAATATCCAGTTGGGGAAACAGGTTGGTATTATCATTGGTAGCACCGAAGAAGAACGAATAGTTCACGTGGCTCTTCTCGGCAGCCAACTGAAATTTCTCTTGCAGCGCCTCAAGGGTTGTGGTCTGAGGCACACAGTTGGGCATATCAAAAAAAGACGTGACGCCACCAGCAGCGGCAGCACGACTTTCACTTTCCATGTCGGCCTTGTCCGTCAGGCCGGGTTCACGAAAATGCACGTGGTCATCAATCACGCCAGGCAGCAGATAGCAGCCCGAAGCATCGATCACATCACCTTCAAAGTTCTGAGGCTCCGCATTTTCCAAAATCTCGGCGATGCGTTCGTCTTCCACGACCACACATCCCTTGAACTGACGTCCCTCATTGACGATGGTAGCACCTTTAATCAGTGTTTTCATTCGCCCTCCAGTATTTTGTTCACCTCTTCATCGGTTGGTTCAGACAGTGTATTGTCCGCGTTCTCTGGCATATCCGACTTTGTCACAGCCTCGTAGAAAGCCTTCACCTGAGGGTCGTTCTTGAAGCGCTCGGTGGCCTTGCTCATGATGTGCTCCACCTGAGGAACCGACGAGCAGTTTCTGACAAAGACATAAGGGCCCAGGATATTATCGAAGTTGTTCACCACGAAATCCGTCACCAGGCTATCCTCTTCGCTGATAATCTTCATGCGCTCACGACCAATCTCCTGAGCTACCACCGACTCATCAACGCCGTCCAGCAACATCTGGGCATCGCGGTGTCCCAGTTCCACCATACGTCCGGTCAACTGGTTCATTTGTTCCAAGAAAGCATAGAGGCAGTCGTTCAGTGGCGTGCCACTCACCTTCTGCTTTGTATCGTCAATTGTGATAATGATTTCGCCTTTCTCTATGACCACCGGCATGATGCTCTGGTCATCCATGAAAAGACCTGCCATGCAAGTGCTGTCCAGCACGCCGCAGAACTTAAAATCGCCATGCACCACCTCGCATGAATCTAGATTTGTCAACTTCTCATCTTTCACCACTTTCAGGTAAAGCTTGCTTCCGTCCAAAAGCGACAGTGATGAACTACCTTTGATATTGTATGACTCTGCACACGAGGTTAAGGCTGCTACTATGGTTAGTATATAAAGAATTTTTTTCATAAATTGAATTTCGATTTCTGCAAAAGTACAACGATATCTTGAACTAAAAAAAAAAGTTTGCGCATTTTAAAACAAATGCGCAAACTTTTAGGGATTTTTTGCTTATTTAATCAGTTCATTGTCTATTCTGACCGTTGTGTACAGTTGCAAGACGGCTGCCAACAGCAGCGTCACCACCCAATTATTGTGAATATATTGTGCATAAGTTATCTGATCGATAAAGGGCACTTTCCCATATGTGGCAAAAAGCATGACGGCTGTCAACAAAAGCAGCAGGTCGCTGAACAGCATGATGCGGCGCAGGCGTCGGATGGTAATGTTGCGTCCATCATAGGTTTGCAGCATCTGGACAACGGAGTAAAAGATGGCTCCCGCGCTAAACACATAGGGTGATAAATGCCACTCAAAAATGGTGCCTATAGCACCCGCCAGCAACAGCACAGCACCCATCTGAAAGGTGATAGCCTGCCATTTATTCAGTTCTTTCATCGTCTAAAGTCTTTTCTTCTTGTTTAACCTCATCATCGCTCAGCACGAAGATGTCTTCATCGGCCGCCTTCATAAAATAACGTTCGCGCGCAATGCGTTCCATCGCTTTGGGGTTGTGTTGCAACTCATGGATGGTCTTCTGGTCGCGTTCAAAGTTTTTCTCATAGACAGCTATTTCCTCCTTCAGTTCGCTCACGCGCTGCTTATAGCGGAAATGGTTCCACACGCTGTTCTCATCGAGAAAACCAATGAATAGCACACCTATCACGAGCACCACGATGTACTTCATGTAGGGCAAGTGCGCGATGCGCAGAAGGGTTTCTTTTATTTTTTTCATATCTTCACTGCTTTACGTTGTCAGGCGAGCACCAGATCAAAGGCCACTCGCAATTTCTCAACCGATGGATTCTCCTTAGCCAGTTCTTCAAACTGCTCGCGGCGTGTCAGTGGCTTTACCGCCTCCTGTGTCTCTGCCACACGCAGCACTAAGTCGATACCATTATTTCGCAGATGCAGTTTCAAGGTGCTGATGATGCTACCTTTTATCTGCTCCATCTCCGTCTTCATAATCTCGTTAGGCACCTCCACCTCAACGATAGGCATCTCGGTGACAACCGGATTCATATTCTTCATGCGCATGGCAATACCACTGTATTTCTGTGGCATGCGGTTGCACATGGACAACCACTGCAATTCCAGGTCGGCCTGCGAGAACTGGTTCTGCTCATCGACCTGTTTTGACTCCACGCCCGGCGTACCTGGCAGTATCTTCATCTTGCTATTCTGCTGTCGCAGGTTTTTCCAAGACATGCCCAGGTTCGACACCTTGATAGTGGGCTTTGGCACACTATTCTCTGGCTGAGCAGGCTGTGAGATCTTTACTTCTTCCGCTTTCTTCTCATGATTCCTTGACGCAGCCGCGGTCACCTGTTGAACCGCTTGCTGAGGCCTTGTCTGCTGAATCAGTTGCTTAAACAGGGATTTTAGTCTTCTGGGCTTACGCCCACTGGCAGCCCCCTCATCGGGCTGAGTCAGCTGTGCCACCTCGATGAGTGTCAGTTCCACCAAGAGGCGCTTGTTGCTTGACTGGCGATAGTTCACGTCACACTGGTTCATCAGTTTCAGTGCACTATAGAGGAAAGGTAACTGCACGCGCTGAGCCTGATCGACATAGCGCTGGCGCTGCTGCTCGCTAACCTCCAGAAGCGACAGTGTCTCAGCATTTTTAGCCATCATCACGTTGCGCACATGCTTGGCCAGTCCCTGTATGAGCAGTCCACCGTCAAATCCCTTATTGATCACATCGTTCAGGAGCACCATGATGTCGCTCACCTTGTTTTCCACAGCCATATCCACGATGCGGAAGTAATACTCCGAGTCCAGCACGTTCAGGTCTTCTATCACCTTCTGATAGGTGATATCACCCTGACAGAACGAGGCAGCCTGATCAAAGATTGAGAGGGCGTCACGCATACCGCCATCAGCCTTCTCGGCAATCACCGCCAGCGCCTGTTCCTCATATTTGATGCCTTCCTTCTCGGCCACGCTCTTCAGGTGAGCAATGGTGTTCTGCACCGTCATGCGCTCGAAGTCATAGATCTGACAACGGCTCAGGATGGTGGGCAGGATCTTATGTTTCTCGGTTGTAGCCAGGATAAATATCACATGTGCAGGTGGTTCCTCCAAGGTCTTCAGGAACGCATTGAAGGCAGCAGTAGAAAGCATGTGCACCTCGTCAATGATAAACACCTTGTACTTGCCCAACTGCGGTGGGATGCGGGTTTGCTCCATCAGAGTCTTGATATGTTCCACCGAGTTGTTTGATGCAGCGTCCAGCTCAAAGATGTTCAGCGAGCGCTGCTCGTTGAACGACTGGCAGCTCTCGCACTCGTTGCAGGCCTCTCCATCTGCCGTAGGATTCTGGCAGTTGATCGCCTTTGCAAAGATGCGGGCACAGGTCGTTTTTCCCACGCCTCGTGGTCCGCAGAACAGATAGGCATGTGCCAGTTTCCCGCTCTTCACGGCATTTTTCAATGTCGTCGTCAGAGCGCTCTGTCCCACCACTGTATCAAAGGACATCGGGCGGTACTTACGTGCCGAAACGATATATTCCATATATACAATTACCTTGTTTTTAGTTTCACGTGGCAAAGTTACGAAAAAACGAGAGAAATGCAAAAGGAAAAATTGTTTTTTCTTTTCATTTCCGAGTGCCAAGTAAGTTCGGCGAAGCCAAAGTTACGAAAAGTCGAGAGAAATACAAAAGGAAAACTCGTTTTTTCTTTTTATTTCCGAGACGAAGTAACTTCTCCAAAGGAAAAGTTACGAAAAGTCGAGCGCAGAACAAAATAAATCCATTTATTTTTTTATGCCGAGACGGAGTAATTTCGCAACTATTGTTGCAGAGTTACGAAAAAAGGTTGAATATATCAACGCTTTTCGGAATATTTACGCAGAAAGCGCGTAAATAAAAAGCAAGATGGGGAAATATGAGGATGTTCAGTTTTGGGCTGAATGCAATTTTGGGAGGAATGTCTATATACAAAAAATGTCCCGCTGGGTACGCTGTTCTTATGGGAAGCGGGCGGGATTTGTCGATGCAAAGATAGTGCATTTTCTTGAATCTACAAACAATTCTGAAGATTTTTTGTTGAAATACGAGTAAAAAGTATTTGAAATCGAGTTATCTAACTCTGACTGGTAATATAAAGGGTATCCCAATGTTCTATCCCCACGATTAAAACCTAAAGAAATCTCCCACGCTACAGTTGTGTAACGTGGGAATTTCCATTGCTCCGTATATTATCTTCTTTTTTCATTACCCATAGGGGTGTATATAATATGTGGACGCATCTCCCATTCTTTTCTTGCCCGTTCTCGCTCCAATTTCTTCTTTGCACGTTCTTTTTCTTTAGCCCTCTTCTCTGGTGAAAGATGCGAAAAGTCATATTTGCTGTATTTCTTCAATACGGAATTATAGTATCCTTGCTTTATCCTTCCGTCAGCAAAGGCTTTGCTCAGTATGCAGATGACGACAGAAGCCAGACATAAGCATTTTATTTCCTTCTTCTCACCTTGTTCAGTAAAGAACAAATAGCGTGCTTTGTTTGTAATAGCCTCAATAAAGAGATCGGAAGAAGAAAACACATAGACTTCCCCAAAAACAGGCCCCAAATCCTTATAGAATCTTCTCAAATTGACTCCACTCTGGTATAGCCCATTCAAAACTGCAATGCATGTTTTGATAGGAAGTTCGAGCCTCATAACTTTCTCGCACTTGCCATTATTATATACTTCTATGACAGATGCCTTACTCTTTTTAATTGCCGTGTCATATTTTCTCCAGATACGGTCATTTTCGTCCTTTACATATTTCATGTTTTATATTCAATTCTTATCTCGAAAGTTTATGAGAAGTCCATAAAAACAACTAATGCTATTGCACTTCCAAAAGCTAGTTTAGCATGACGTTCTTCTAAGCCCCTATATTCAACACTTATCCCGAGATGTCAGTCACCTGTCCTTTGACACATTCTAATAAAAAAAGGAAAAATCGACTTAATATCGAAATCTTTTTGTATTTTTGCAGGGCAATCCGTATGGAGAGCGAGACATATTGGTTAAGATTTAGCGTTCAGCTATCAATCTATGGTTTCGAGAATGTAGGAGTTTGAGAAACATGTCATAAGAGAGATAAAGTGAATGTTCACGCGATAGGCGTGGGCGTTACTTATCTATGATATGGGCATCTCCTACAGCCTTCGAACCAGATAAAGTAAGTTCACGCTTTTTCTGTATAACCAAGAACGGAGTAATAACGATAAAATAAGTGTGTGTCAAATTTAGATGGACTATATTCTTAATTTGAATAACTACTATAGGCAACACTCCATAAAGTATCGTGCCGCAAAAGTAATGCTATCACTTGTGATACTATTACTTGGGGGCTTAATCTATGTCATATTTAGGGGCAAGTCATTGCTGATGTTCGATTGGTTTAATACAATTGGGATTAGCAATGAGGTTGACGGGCTTAGAAGATTATTTCAAGGAGAAGGCATCTATGGATGGGTGAAATATAGTTTACCAGACGGGTTGTGGATTTTCTCGTATATGTTCATTGTTGACGCAATATGGGACAGAGAGAAAAATGTCGTATCAATGATATTTCTCTGGGGATTACCGATAGCGGCAGTACTCTCTGAGTGTTTACAACATTTCGGCTTGCTGCCAGGCGTGTTCGACTGGATGGATATGGCCAGTTATATGTTGGCAATTACTTTATTTCTGATTATTAAACTTTTAAAATGATAAGGCTATGAAATCTAAGATTATTCTGTCATCCTTAGTTTTGCTGTTTTTCTCATTATTAGCTGGTGGCTCTGTTGATAAAGACTTTTTCAGCTTCTTTCTTGTTTATATTATCGTGATTGCTCTTGTAGTCGCAATAATAGTTGGAATAATATCAACCGTTCACAGCAGGAATAAAAAGAAGAGACTCCAGATGATTGAAAAAGACGAGCAAGGCTCATCTGATTTCGACAGGAGCGTTTCGATTGGCGATGACAGGTGTAAGTTATACTTCGATAATGCCAAGAAAAGAGTAATGATTATGCAGGTAACAACGGAAGAAATTATAAAAAAATATGTTGATGATTTTGAGTTTCCTGGCAAAAACCTTGCACGCTATTATGATGGCTTTTACCTTGTTTATGAGCCTAACACTCGCAGATTGTTATCTGGCAATTATGTTACTTATTTTATTAATGAGATTGAAAACCTTCAGGGTGTTGATAAAAGCGGTCTGACTACAAAAGACCCAATAGCTCCCTCATTAAACCTTCTTAAAACTACTTATCATTCAACTATGACTGTTGATTCAAGGGATATTCACGTTTTAGCAGACGAGTATCATGGCCTGATGGCAGTGGTTGAAAAAGGGAAACTATATGCGTTCAACTATATTCATGTAGAAAAACTTCAAGAGAAAGTTGGTTTGAAATCAACTATATCAGTTAAGAATGCAGGCAACTATATGTTCGTTATGGATTCCTTTTTCAAGGTACTTGTCATAATCGGCAGGGACATGATGCACAAGACTCTTAACTATTCTGATATAATTGAAGTTTCTTATGTAGAGAATGGTGATCAATTGTTCACCAAATCGACAGGAAGGACTGTAGGTGGTGCCATCGTAGGTGGTGTTCTAATGGGGGGTGCAGGTGCTGTTGTCGGTGGCCTTTCTGGTAATACAAAGCAAAATAAAGTGGTGAATAATATGGATATAAAGATTTTACTTCGCAGTACCGAAGAGACCACCTGCATTCTTCACTTTATGGATTCTTCAAATCCCCTCAAAACAAAGGAAGCGAGTGATAAGACGCTATATGAAGAATTCCTGAAAAATGCTAATGAGGCAAAAGACCTCTTATCCGTAATTATTGATGACGCGAAGCAAGCATTACCTCCTGTTGCACATGTTCTGTCACAGCCTGTCACGACACAACCGTCAAGTGTAGCTGATGAGTTGGCGAAACTGGCCAAACTCAAGGCAGATGGAATCCTTACAGAAGAAGAATTCCTGGCTCAGAAAGCTAAATTGCTGGGATAAACATAAACAAGACATTAAAATGAATAAAAAAGAAATATTTGATTTTGTTTATAGATACAAGAAACTATTCTTCCCAGATTACACATTGGCAAAGTGTAAGAAAGAATATGGAAATGAAGAATTTTCAATCTATACTGAAGGTATAACTCCGTCCCTTAGTATTAGGTTCCCGTTTATGGGTGACCCTTGCTCTATGATTTTTTACACTTCGTTCTGCAACAAAGCCTATATAAACAAGCAAAAAGCAAAGGGGAAGATCCTCACACTCCAGAAATAGTTTATTATCTCATAATCTTTCAAAATTTACGACAACAACTTACAATATTTCGTTCCTATGCAGATTTTCGTATTATTCTTTTTATTCATCGTATTCCCCTTATGTGGCATTCAGGCGCTACAGAAGGGAGAAATCGGTATGGCTATCTTTTTCTTTATACCAATAACAATCCTCATATGCAGTCTTATTGTCAACTATTTCATTGTCATACCACACAAAAAACGTCAAGAAGCTGTGCGTAAGAAGTATAATATCCCAGAAATAGTAAGAGATGAGTATGGAGAAGTATGGGACAGGGAGTTTCAGAAAGTTATTAAAAATGCTATTGACACGACTACAGATCCGTCAAAGCTATCCGACCTGCAGAACTGCCAGAGGGTTGCCAATCAGATGATAAAAGACAGCAGTCGCTATACATTAGACCGTCCCTTTTACAAAATAAATAATGCTTTCCGTCTCACAGGTTGCCATTTCACAATCACAGATTCAGAAGGCAAAACAATTGCAAAAATCGTCTAACTTATTATTCACCATTTTTTAAAATTATGCCATCATTTTATATTCGAGGTCTTGCCCGATATTTTGCCGCCTCCTACATGGCAAGAAATTCAAAACCTTCTCCCACTCCAAAGATTGACGAGGTCGCTGAAGGTGTAAGTGCATGGAACAAAAATATGCGCTGGCTCATTCCATTTGTTCATGCCACTAGCTATCGTATTGTTATCGAGAATCCGAAATCACATGAAAAAATAGTCATTGACAAGGATACGAAAGATTTTCCACGTTTATCTTCTGCATGGTTAAAACGTTATGACAAGAATGAAATCTCTGAATGGATGGCTAGTGAAAAAGAAAAAGAGAATGTTCGTCGTAATGCAGAAGCTGAGGGGCGTAAACGTTTTGGAAATAGTTTTACCATTGATGAACAAGACAATCAATAGAAACAAACGTAGTAAGCCTTTTATTTTCCCCAATGACTAGAGACGATATAAAAAAGGAAAGGGAGTTTCAAAGCATTCTACCCATAATGAAGGAACTCGGCTATGATGAACAAGAGGCTAAGAATCTCATAACCGATTCTGAAAGTCCAGACTTTCTTTTCAAGTTTGGAGACAAAACAGTGGGTATAGAAGTAATAGAGTGTCATCCAGAAATATCAAGGGGGAAAGGTGCTAAGAACCCCTTGGCTGCAGAGACAATAACAAGGGAGATTTGTAAGTATATAGAAGAATCACAAGATGCCAAAGGCGAAGTAGTAAACTATAGAATTGGATTCAATTTCGCACTCTTATTTGATTTGCAGAAAAGTAATTTAAAGAGGCCAGAAAAAGAAAGTATTCAAAAAGAAGTCTACGCAGAGATGCAAAAGCGTATTGACAATGGCGATTATATCGATATTGGAGATGACACCCAGGAATTTCTCACAGAATGGGCCAAGCCTTATCATTATATAAGGGACATAGTAATTGACAAGCCACTGGAAAAGTCAATAGTAACATATTCCTATCCAGCAAGATGTGCCACTACAATAGAGCATGAATTTGTCCTGAAAGCAATAACAGAGAAAGAGGCAAAGATAACTTCCTATCAGAAAGAGAATCCTGGTATTAAGGACTTTTGGCTCTGCGTCAATATACCAATGGGAACTTATCGCACACTACATGGATTTGAAGAAATAACAATAGAGACGGTGTATGATAGAGTGTATCTAACAGATCATACATGTGTTCGTATAAAATGAATCCCAATTATTCAATCTGTTAACTGCGACTGATATTCAACTCTTTCAAATAACAATTCTCCCATTTCTGAATTTTTGAGATGTTCAATATTCTCCTTCCTTTTCATGTGTTCTAGCATCTTATCTATGGTCTTGTCAGACAATTTGCTGGCAGCCTCTCTATACAACTGTTCAGCATCATAACTACGTTTGAATATAAACCGTTTAATCTCACCATTTCCAATGTTGTACCGCTTAAAATCAATTGTTCCACCTTTTGGTTTCACATGTATTCCGAAGTTAAGTTCTGTGTCATTACGTTCAATCACAGCCCAAAAGAAAAAACGTGGAATTTTGCAAAAGAATGCATAATTATTTGGTGCACAATAGATTTCCGAATCAAAGTCCGTAAGTAGATAAGAGGTTACAGGATAAAAATCTGTTCTGTTGTTTTTATAATCTTCTATTGTGACATAGAAGTCCTTGTTAAATGAGAAATATGGCGAAAAGAATAATTCTGGTGTAATAGGCATCATATAGATTTGATTGAAATTAGGAGGTGTTACTCCATTCAGTAAATATTCTCGCCATTCCTCCAAAGCTAACATACACTGCTCTCTTAACTCAACTTTGATGTAATCCCTCAAAGTATAGAATCTGCGCCATAAAACAGATACGATAAAATAATATAGATTGTTATCATAGTTTGCTTTCGTTTTCAGTATTGTATTATTACAAAAGGGCATAAAGATATGCTCTGCAAACCACTTCTCACGCAATGAAAACATCTGTTCAGCACGATTGCCCAGCAAATAATCTTTTTCTCCATCTTGCATTACTTTCGTTGGCGCATTTACAGAACGGAATCTACTACCCCCCTTGTCTTTTAAGAAATCCCAAATAAACTTGGGATAGATATGTGATTTTTTTAATTCACACTCTTCATGGGTTAAAGCACAAATCATATACTCGCTATAAAAGAGGATTGGATTTGTTAACAAATAGGATGAGTTTATCACTTGAGAAGATTCCTACTGCTATTTCCTTCTAGCACTTGCATTTGTTGAATGGCAATCTGGTTGAGCTTTATTAGCCTCTCACCTTGTGATACTCCATCATTGATAAGCACAGCATTGATATTCTCCATATTCGACAGGCATATCAGTTCGTTGATGGTGGCATAGTCACGGATATTGCCTTTCAATTCGGGATTAGCCTCGCGCCATTGCTTGGCTGTCATACCAAACATCGCAACATTCAAGACATCGGCTTCCTCAGCATAGATGATGCTTGCCTGTGCAGGTGTCACCTCTTCTGGAATAAGGTGGCTCTTGATGGCATCGGTATGGATGCGGTAATTAATCTTCGACAATTCACGCTTGGCAGACCAGCCCAGTAGTTCTTGCTCTTTTGCCTTTAGCCGTTGGAACTCCATGACGAGGTAAAGACGGAACTCAACAGATATCCACGATGCAAACTCGAACGCAATATCTGTTTGGGCAAAGGTTCCACCATATCGTCCAGCTTGTGATATGATTCCAATAGCGTTCGTAGCTTCAATCCAGCGAGTAGGTGAAAGTGTGAAGGCATTCAAACCAGCCTCCTTTCTAAACCCCTCGAATTCGAGGGGGTTAAAACTGGGATTGTGAATGGTCTCCCAAATACCAAGGAACTCTATGGTATTACGGTTGCGCATCCAATTGGCTATTACGCCATTGGGGTCAACGACATTTTTCTGACGAGCTATGTCAGTAATGCAGATATAATCTATCCCGTCTTTAGTCATAGTCTTAATGGCTATGTCTTTAACGATTATCTCACTCTTCTTTGCCATAGATGGTCTCTACAATATTAAGTTCTGTGTGCAAAGGTAGTAAAATAATTCAAAACATAAGAATAATCTGCATATTATTTCAATAGAAGGACGTAGCCTAATACGCACTTTCCTGGCTGGTGCCACAAAAGATGCCACAATCAGTTCAAGAGCGTTGAGCAAGCTCTGATGAAAAAGATGTGAATAGATTTAGCTCGTTCGACAGAAATGATTACATTTGCTCCCGATGATGGGCCGTTAATTTGGCTGGTAGCTCAGCGTCATGGGTTCTTTGGCGCATTTCATAGCAGAATGCGGAATTGAGAACGGTTGCCAATTCGTAACCCTATTTTTTCTCAATCCCCCAGACTGCCTTTATCTAAAGTAAAGTTGAGAATTCTTACAAAGTTAAGAAAAGTCGAGCGCAGAACAAAATAAATCCATTTATTTTTTTATGCCGAGACGTAGTAACTTCGCGACTTTTGTCGCAAAGTTACGAAAAAACGAGAGAAGAACAAAAAGAAAATAGATATAATTTTATCGCTTCATAATGGCATCCACTAATAGCATACTTTTGTCTATTATGCCAACTGCCGTGGTTTTTGGCGTGTATATATACATAAGGTTTATGATAAAGGCAACTAAATGATTGGAAATTTAACCAAGAAGTTACTTACCAAACATATTAAGTGAAAAATCCAACAGAAATGTTTCGATTCTTATGTGTACTTTTGCACCCAAAAATGTGACGTTTAGAACATTAAGGTGAAAAGAACACTAAATTAGGATGCCAAAACTATTTTTTTTAATCATGATACAAAAACGATTTAAATTATTGATGGCCGTACTTGCGATAGCATTTGCGGCCACAGGGTCCGTAAAGGCTGAATCATGGACCAGTAGAGACTGTACCGTTACACTTAGTAATGATACTCTGTATATCAGTGGAGACGGTCGAACGAAAAATTACGAACGTATACCCTCAATACCCTGGTATGACGTTAGAAGTTCTATCAAGCATGCCGTCATTGGGAAGGGGGTAACGAAAATAAATAATTGCTTCTACGACTGTGATCAACTGGAAACTGTTGATTTTGAAAAAGGATCTAAATTGAAATTCATCGAGAATGATGCTTTTGCGGATTGTACAGCTCTGACTACAATCACTTTGCCTGACAGTGTTGAGAGTATTGAAAATTGGGCCTTCGGTGGTTGTTCAAGTCTGGTATCAATAACAATACCTGCCAGTATAAAGTTGATAAAAAGTTATACATTTACGGGATGTACTAATCTCGCTGATATATTTTGCTATGGTGACCCAGAGAAATTAAGTTGGGAAAATACAGATGCTTTCATGCCTGATCGTGGCACCAAGGTTCATGTGCTAAGTGAAGATCTAAGTAAGTATCAGGAAAAGTTCTATGATATTATTAAGGTTACTTTTGTGGGCGACTTGGATGATAATACTACTAAGTACACCCTTATTAATATTCCTGAGGGCTGGACATTGACTGCCAACGGACGTTCTGTGACCGTAACCAACGGTGAGGCAGAAATCCCTGAAGGCGCAAACGTAAAGCTGACGCCCGCCACTGCTATAATAAATAAGGTGAAGAGCGTAACACTGGAAGACTTCATGCCGCAAATAACTGCTCCCACATTGCGAACTGATCTGGTCTATAATGGTCAAACACAGGCGTTGATTACCGCTGGTGAAGTAGATCACGGAACCATGCTCTATTCTACAAATGGTACAACCTGGAGCAACAAAGTGCCTACAGCTACCAATGCTGGTGATTATAACATCTACTATAAAGTAGTGCCCGAAGGTCATTACCTTGGCGTAGAACCTACATTGATAGGTCAAGCCTCTATCGCTAAAGCTAAAGGCTGGATAACTCTCAGTCCTTCTTATACTACGGGATGGGATACATGGAGCTCTAAATATCAGACAATTACGATCACCCATCACCCTGGTGGTACAGTGACGTGCCGACCGGTTACAGCTGATATGATGTCTGCTAGTATCTTTAATGCTACTTCTACTTCTTGTTCTGCTACCATTACAAAAGCTTCTGGTCTTCCAGGCAACTATGGAGTGTATTTTACAAGTGCTGCAACACAGAACTATACAGCGGCACAGGCAGTTTTTTTATGCCAACCATAACTTTCCTGTGCGAATAGTATAATATATATACATTATAATTTTCAAGAAAATGAGATACATTTTAAAATATACAATGCTGCTGATGCTGCTGTTTGTCAGCACGACGGCTATTTCTGCAACTCCCGACTCTGAGGAGCCCGATCCCACCATCCCCGTAAAGCAGGCTGACGGCTCTTGGACTTTCAAAATGCCCAGCGCTAAGCGTTTGCTGGCTGTGGAGTACTATCCTTCTGTACTAACCATCGCTACGAACAATAGCGAGTGGGGACAGGTGAAACTGGTAAACGGTGCAGAGTCAAATGACCCTGTGAACAATGCTAACGTGACCAATAATGGCGACGGCACCTATACCGTGGCTACAGGTACAGAGGTCTATGTAAAAGCTGTTGCCAGTAAGGGCTATTACATCAAGAACTGGAGCAACGAGGCTAATATTACCAATAACCTTGAAACTATCCAGACCATCACCGTTAATGATGATATGACCATCACGGCCGACTTCGCCGCCTATCCAATACTGACAATTGCCAGCAACGATGAGATGATGGGTACTGTTGCTATCAATGGTAAAAAACTGCCTGCCGGTGTCACCCTGATAGGCACAGGAACCTACAGCGTACGTCCTGGCACCGAACTGACAGTTAGCGCCAGTGCCACTCAGGATAATCATTTCGTGAACTGGACCAATGCGAATAGTGAGGCCTACACTACTGGCATCGTCACCCCAGAAGGAAATTTCCCCGCTACCAGTCAGATAACTTTCACGCTGAATGATGAGATGACGGTTCAGGCCAACTTCGATGCTAACGGTATCTTCGTAGAGGTGCCTGCTGGCGAGTTTGTTTCTTATTATGGTAGCAGAGCCTTGATTCTCAATGAAGAAGAGACAGACGCGAAGGTGTATACCGTGAGCAGCGTGACCGACAGTGAGGTTGTGCTGAGTGAGATTGATGGTGTGATTCCCGCCCAGACGCCTATGCTTGTCTATAATGGCGGAAGCGCTAAGAAGGATGTCCTGCTGAACTACTCGCAGTTGACGGGCTCATCAGTCCTGACAGCACCTGAGTTCAAGGGTACGCTCGTAGCCAAGAGCATGCCTGCCAGCTCAGCTGTTGATTACTATGTCCTGAACGGCACGGCCTTCGTCTATGTGAAGAATGCAGGTACGATAGCTGCCAACAAGTGCTGGCTGGAGGTCGTTGAGGATGTCCCCCTGAATTCCCGACAGATAGTGCTCGAAGGTGAAGCTACGGGAGTAAAACTCGTATCACCCCTCTCAAAAGGTGAGAATGCTTTCTACGATCTGAATGGTCGAAAGGTCAGCAAGCCTACCAAGGGTGTCTATATCCAAAACGGCAAGAAAGTTGTGAAGTAAAAGAAAAAACGGACATTAAAGTAAGAATAGAATATGAGAAAGAAGATATTTTCACTGTTTCTGCTGCTGATGGTTGCTGTCACAATGAGTGCAGGCGATTACAAACTGGAAGCAGGAACATCGGAACACGGCACTTTGACATTCAAGGTGAATGGTAACGTGGTGACCACAGCCAATGAGGGCGATATGGTAACCCTGACGATTACTCCCGATGAGGGTTGGGCCGTGGGTATGCTCAAAGGAGAATGGTCGATGGCTTGGGAAGGCGCAAAGGCTCCCCGTCGTGCTCAGAACCTTGACCTGCTGAAGGATTTTGAGTTGACACCCGTGAAGAACGAAGAGAACACCTATACCTTCACCATGAAGCGTGCCAATGCAGAGGTTTCAGCTAACTACCGTAAGTTGCTGACAAATACGGATATCACCATCAACAGTATCAGTGCCGTAACCTATAACGGTCTGGCTCAGACACCTGCCGTCACCGTAAAAGACGGTTCTACCATCCTTACCAAGGATGTTGACTACAGCGTGAACTATACTGATAACTTGAATGCTGGACAGGCTACTGTTACTTTTGTTGGTAAGGGTGACTATGCCGGACAGGTAGAAAAGAACTTCACCATTAATAAGGCTGACATAACACCAACAGCACCTACTGCAAAGAAACTAACCTATGACGGCACCGCACAGACGCTGATAAACGCAGGTGCTGCCGAAGGTGGCGAGATACAATACTCACTGGACGGACAGACCTATGCTCCTGCTCTGCCCAAGGGTACTAACGCAGGTTCATATACCGTATTCTATAAGGTGGTGGCTGATGCCAACCACAATAACGCAGATGCCAAGTTCATCAATGTGCCTATCTACAAGGCTGCATTGACTACCGTGCTGCTCAGCGAGTCGAACCTGGTGTACAACAAACTGGAGCAATCGCCTGTCATCAGCGGCGTGAAGGCTGGTACGCTTGAAGTCTCTACTGCCGACTATACCTTAAGTGGCTCTGCTACTAACGTGGGTACTTACACCATCACTGCTACGGCTAAGGATAAAGCCCAGAACTTCACAGGTCAGACTACGGCACAGTACAGTATCGTGGCTGCTGATGCTAACCTCTTTGCACTGACTCTTGGAAACAGCTCTTTCGTTTACAATGGTGAGGAGAAGAAGCCCACCGTTATAGTTAAGGACGGTGATGCCGTTTTGGTAGAAGGAAAGGACTACACGCTGGCTTATACCAATAATGTGAATGTAGGCACTGCTACTGTTACGGCTACTGGTAAGGGAAACTATAGCGGTACGAAGACTGCCCAGTTTACGATTACTAAGGCTGATATCATCCTGACTGCTCCTACTGCCAACACAGAACTCATATATACTACTCAGCCTCAGGCGCTGATTGCTGTCGGAAATGCACAGGGCGGCGAGATGCAGTACTCGCTGGACGGTACGAGCTGGAACACGAACATTCCAACGGGTACCGATGCCAAGGAATACACCGTCTATTACAGAGTGGAGGCAGACGCAAACCACAATGATGTGGCTGCCCAGAGTTTCAAGGTGACCATCGAACAGGCCAAACTGACTGCTGCTACACTGACAGAGACCACTTTCATCTATAACCAGAAGGAGCAGACCGCTCTGGTTGCCATCATAAGCGCCGGTGCTATCACCGTACCTTCTGAGGGCTATGAGATTGCGGACAACAAGGCAACGAACGTGGGCAACTACACTGCTACCATCACTGGTAAGGGCAACTACAAGGGTAGCGTGACTGCTAATTTCAGCATCGTGGCTGCCAACGCCAACCTGTTCAACCTGACGCTGGGTACTGCCGAGTACATCTATGACGGTACAGAGAAGACGCCTACCGTTACCGTGAAAGATGGTGATGCCGTTCTGGTGGAAGGAACGGACTATACGCTGGCTTACACCGCCAACGTGAACGCTGGCACAGCTACTGTGACCGCAACAGGTATCGGTAACTACAGTGGCACGAAGACGGCTACCTTTACCATCAAGCCCGCCACGCTGACAAGTGTAACACTGAGCCAAACGGAGTTCCAGTACAACCTGTTTGAGCCGGTAGAACAGAACGTCGGCATCGCTGAGGTGAAGGCTGGCAATCTCGTGGTTCCTGCAAACCAGTATGAAGTGGAGGGTAACACCCAAACAGAACCAGGAACTTATACAGTGACTGTAACGGGAAAGACTAATTTTATAGGTGAAGTAAAGGCTGAATTCACTATCACAGAACAGATTGTTGCAGGTAATGCCGAGGAGACCGAGACTGGTGATGAGGTTGAGGATGTGATGATGACTGTGAGCGTGGTGGATCGTGAGAATCAGACGCTGAGCATCGACAAAATTACTGAGCCTACTACTGTTTGTGATGAAAAGATTAGCGTAGTGATTCCTTCCAAGATTGATGGTTGGGCTGTGGTAAGTATCAATGATGATGCTATGAGTGGTATGGATAACGTGACGGATATCTATATGCCAGAAACGGAGAAGCCTATCTTTATCAGTGGTAAGGCAGTACCTGCAACAGCTACTATCCACACACCGCTGGCATTACTCGATGACTACGCCCTGATGGCGTCACTGAAAGAGAATTACGAGGCAGCTAAGGTGGTGACCACTGTGACACCCGCCAATAAGTTCTGGACTTTGGGTATAGGCTGTGACGTCGTAGTACCTGATGGCATTGATGTCTATGCCGTGAAGGTGAAGAACTCTGCCGAGGTAGCTACTGAGATAGTACCCGACGAACTGCTGATGATTGGTTCTGAGCGTGTTATTAAAGCCAATAATGGTGTGTTGCTGTTGGGCGAAGCCGGCAAGACCTATAACCTGGTGGCTTACAGTGGACGACTTGCCAGCGGCATGCCTGTAGCATCTTCTGACAATAAGGACTACGGACGCAGCAACTGTCTGGAGCCCGTGGTAGAGAAGAAGCACTACGAGAGCGGTCATTACTTCGTGCTGCAGAACAATGAGTTCCACAGCATCCTCGTCGAGGGTGACGAGGTGAAGGTGCCCGCCGGCAAGGCCGTGCTGCACTTAGACAACGAACAGGCTGGCGCCAATGCCCGTGTGCTGACAATCAGTGGTGACGTGACAGGAGTTAATGGAGTTAAAGGAGTTATGGAAGTTAAAGACGATAGCTTCTTCGACCTGCAGGGCCGTCGCGTTCTCAACGCTCAGAAGGGACTCTACATCCAGAACGGACGTAAAGTCGTGGTAAAGTGAGAGTGAGTTAGAAACATAAAACGATATATATTATGAGAAAGAAAATATTTGCACTGCTCGCACTGTTCTGCATGACGCAGACAGGCGTGCAGGCACAGACTCGGGACTCGGTGGCCTTTGCGCCTCACTGGTTCGTCCAGCCCCAGGTGGGCGTGGGCTACCACGTGGGCGAGGCCAAGTTCTCGAAGCTGCTGTCGCCTGCTGCCCAGCTGAGCGTGGGACGTCAGTTCTCGCCTGTGTTCGGTCTGCGCCTCGGCGCATCGGGCTGGCAGGCTCGCAACTGGCAGACGCACCCCGTGGCAGAGTATAAATGGAACTACGTGCAGGCTAACCTCGACGCCACCGTGTCGCTGACCAACCTGATCTGGGGCTGGGATGCTTACCGTAAGTGGAACGTCTATGGACTGGCTGGCGTAAGCTTGAACATCGCTTTCAAAAACGATGATGCCAACTGCCTGGCTGCACAAAACAAGAGTGCGGGCATACCTGCACTGAAGAACGGCGGCTTCGAGAAGCTGTGGGACGGCACGAAGCTGTTCCCTGCCGGTCGTCTGGGTGCAGGCATCGAGTACGCCCTCTCTGAGCGCGTGGCTCTCGGCTTGGAGTACAACGCCAACGTGCTGCCCGACAAGTGGAACTCGAAGAAGGGCAAGGGCGACAACTTGGACTGGCAGCAGAACCTGCTGGTGGGCGTGAAGATCGCGCTCGGCAATACCCGTAGACACATTCTGATTGAGGAACCTCTGCCCATAGTAGAGCCCAAACCGGAGCCAGTAGTTGAGGAACCTGCTCCTGTTGTCGTGGAGCCCGAACCTGAACTTCAGGTGGTGGAAGTGCCTGTGGTTGAGAAAGAGCCAGAATTCAAGGAGGTGAAAATATACTTCGGCTTCAGTTCTTCGCGTATCCAGTCTTCTGAGAGGTCTAAGATTGATGAGATCATGGAATACTTGAAATCTCACGACGATAAGAAACTGACGCTCACGGGCTATGCAAGTCGCGACGGTAAGTGGAAGTACAACCTGAAACTTTCTCGTTGGCGTGCCAATGCGGTGAAGAAAGCGCTTGTTGCCAAAGGCATCAGTGCAGCCCGCATCAAGATTGTTGCCAAGGGTGAGGCTAACCTGGGAAGTCGTAAGGAGAGTCGTGCTGCTGTAGCAGTCACCATTGAAAAATAATTCGTGGTTGAAAAAAAAAAAACAAAAACAAATAAAGTAAAAAACGATATGAAAAAGAATATATTTTATGCATTGATGATGCCCGCACTGTTGCTGGGCGCAGTGTCCTGCACAGACTATCAGGACGACATCGACAAGCTGGGTGCCGAGAACGATGCCCTGCGTAGTTACAACAACCAGACCATCTCGCAGTTGAACTCCGTGGTGTTCCAGACCGAGGCTGGCGTGGTGAACATTACCGTGGACCAGCCCACCGCTACCACCATCGTCTATGAGGTGGAGCCAAAGGCACTGGCTGTCGTGCTGGCTGCTGACATCACCCGTCTGAGCTTCCTGTCACAGCACGATGCTGCGATGGCTGTCACAAATGCTGTGGCTGATGCCTCCAAGGGCACACTGACCATCACCGCTACACCCAGCGGCTTTGATGGCAGTAAAACCTACAGTCTGTCACTACTCTACAGCGAGGACGGTCGTTCCTACCAGACGGCATATACGCCCGTAAAGGTGATCACGCATCCTACAGCCGGCAGCATGGCTATCAATATCCCTGCCACCTCCGGCGGTAAGTATGCTGTAGGTGCCAGCTATCAGCTGAGCGCTGTGTTCACTCCCGCCTACATCACCGAGACTGATGTGACTTGGAGCGTGGACGATCCTACACTCGCCACCATTGATGCTAACGGTGTGCTCACTCCGCTGAAGAACGGCACGGTGACTATCACCTGCACATCGAAGGATGATCCCTCTGTGACAGCTTCTGTCACCATCGAGATCACCGGCGGCAACATCCCCTTGGACGAGGGCGGTGTCAGTCAGGTAGATGCTGAATAAGAAAAATCCTGGTGCACAAAAATCCGCTGAAAGCATTATAAAGCTCTCAGCGGATTTCTTTGATTGAGATATATCCTATAAATATATCTTCCATACTTAACAGTGGCCTTTACATAACTCTTTCCTGCCTTATAGAGAAGTCAGTAGGTCTGCTAGCTAGTCACTTTATTTATAGTGATCAGTTTTAGTGGATTCAAAAGATTATTTCCCTAAATAGCGATATGCCTCAGCGGCCAACAAGCAGCTGTCCTATCGCATTCAGGGCTACGAAATGGTAGCGCTTAGAATCGTGGGGCAATGAAGTATAGGCGTAATGCTTAGCCTCTGCTTTTCTGCGGAGAGTCTCCTCTACTATATTAATAATGGTGGGATGCTCGTAGGCACGCTCTCTAGGTTCCAACAACAGCAGGCTGCCTTTGGAACAGGCTTCGAAATAGACGCCTCCAGGTTTGTAGTAACGCTCGTGGGGAGAACCCTCGGCAGGGAAGCCGTCGGCCAGCAGCACCACCAAGGGGAAGCCCTGCTCACGAACCGTTCTAGCTATGAGCTTCTCACCACTGCTGATAGCTGCCGTATAGGTCACCGCACCATTTTGGGCAGCGGTCAGCACCTCTTGCAGTCGCCTATCGATTGTTGCGCCGTCGGCACTCCGCGACATCTCCACCAGCTGACGGTCGGGCCAATCCAGAAGGAAATGATTGCCTAATGAGGTAAATGGCAATCCACAAAGCATCGTGTCTCTATGCATCCGAAAGTAGTCGGGGTTGCGGCTCTTGAGCCAAAGGCGGCGCGGATTATCTTTCACATAGTCAATCATCCTGCGCAACTGCCCTGGTGCATGGAGGATGCGCTCGTGATAATAGGCGGCGTCTGCCTGCCAGATGCTGCCTCTGCCCGCAAAAATGCGGGCAAACTGCACGGGGGCGCTGTGCTTTCCTTCAGCGGGGGCGGCAGGCACGGAGGAGGCAGGAGCAGGGGCGGCAGGCACGGAGGCAGCTGGTGCCGCGCTGCGTGCTTCCCTGTGCACTTCAGCGGCGTTCTCGCCGCTGCAATAGAATTCCTCCCTATAGACCTTGGTGCACCCGCTCTTGAAGCCGCGCACCACCGCCCCGATACTATGCGGAAGCGGCTCCAGCACCTGAATCACCAGATGCACATGGTCGGGCATCACCATCTGTGCCAGGACTTTCAGGGCGTAGCCCTTGTCTTTATAGAACTGCGCAAGCCCTCCGAGCATTTGGCATACCCGCTGCCCGAAAGGATTTAGCCTGACAAAAGCCGTTTCTGCACTTTCGCCACTAAGCGCCCCAAACAATGGGTAGCGCCCCTCTACAGGCAGTGTAAAGTGATAGATGGCACGCCCTCGGTAGTCCCATTTCTTCTCCCGATGGTGCCGTGTGGGATCTACCGGTCTCCAGTTTCTCTTCTCTTCATCTATCGTCTGTGCCATTTCTTTGGTATCATTTTAATATCAATTACACCGAGCTTATAACATATTTCACAAAGGTACAAATAATATTTAGAATAGCACTTCCCCAACAGAAAAAAAGTATGTTAGTTTGTTCTTTCAGTCGCTTCGCATTCTTGCCTTGCAAGCGTCACCCTTCGGGATGCCGAGCGGGTGAAAGCGGCATAGCCGAGCGATTATGTCTTTACTCCCGTTATTATGTCTTCCTGCCACTGTTGCCAAGCAATTCGGGCGGTATTATGGAGGAAGACGAAGACTTTGGAGATGCTATTCTTTAGGTATTGTTTCTGCTCCAGGGGCTAGAAATGAACATTCCAGCGGCTAGATGGGGGGCATCTAGGGGCTAGATGAAGCGGATCCAGGGGCTGGACGGAAGGATTCTAGCCCCTAGAACCGACCCAAAAGTGGCACTATTGCATGTTAATAGTGGCACTATTGCATATCAATAGCGCCACTATTGGGCATCGAAAGCGATGCTATGGCTGTATTACTATAATTTATTGAATTGTTCTTCTTTTTCTCTTAAAAATAACTTTTTTTTCAGCAACATTGATACAGAAAACACTAAGGCTACAGGGGCTCGGAATTAAGAAGAAAAACATGTTTTCCCTTTGTATTTCTCTCGACTTTCAGTAACTTTGCACCCAATAAGTTATCAAACAATGGCAAAAGAACAAACTTCAGTCAGAGAAAGACAAAACATCGACCTGCGCGAACCGCGGCGCTTCAAGGTGTTGATATACAACGATGACTTCACACCCATGGACTTCGTGGTGAGGATACTCGTAGAGATTTTTTTCAAAAGCGACACCGAAGCCGAGACGCTAATGCTGCAAGTGCATCACTCCGACAAAGCGGTGGTAGGCATCTACAGCTATGACGTGGCCCTCTCAAAGGTGCGCAAGGCAACCAACATTTCACGAGAGGCGGGCCATCCGCTACGCCTGTCGGTTGAACCAGAACAGTAAACAATTATGGCAGAGATAAAACGAACCAAAAGGGCTAGTCGCGTGATGGAAGAAGCCGTGGCTTGCTGCCAGGCATTGAGACACGAGTTTGTAATGCCCGAGCATCTACTGCTGACACTCACCAACGACTTCGAGTTCTATCAGACACTACATATTTTCTACCATCCGGAACAACTGAGAAAGAGTGTCAGAGAGAAACTGCTAGAGTTGGAGATCGTGCCCACCGACCGCGACTACGCACCGGATATATCGGAACAGCTGACACAGGTCATCAACATGGCATGGCAGCAGGTAAAGGCCAGCAGCGCCGAAGAGGTTGACGTGCCCCACATGGTGGACGCCCTGTTGCAGTTGGAAGAGTCGTGGGCCGCCTATATACTGAAAAGTGCGCTCGGCAATAAGGTGAGCAACTTCATGAGTCGGCTGATAGACAGTTATGAGATGGAGGATTTCCTAAGCGACTCGTACGAGGAAGACAACGAGGAAGACGACCTGTTTGGCGACTACGACAAGAAGCACGAGGTGGCCTGGCGCCAACTGGTGACCTGCATGAACGAGCTGTACGAGAAACACAACCCACTGATAGGACGCGAAGCAGAGCTGGCTCGCACCATCCAGGTGCTGTGCCGACGCGACAAGAACAACCCGCTGCACGTGGGCGAACCGGGTGTCGGAAAGACGGCACTGGTGTGGGGACTGGCACGCATGATTGCTGAAGGCCGTGTGCCTGAACGCCTGAAGGACGCACGTATCTACCAGTTGGACATCGGCACGCTGCTGGCAGGCACCCAGTATCGCGGCGACTTTGAGAACCGCATCAAGATGATCATGGACGGCATCGAAGCCGAAAGCGAGGCTAACATCGTGTATATCGACGAGATACACACACTGGTGGGAGCCGGTGCCACGGGCGAAGGGGCCATGGATGCCTCTAACATGCTGAAGCCCTATCTCGAGGCGGGCAGCATCCGCTTCATCGGCAGCACCACCTACGAGGAGTACAACAGCCACTTCTCGCGCTCGAAAGGACTGGTACGTCGTTTTCAACAGATTGACATCCCCGAGCCCTCGACCGAAGAGACCAAGCATATCCTGCGACAGTTGCAACAAGGCTACGAGGCGTTCCACCACGTAAAGTACGACAGCGATGCCATCGACTTTGCGGTGGATGCCAGCGCAAAATACGTGAACGACCGCTTTCTGCCCGACAAGGCCATCGACCTGATAGACGAGGCGGGAGCTGCCTACGAGAGTAAACAGGCTGAAGAGAACAATGAGAATGCCGAGACGGCAACGGTGACCAAGGCCGACATTGCCGAGGTGCTGGCAAAGACCTGCAAGGTGGATGCCCTGGCAGTCAACGCAACCGACGAGCATCAGCAGCTGGAGCAGATGGCACCACAGATGCTGGCAAAGATTTACGGACAGGACGAAGCAATCCGACAGGTGGTGGAAGCCGTGCAGATGTCGCACGCCGGACTGCTGGACGACAACAAGCCCATGGCGTCGCTGCTGTTTGTGGGACCCACCGGCGTGGGAAAGACGGAAGTGGCTCGCGTATTGGCCAAGGTGTTGGGCATCGAACTGATACGCTTCGACATGAGTGAATATACCGAGAAGCACACGGTGGCCAAACTGATTGGCTCGCCAGCAGGCTACGTGGGCTATGAGGATGGTGGTCTGCTGACCGATGCCATCCGCAAGACGCCCAACTGCGTATTGCTGCTCGACGAGATAGAGAAGGCGCATCAGGACATCTATAACATCTTATTGCAGGTGATGGACTATGCACGCCTGACCGACAACAAAGGGCGCAAGGCCGACTTCCGCAACGTGATTCTAATCATGACGTCGAACGCCGGCGCACAATATGCGGCCCAGGCGTCCATCGGTTTCACAGGTGGTGCCTCGCGCGGCGAGGCGATGCTGCGACAGGTCAAGAAGACCTTCAAGCCTGAGTTCATCAACCGCCTGTCGGGCACCGTGGTGTTCAACGACATGGACGAGAAGATGGCACGCCTCATCCTCAACAAGAAGCTCGACGAACTGCGCGAGAAGCTCAGTCAGAAGCACGTCACGATGACGCTCAGCGACGAAGCCTTCGACCTGCTGCTGAAGGAAGGATACACCAAAGACTATGGTGCACGCGAGATGGATCGCGTCATCGCCCGTCGTCTGAAACCCCTGCTGACGCACGAGATTCTGTTTGGCAGCATGAAACAGGGCGGCAACATCAATATAACAACAGACCATGGCCATCTTTCAATTAGATAAACGATTGTGGTTTCCACATCCGAGTCTGGCAGAAGACGACGGGCTGATAGCCGTGGGTGGCGACCTCAGCATCGACCGTCTGCTGCTGGCCTACTCCAACGGGTTCTTCCCCTGGTTCTCGTATCGCGACAGCCCGGAGCCGATGTGGTACTGTCCGCAGCAGCGCTTCGTCATCTTCCCCGACGAGATACACATCAGCCACTCCATGCGCCAGCTCATACGCAGTCAGCGCTATCAGGTGACCATCAACAAGGACTTCGACGGCGTGATTCATGGTTGTGCCATGGCACAAGACCGCGACACCACCGAGGGAGCATGGCTGGGACCCGATATGATTCGTGCTTACACCGAGATGCACCACCAGGGCTTTGCAGCCAGCGTCGAGGTGTGGGACAATGGTCAGCTGGTGGGTGGACTGTATGGCATCACCATCGGTGCGGCCTTCTTTGGCGAGAGCATGTTCTCGTTGGTGCCGAGTGCCTCGAAACTGGCACTGATCCACCTGGCTCAGGTGTTGCGAGAAAACGGCGGGAGCCTCATCGACTGTCAGTTTGAAACGACTCATCTCCGTTCCATGGGCGGACGGCACATCTCCTACGAAGAATACATGAAACTTATCGGATAGTTTAAGTAAAGGCGATGGAGGTCACGTTATTTGTTACAATTATTTTCTGAGATTAAAAACGAAGTGACACAAAAAACACATTTTTTAATGATTGTGCTGCATTGGAACACTCTTGTTATTTATCTCAAGAAATGACTTAACTGACCAGTTTAAAACAGGACAAATGTTAAAATGACATAGAAAAGCGTAGAAAAATTCCCATTATTGGGAATTAATTAATATCTTTGCCACAAAATTATATATTAAGATGCAAATAATCTTTGACGACAAGGATTTGGAAGAACTCATCACGACGGGGCGTAATAGCAAGTATAAGAAGTACATGCGCAATAAGAAATTTATGCATGCCCTCGCTACTGCATATAACTATCTGCGACTTTCTGAACGTGCTAGCGATCTCCGTTCCATCTCTTTTCTCCACTACGAACAGCTCTCTGGGACTAATGGCAAAAGTTCCATCCGAGTTGTCAACGGAATGGTGGAGCGAATCATCTTCCGTGAATTCGAAGGCGGAATTAGAATTACGATTTTAGATTTAGACAACACTCATTATGGCAACAAGAAATGATAATCCGACGCCATTTATGGCGGTACACCCAGGAATGATGATTAAGCCCGAGCTCGAAGAGAGGGGCATCAGTCAGAAAGCTTTTGCACAGATGCTTGGCACACAGCCCTCACATTTGAGCGAAGTACTCAATGGCAAACGAGCACTCACGGCAGAACTGGCCATGAAGATAGAGTCCACTATCGGTCTCCCAGCCAAAATTCTTCTCTCCGCACAGGCACAGTATGAGCTAGAAACGGCAAGCGCTGATATTCCGAGAAGCAATCCGCAACAAGAGACAGTCACAGTCACCATTCCAAGTAGTGATCGAAACCTACTACAGGAAATTGTTAAGAGATTCGGCTGGGCATGCGTATTTTAACAACAGAAAAGTGGCACTTTACACATCGTAAAGTGCCACTTTTCTGTTGTTATAGTGCCACTTTTGCCATGCAAAAGGGTAACTATTGATATCATTCTAGAGTCTAGAAAGCACATTTCTAGACTTTAGAAATGTAACATCTAGAGTCTAGAAACAATCATTCTAGACTTTAGAAATAGCTTTTCTAGAGTCTAGAATGATTCTGATACCGTCACTTTGCCATACGCAAAGTGGCATTATTGACTTATAATCTTACCTTTTTTGCAGTGCCATCCGACAGTTTTACGATGTAAACCTTGCCACTCTCAAGATGCTGGATGCGACGGCCATCGAGGGTGTAATAAGCCACGGGCACTGCCTGACGGGTTGCAGGTGCAACGCTGGTGGTTTCTTCTGGCGACATACGCGAAGCGTAGTTGTTCTCCACACGACAGTTCAACAGGATATTGTCGAACTGTGCCTGACCGGCATAGCGGTTGGTGTTGTAGAGGATGCTGCCCACCTTGACGAACGATGCGCCAACGGTGTACTTGGTACCATCGACATAGAGGAAGGTGCCGGCCTGCGAAGAGCGCAGTGATACGTGGTGATTGATGGTGGGAGCTGTTTCGGACTTGAAGTAAGTGCCCTTGGTGACACCATAGTGACCCAAGACGGTACCATTGACCACGATGTCGCCTGTGGTAGCACCGGTGAACGCACGGAAGGTAACGATGGCGCCATTGCTCTGGTCGCGCAGGATGATTTCGCCAGCACGGTCGGCATTGCTGCCGATGATGGATGTCTGGGCGAAGTCGAAGTTGAACTCGTATGAGGTGGTGGTGGCATACTCGCTGATGGCGGGAATGGTATAGGTAGCCGAGGTGCCGTTGTTGGCATCGAGCACACTCTTCAGCCAAATGCACTTAGAACCGCTGGCGCCATTCGACTGTTGAACAGCGGTGAGGCGTCCGGGCAGGGCGATGGTCCAGTTGTCCTGCCAGTTGGAACCTTCAAAGTTCTGTACCAGCACGTCGAGATAGGTAGCACCATCAATCTGATAAGTGGCATCGATGGCCGTACCCACGTGCAGGTAATAGCTCTTGTTGGCCTGGTTGAAGAACACCGTGCCGAAGTGTCCATTAACCTGCGCGCTACACTCCACCTTCACGTCGAGCAGACTGGCCGAACCAGTAGCCATGCCCTGGAGCGTGCCCAACAGGTAGTCGCCATCGGCCAAAGCACCGGCAGAGCGGATGTCGATGACAGGCATCAAGTACTGAGGACCATACTGCCAGTTCTGCGTGCGTACGAAAAGGGTGCCAATGTTCAGGCGGTCGCCATTGGCATTGCCGCTGCCCTTGATATCGAACACCAGACGTGAGCCCTCCTTGATGATGAGGTTGCCAATGGTGAGGTGGGCATAGCCGTTATCGTTGACATAAGGAGTGGTCTTCTGGTGGCTGGTGATATAGAGCGCAGAGCCATACTCCATGCTAACAGACTTGTACTGACTTTCGACTGCAGCCAAGTCAGAACCAAAGAACAGTTCGGTGAAGCGGTTGGCCCATACGTCGCTGTTGGTGATGCTACCATTACAGATCAGCGCGCCCTGCCAAACATCGGTCTTACCCGTGTGGGTATGTGTGGTAAAGGGCAGATGAGCGGCAGAAGAGCCCTGCTTACAGAGGTTGGTGGTGCCAGAAAGGCCATTGCCAGTGAGACGGATGCGGTCCCAGGTATGCTTCGTCTCGAGATACTGCACGCGATCACCACCCTCGATGGTGGTACGTGAGTTCAGGAAGAGCGTCGAGGGCTTGGCACCAGCATTGATATTGACCGTGTACTGAGAGCCATTGCCGTCGGGCCATACAAACACGTCGCGACCATTGAGGGCGGTAGTAATGGAACCGTTGTTGCCAATGCCCGTGCGACCTGTCCATGTCAGTGCGGGGGGAGCCTGCGTGAGTCCTTCTAGCTCGCCCACGAAGAAGCTGGGATGAGGAGGTTGGTTGTAGCCCTCGGTCTGCCATACCATGGCCTGACGATACTGATGGTCGTACCACAGCGACTGCATGCGATGCTCGGTAGGTGTGACGGTGGTATAGACACGGATGAAACGGTTATCTGAAGAGCGTACCACCAGTTCTTCGCGCCAGTCGCCCAGGATATCGCCTGTGGCACAAGGGTTCTTCTTGGTGCCGTTGATGCACGAGGTGGCATACGAGCCGTGGCCCGTGTCAAAGATGCGTTGTCCCAACTTGTCGATATAGAGATAGCTCTCGTTAGAGCCAGGGCCATTGATGGTCTCAGACAGCAGGTCGCCGTCCCAATAGATACGGAAGTTCAGCGCCATGGGGTAAGGCGTCTGCGCATTCCAGTTGTTGGCCATGCCACTGATGTAAACAGGCGATGTGGGGTTGGGCTGCACATAGCTCAGAGGAATGATGCCCGAGCCTGTCGAAGCACCGATACCACCAGGATACTGGTTGGTGAAATTGCCAGCCATGGCACGTCCGTCGTCGCCACTGCCGGGTGTGCGGGCATAGATCTCGCAGGTGGTGGCATTGCGGAAGTTGTTGCAAGGACGGTCTTCGTTGCATGCAAAGGTCTCCAGACCACGACGGTAGGGATCCAGGTCGCCAGTATGGGCAGCATCGCCATGACCGAGACCTGTAGAAGAACAGCCATGCAGCGAGTTGTCGGCCGTGTGGAAGTCGAGCACCATGGAGCCATAGATAATCTCGTCGCTGCCATCCTCATCGACATCGGCAATAGAGAAGTTGTGGTTGCCCTGACCGTTCCAACCGCTGTTGTTGTAGCTGTGCCAGGTGTTGCCCACCTTATATAATTTATTAGTGCTCTTGTTCACGCGATAAGTACAGGCATCTATCTTGGTATAGATGCCACGACCCAGGAAGATATAGGGATTGACACCATCCATGTAGGGGGCGCCCATGAAATACTTGCTGGAGCGGTGACCATAGGAATCACCCCAGTCGGAAGCGTTGCCGCGAGGCAGTGGATAAGAGATAACGTCGTAGGTGCGACCTGTGCGGCCATTGATATACATGAGCCACTCTTCACCAGCATTAGAGAAGGTCATATTGGCGGTGTGCGTGATGCCATTGCGGATGTTCTCGTTGACATTGCCAATGGTCTCGGTGGTGCCGTCAGCATGGTGGATAACGGTGTTGGCGCCACCACGATAGAGCACCTCGCAGGCACCATCCTCATTCCAGTCGAAAGCTACGGCATCCCACTGCTCATCAGCACCGTAGCATATATTGGGTCCGCAATCAATCCACCACAGACGTCCATAGTTGATGCTGGAAGCATAAACTTCGATCTGACAGAACATCTGGTAGTTGTTGGCGGGGAAGAGATTATCCTGATCGGTCTGGTTCTTGCGCTTCACGATGAAGTCTATCTTTCCATCGCCATCAACGTCGCCCAGCGAAATGTCGTTGATCACATAGTTGGCCATCGCCGTAGAGGGATTATTCTGTTTCCACACGGTCACGCCACTACGAGCCTGCACGTTGGAAACGGGAAATTCGAAATACTGATTCTGCCAGGGAGTGACGGCGGCACACTGTGCCTCCTCTACCCCATTGCGCACAGCAGCCACGGTATATTGACTGGATGTGCTGCCGCTGGTATCGGCATAGTTGGAAGCATAGAGGTTCTGAGCTATCAGCGCACCGTTGCGATAGAGCTTGTACGTCACGCCATAGTACTCGTCTGCCTGTACGCGCCAACTGACAAACACGCCCTGCGACACCTTGACGGCCACCAGGCCACGATCCAGCTGATCGGTCTTGCGCTGTGCTGAAACATTAGTCACGAAAAGAAACGAAAGGATAGCCAACAGAGCTATGCTTCCATACCTGCATAGGTACTTTGATAAGTGTTTCATTGTTTTTAATGAGTTAGATAGTTTTAAAATAGTTTATAGTTAGTAAAAAAGTAGTTATGGTTAGGTGGTGCAAAAATAAGAAATAATTGTCAGTAGCACAATTATTTCACGAAAAAAGGTCTCGTTGCAAACATTAATTAACAAAAAAAGGAGGCAGGAAAATGATGCTTCCTGCCTCCACTGATTCTTATGCTTGTCTGTTATTAAATAAGTGTCATACCCATCTCCTTGCACTGCTGGCGCATGTCGTCGGGCCAGATGCTGGCCTGAATCTCGCCGATGTGGCCTTTGTGCAGTAGCACCATGCAGAGACGACTCTGACCGATACCACCGCCGATGGAGAGTGGCAACTTATCGTTGAGCAACTGCTGGTGGAAATAGAGCTGCATGCGCTCTTCTTTGTTTTCAATCTTTAGCTGGCGCAGCAACGACTCCTTGTCCACGCGGATACCCATTGACGACAGTTCGAACGAACGACCCAGCACGGGATACCAGATGAGGATGTCGCCATTGAGGCCCTCACGACCGTCCTCGGCGATGGTGCTCCAGTCGTCGTAGTCGGGGGCACGTCCGTCGTGCTTCTCGCCATTACTCAACTTGCTGCCGATACCGATGATAAACACGGCACCATATTTCTGACAGATGGCATCCTCGCGCTCCTTTGGCGTCTTGTCGGGATACATCTGCAGCAGCTCTTCGGCATGGATAAAGTGGATCTTTTCGGGAAGGAAAGGCTTCAGCTGGGGATAAGTCTCGCAGGTCAAATACTCGGTGCGACGAATGGCTGCATAGATACGCTCCACGATATTTTTCAGGAAGGCCAAAGTGCGGTCCTCGCGACGGATAGAAGCCTCCCAGTCCCACTGGTCAACATAGAGAGAATGCAGGTTGTCGAGCTCCTCGTCGGCACGGATGGCATTCATGTCGGTATAGATGCCATAGCCAGGTTCGATGTTGTATTCTGCCAGCGTAAGGCGCTTCCACTTAGCCAAAGAATGTACCACCTCGGCCTTGGCATCGCCTAAGTCTTTGATGGGGAACGTCACAGCACGCTCCACGCCGTTCAGGTCATCATTAATACCCAGTCCCTTCAATACAAACAAAGGGGCGGTGACACGACGCAAACGCAACTCGGTAGAGAGGTTAGCCTGAAAAAACTCTTTTATCAACTTGATACCTTGTTCAGTCTGTCTCATGTCGAGCAACGGCTGATAGGCGATGGGCTTGATGACTTGACTCATATTCTCATGGTTTAAAAATTCGGGCGCAAAGTTAATAATAAAATATTAAACTGCAAACGGTAGTGCCTAAAATATTTTCAAATAGTTATCAATTTGAGCGTTTTAGTAACTAATTGTACTTCAAAATGCCAATTAAGGGTAAAAAATACACTTTTCTAACAAATTGTTTGGTAGTTAGATACATTCTTCGTAACTTTGCACCCAAACCAAAAATAAATTACTAACATTAATCAATTAAAACTCTATGAAGAAGGTATTACTACTACTTTTCATGACGGTTTTCACGATGATGGGCAACGTATGGGCTCAAAGAACCACAGACAAGCTAGATCGTGGTCTTGTGGCCGTTCCATCGGGGGCTGGCTCGTTTGTTAGCTGGCGCATCTTTGCCGAGGAGTACTACGATACGGAGTACAACCTCTATCGCGACGGTACCAAGATTGCAGGACCGCTGAAGGTTTCTAACTATGTGGACAAGGACGGCAAGGACGGTGCCACATACCAGGTGGCTGCTGTGGTTCGCGGCAAGGAACAGACTAAATGCGAAGCTGTGACCCGCCTGAAACAGCAGTACATTCAGTTTGCTGTGAAGAATGTGACAGACCGCCAAGGCAACGACATCACGTCAGACTACAGTATCAACGACATCGCGCTGGCCGACGTTGACGGCGACGGCGTGAGCGAATTCATCATGAAGCGCAACTACATAGATGGCAGCTCGGTGAACGCACCCGCCTACAACCTGCTGGAGTGCTACAACATCAAGGGCGATCGTCTGTGGTACATCGACCTGGGTCCAAACATGGTGTCGGGCCCCGACGAGCAGTATGATGCTGTGGGCTACGACTGGGACGGCGACGGCAAGGCTGAAATCCTGTTGCGCGGTGCCGACAACATGATTATCCATCATAACGACGGTACAACCACCGAAATCGGCAATATGAACGTGAACACACGTAACACCGTGAACCAAACGGCCAACATGACCTACACCAATACGGGTGCTGAATACCTGCTCTATCTGGAGGGTGCAAGCGGCAAGCCTTATGCCATCGGCAATGACGGTGCGCTATGGATGGACTATCCCCTACCCCGTGGCAGCGTCAATGACTGGGGCGACGGCTATGGTCACCGCTCTACGAAGCACTACTTCGGTGCACCCTTCCTGGACGGACGCCATCCATTCATCTTCTTAGGACGTGGCTGCTACACGAAGCACCACATGAAAGCATTCCAAGTGGACCCCGCAACCCACAAGCTGACACAGTATTGGGAATTTCGCGGCGAATCGTGGCCCTACCATGGTCAGGGCTTCCACAACTTCGGTATTGCCGACGTGGACTGGGACGGACGTGATGAGATCTGCTTCGGTTCTATGGTGATCGACGATAATGGTCAGGGACTCCACACCACTGGCTTTGGACATGGTGATGCTCAGCACTGCTCAGACTTTGACCCCTATCGTCATGGTCAGGAGATCTTCACCTGTAATGAAGATCAGCCTGCTATGAACTATCGAGATGGTACGACTGGTAAGATCTACTATCGTCTGCAATCGACCAGCGATGACGGCCGTGCACTGTGTGGTAACTTCTCTAACGACTTCCCTGGCGCTATCGGTAAATCGAGTCAGTCGGGCGTTGTATCATGCGTTTCAGACAAGGTGCTGCCCAATGGTCCTGCCGGATTTACACTGAACTTCCGCATCTACTGGGATGGTGACTTGCTGGAAGAGGGACTCGACGGTGCCTCATCGCGCGAGGGTGCTGCCATGGTGGTAAAGGCCGACGGCACACGTATCTTCACAGCCGACGGCACAGCCAACTGTAACTGGACGAAGAATACGCCTTCGGCAACAGGCGATGTGCTGGGCGACTGGCGCGAAGAGATCATTGCACGTACAGCAGATAATAAATATGTACGCGTATACACTACTAACATCGCTACAGCTTGGCGCAACTACAGCTTGTGGCACGACCACCAGTATCGCCAGGGCATGGTGTGGGAGTCTATCGGCTACAACCAGCCTCCTCACGCCAGCTACTATCTCGGCGAGATGGAAGGCATCACCATGGCACCTCCCCCACTCACGATGACCGATCGCACGGAGGTGGCCAACAACGGAACGATCTCTGCTGCTTTGAACGACAAGCATGTCATCGTATGTGAGACCAACGACATGACGGTCAATGTGGCCGAGGGTGCTAAGCCCTATATGGTGACCTTCAACACGCCCTCTTGGGTTCAAGGCACCGGTTCTACTTCAACAAATGGCACTGGACGCATCAACTATACGTATTACACCTGCGACGTGAAGGGTGCTGCCTTCACGGGCGATATGCGACTCGTGAAGCAGGGTGACGGTACGCTGAACCTGCCTAAGGTGGATATGACCTATACGGGCGAAACCAACATCTGGGCAGGTAAGGTGAACTTCGACGGTTCGATGCTCAACACTTCGGTGTGGATGAACCGCTTTGCCGAGCTCTACAGCGATGGTGGTAAGTTCCGCAGCATCAAGATGGACTATGACTCTAAGCTGTATCCTGGCCGCAAGGACAACATTGGTTCAATTACTACCGATTCACTATTGATGGGCTTTGGCTCACGCATGGTCTTCGACTTGAACAGTGAATTTAAGGCTGACCAGATCAACGCCGAACTGCTGACGATAGAGAAGAAAATCTGGCAGTATGGACCAAAGTACCAGATGCCTGTGTTCCAGTTTAACAAACTGAACACGAACGAGGAACTGGCCGAGGGCAAATACTTGCTGGGACAGGTAAAGACCCTGAAGGGCAAATTGGAGAACATCAAACTTGAAGGACTGAGCAACAAGCAGAAGAGCTACCTGGCATTAGAGGAAGACAAGCTCTACCTCATCATCGAGAATCAACGCGATGCCAGCCAGGTAATTTGGACAGGTGCTCAATCAAGCACTTGGGACCTCGGCATCAGCGAGAACTTTGCCGATGGCGAAGGCGAAAGCATGATCTTCGTAACGGGCGACCAGGTGACATTCAACGACGAGGGTAAGTTTAGCTCTATCAACATTAGTGACGATGTGGAGACCAGCGACATCGTGGTCAACAGAACGAAGGACATAACCTTGATGGGAACAGGAAGTATCGTGGGCAACAGCCGACTGGTGAAGCAGGGCTCTGGTAAGCTGACCATCAACACCGAGAATAGCTATAAGGGCGGCAATCGCATCTCGGAAGGTGTGGTCGTCGTCTCTTCGCTGGCCAACGCTAATCAGGCTAAGGGTAACCTGGGTGCCGTCACGAGCAACAGCGACCTGTTCATCATTGAGAATGGCGCAGAACTGAACACCACAGCAGCTGTGAACAATGGTTCTCCAATCAAGTTCATGGGAGAAGAAGGTGGTGTGATCAACAACGCCAATGACTTCATCGCTGCGTCTTACATGACCGGTACGAAACTGACTAAGAAGGGCAACGGCTGGATGAAGCTGAACACCAGCAACTCATCACTGGAACGTCTGGTTATCGCTGGCGGTGCGGTGCAGTGTATCAATGCCCCCACACCTGCCAAAACAGTAGAATTCCAAGGTGGACGACTGGACGAAAACACCGGTACCAGCTATAACATCTATATTCCTAAAGGCAAGTCGGGCACTTGGAACACAGTGAATGATGCTACCTATTCCAATACCATTTCAGGTGAAGGTACACTGACGGTATCATGTCCTGTGCGCAAGGGTGGTACTAATCCAAACTACTGGTATGCCACACGTACTCACATGGCATTGAGACTGAATAATTTTGCTGGCATACTGACGGTTACCAGCAATGGCGACCCAGGCGGACGATTCACACTGGACACCAGCAACGGTATGCCTAACGGCACGCTGAATATCCCCAGCGGTGTTGTGGTGCTGAACTCTGGAAGAACATTACGCATCGGTAAGGTGGTCGGCAACGGATCACTGGGTGGTAACAGTGACTTCGGCAGCGGTGTCAGCGGTACAAACACCTGGGAGGTTGGTAACGATGAGAACTGGACCACCAACGTAGTGGTGACCGCCAACGCACAACTGATCAAGGTGGGTACTGGTAAGGTGACATGGAGTGCAGCCTGCAATCACACGGGTGCTACCTATGTCAACGAAGGCGAGATGTGTATCAAGGATGGTACAAGTCTGGGAACGGGTGCCCTCACCGTGAAGGAGGCAGGCACACTCTCTGGCAACAACTCTGCAGACAAATCGTTGAAGAACTCTTCATACACCATCCACGGAATGGTGAAGCCTGGTGCGTTTAATGGTTCTACCACTGGCACACTCTACTTTGGTTCGAAGAACGTCAACATGAGCGCTACCAGCACACTCGTTATCAACGCAGCAGCTTGTGCTACTAGCACTTACAATGGATGTTCGTTCATTGGTGGCATTAACACGCTGACCATGAACGGTACGATCATCGTGACACCTTCGAAGACGAACACACTGGCCCCTGGCGACTCTATCCGCCTGTGGAAGGCCAACAGTTTCAGCGGTACTCCAAAAGTGCAGAACACCAATGGTATCACATGGGACACCAGCCGCATCAGCGAGGGTATCCTCATCGTGAAAGACGTGGACACTGCCATCAGACCAAAGATCTCTGTGCAGAATCCTCAGGACATCTACGACAGCTTCGGTCGTATGGTACGTCAGCAGGCTACCACACTGGAAGGACTGAAACCCGGCATCTACGTCATTCGTGGACGTAAGTACGTGGTAAGATAAAATCAATAGTGGCACTTTCACGATGCGAAAGTGCCACTATTACACAATAAAAGAGGGCGTTTCAAATAAAGAAACGCCCTCTTTTTCTATGGTTAAAATGATAGTTTCTATTTCTTTTCTTCAGCCTTTGCTTCAGAAGTCGCTTTCTTAGCAGCCTTCTTCGGTGCAGCCTTCTTAGCTGGAGCAGGTTTCTTGGCAGCAGGTGCCTTTTTAGCTGGAGCAGACTTCTTGGCTGCGGGCTTTTCTGTCTCACTGGGTTGCAGCTTAGCCAACTTAGCCTTCAGGCGTTCAATCTCAATATCCTTCATCTCAATCTCATCACCCTGGTTCTTGATGGTGGTGAGCAGAGAGTTGAGTTGCTCATTGTCAATCTCCTCGGGATAGAGTGCATTCACACGATTGATAAAGTCGCCCAGGATATTCATATAATTGGTAAACGCATCAAATGGGCCGCTATAGATACCACGATCCAGTCCTACATTAGAAGGTTTGGTGGTCATGAAGCGGAAGTTATTGCTTGCCTGCAGATAGTCCCAGTCCTGGTTGAGTCGTGGATCATTCGCAATGAGCAGACGATCAGCCACACTATACAGTTTGTTGAAGGCCTCATGCTGCATAGCATTACCCAACCAACAGCTGACATCACGCTCTTCGTCAACCCATGACAACGTATCAGGCACATCAAGGGCGCCTACGCTCTTGGTCTTTAAGCAAATCTCTGTAGGTGTAGAGAAGGTGATGCCCTTGGTCTTAGCACATGCAGGCAGTGCCTTCATAAACTCCAGGATGTTTGAACTCAGCGGCTGAGCAATGCCCAGAGCCGATAATTCCATGAAGATATTGATGAACTGTTCATCTTCAGACAGACGAGCAATGCGATCGATATAGGCATCGGCAAAAAGTGGATACCCCTCCCACTCGGCATTGTTGAAACGCAAAGAGATATCATCACTGAACTCCACATCGCGCAACAGCAACTTCAGCGATGGAGCCATATTACAATTATAGATGTAGTGTGGTGACTTCCATCCCAACACATGCTTAGCGCCCTCGGTCAACATACCCTTGAAGCCCATGCTTGCTACCTGAGCACCAATCTCGTCGCTATAGATGAGTGAAGAGTTGCGGAACACGGTAGGCTTCTTGCCAAAGAGTTCCTCAATCTTCTTGCACTGCTTCTGCACGTCGCGGATAAAGGCTTCGGTATTGGCCAACGACGACAGACCGTGGCTATAAGGCTCGGCCAGGAACTCCACACAACCAGTGTCGTTCAGTTCCTGCAACTTCTCAATAACCTGGGGAGCATGGAACTCCAACTGCTCGATACCCGTTCCAGAGAGTGAGAAAGCCACCTTGAAGTACTTGCCGTTGTCCTTGATCATCTGCAACAACGCATTGAGAGCCGGCATATAGCTACGCTCCGCAATATCACTGATGCTACGCTCATTCTCGTAGTCATCGTAATAGTAATGATCGGTACCGATATCGAAGAAACGATAACGCTTTAGATGAATAATCTGATGTATCTCGAAATATAAACAAATCGTCTTCATAATTATCAATTACATTTATTTATTATCAATTTTATTACTATTCCCAGCCAAGGGTGCGCAGATAGAGGGTGCGTATCCAGCGGCCTACCTTCTCCCACGTAATCTGATCGACCTCGCGCTTGCCCTCTTCCTTCAGGTAGTTGAACAGCGACTCGTTGACACAGATAGAGTAGATGGCATCGGCCAATGCGTGCACGTCCCAGTAGTCCACCTTGATACAGTTGTCCAGAATCTCAGCACAGCCAGACTGCTTCGAAATGATAGAAGGCGTACCGCACTGCATCGCTTCAAGCGGTGAGATACCAAAAGGCTCGCTGACCGAAGGCATCACATAGACATCTGAAGCTTTCAAGCATTCGTAAACCTGTTTGCCACGCATAAAGCCGGGGAAGTGGAAACGGTCTGCTATACCACGTTCGGCAGCCAGATAAATCATGGCATCCATCATATCTCCTGAGCCCGCCATACAGAAACGCACGTTGCGGGTGCGATGCAGCACCATGTTGGCAGCCTCAACAAAATACTCTGGACCCTTCTGCATGGTGATACGTCCAAGGAACGTAACCACCTTCTCCTTGCCCGTATGATCCTCGCGAGGAATATCCTGATACTCCTGTGGCAAAGGATAAACAGCATTATGCACGGTGAAGCACTTGCGCGGGTCCTGATGATACTGGTTAATGACAGTCTGACGGGTCAGTTCCGACACACACATGATGCAGTCGGCATTGTCCATACCGTTCTTTTCGATAGAATAGACCGTGGGGTTCACCTTGCCTCGGCTGCGGTCAAAGTCGGTGGCATGCACATGGATACAGAGCGGTTTGCCACTGACCTGCTTGGCATGAATGCCAGCAGGAAACGTCAGCCAGTCGTGAGCGTGGATGATATCGAACTCCTCTGTTCGGGCCACCACGCCAGCAATGATAGAATAGTTATTGATTTCCTCGTGCAGATTGCCTGGATAGCCACCGGCAAACTCCATTGCTCCGAGGTCGTTGACATGCATATAGTTGAAGTCAGCATAGATATGCTCACGAAGACGGAAATAATAGTCAGGATCCATAATGTTGCCCACGCGACTCTTCACATAGTCGTAGTTCACGTCGCGATAAGCTATGGGCACCGCATTCATCGCCACGATGCGACAAGCATGTTGACTCTCATCTCCAAAGGGATGTGGCAGACAGAGCACGGTCTCGATATCGCCCTGAGCCTTCAGACCTTCAGATATACCATAATTTGCAGTGGCGAGTCCGCCAAACACATGAGGAGGATACTCCCATCCAAACATTAATACTTTCATTGTCGTTCCTCCTTATTTATTTTTGATATGTGTATTTCTCCAACAATTTCATGGTGCGCAGAATCTCTGCCACATTAATGGCAAACGACATGGCGCCACGCCCATGGAATGGAGGATTACCATCGAAGAGTTCTGAGATAGTGCCTATGGCATGATAGTCCATTTCATCCTCATAGCCCACCATCATGCGCTCGATAAACGACAGACGGGTGCGCTTGTAGAGCTTCAGGCTGGCCTCCATATAGAAACCGCCGAGCCATGGCCATGCCGTTCCCTGGTGGTAGGCATAGTCGCGCTGTGTCTGCGGTCCTACATACATAGGATTATAGCCTCCACTCTTTGGCGACAGCGAACGCAGTCCCTTGGGGGTGAGCAACTCGCGGGTACAGATATCGACAACGCTCTTCATCTGCTGCTGAGAAAGGGGCGAATAGTCGAGCGCCACGGCAAAGATCTGATTAGGACGAACACTCCAGTCCATGTTGGTGCCGTCTACATAGTCGAGCAGATAACCATACTCATTGACAAAAGTATCTACGAACGACTGCTTACACTTTGCTGCAATATCCTCAAGCATAGCGGCGCCATTGGGGTCGTTATGTTCACCAGCCATCGATGCGCAGAATTTCAAGGCGTTATACCACAATGCATTGAACTCCACAATATAGCCAGAACGAGGCACTACAGGACGGCCGTTGGCCGTAGAGTTCATCCAAGTCACAGCCTTATCGCGACCATTAGAATAAACAAGCCCATTGTCATCCAAACGCAGGTTGGGATGCTTGTCGTTCTTAATATACTTCACAATATCGTTCAGCAATTTGCCATAGAGTTCGAAACAACGGTCTCGGCCCTCGTATTTGGCATATTGCTGAATGGCCCACACGGCCCACAGCATGACATCAGGCTGATCAATCTCGTAAATCTGTACGGAGAGAGGCTTACCCTCCATAAACTCGTACAGTCCGCGTTCAGCCGTCTTCATCACCAATTCAAAATAGTCGTTCTCGCCAATAGAAAGCGTCAGACCTGGCAGAGCAATAAACGTGTCGCGGCCACGTGCCTTGAACCAAGGATAGCCTGCAAGCAGATAGCGGTCGTCGTTGGGTTTGCGGTTATGGAACTGATGAGCAGCTGTTACCAGACAGTGATAGAAGTTGTCGCGCGGTGTACGCAAATTCAACTCGTCCTGGAACAGTTTTTTCAAACTACCGGTTTTACTACTTGAGGTAGAAGCGGCAAAGATAATGCTCTCGCCCTTCTTGATGGGCAACTCAAAATAGCCAGGTACGTAGAGGTCTTCGTTAGACGCATAGCCACGCTCCTGCTCTTTTGGATACTCAATGCCACGATACCAGTCGGGCTGGAACACAAACTCGCACTTCTTGTTGAACTGCATATACAGGTCAGGATAACCTGCATACATACATGTCCTGATACCATTCTCCACGTCGTGATACTCGCGACTGGCCACAGAATTCTCGTGGGTGAACTGTCGAACGGAACGGAATGCCAAGAAGGGGCGGAAGCGCAACGTGGTAGCCGAGTGAGCATCTTCGAGCGTATATCGAATCAGGATGCGGTCCTCGTAAGCCTGAAAAATGCTTTCGCGCTTCAAGATCACACCACCCACACGGTAGGTCGTCGTAGGAATTACGCTAGCATCGAACTCACGTATGTACTTGTGTCCTTTAGGACTGTAGTTGTTGCCCTGATACTTGTGGAGTCCCAAGTTAAACTCCGCGCCATGTTGTATCACCGTACAATCGAGCGATGACAAAAGTACATGGTTTTCATCATCAAGCTCGGGTACTGGAACAACCAGCAGTCCATGGTATTTTCGCGTATTACAGTCCACCAGTGTAGAACTGCTATAGGCACCAGAACGGTTTGTACGGAGTAATTCGCGACGAAGACTCTCCTCCAAGTTTGTCATCACGGCCTTCTCAAATCGTAAATAACTCATAGTTCCTATTTATTTAAAGGTTTCTTCTTTTCGTATCTTCAGTTTTAGATTTTGATTTCCCAAAAGTACACATTTTTTGTGTCACAACAAAAAAAAAGCCTGATTATTTTGCTTTTTATGGAAAAAATGCCTTTTTCATCATCTTTTTCTTGACATTTATATAAAAAATACGTAACTTTGTCCACGGTAAACCATTATGTACAACTAGGATTCTATTTAGGAAACGAATGATAAACGACAAGATTGAAATTGCCAAATCAATATCAAACATTTGGCATGTCATGACAGAAGAGCAACGCAACACGTTCTTGGAACATTTGGAAATAGAACATCACACAGAGGCTGAAGTCATATTCAACGAAGGCGATACAGCCACACATACCTACTTTGTTTATAAAGGTCGCGTAAAGAACGAAATAGTAGGTCTTGACAACAAGCAGCACATCATCAACATGGTGCCTGCGGGACATATCTTTGCCAGTCAGCCACCCTTCGATAAAGGTGTGTATAAGTTTACTGCTATTGCAACCGAAAACTCTATTGTTGCTAAACTGCCCAACGACATCGTTTATCACCTGGTGGAGACCAACTCCCAGATAGCCTTGATGTATATTCGCACCTTCTCAGAACGTATCGACACGCTGATACGCAGAATCCAAAATCTTCAGAGAAAACACATACGCGGCAAGATGGCAGACATGCTACTGTTTCTTAGGGACAAATGCGGATACGAGGCCGATGGCAAGACCCTCAATGCCCACCCAAGCCGCAAAGAGATTGCCAATGCGGCCTATATGGACATCAGCAATGCCATCCGCACTCTGTCAGCATTTGCCAACGAGGGTGTCATTGCTTTAGACGGAAGGCGCTACACCATCCTCGACGAAAAGAAACTCTTGTGGATTTCGCAGAAGGAATAATCTTCCTATGATTTCATGCTGCAAAATCCCTCTTATTAATCGGGTATCAGGAAATTAATCTGCTCAGGAAGTACATGAATAGAAAAAGAATCGGCAGGCGATTCCCACAGTCGGCCATCTATGCCTATTCGGATCTTTTTAGCCTCTTCGATATTCAACTTCCTGGTACGATAAGGATGCACGCTGCGATGGTTCAGCAATCGTCCTGTGACTAGCAGCCAAAGGCCGTTCAACAATTGTTTGATGCTGGAATTATACACCACCGACACATCCAGCATGCCACTATAAGGCACAGCATTAGGCGTTTGTCCATAACCAAGAGCATTTCCGACACAAACGGTCATCACCTTACGATCGATAACCTCATAGTTGATATCAATACGCATCTTGTAATCGTGGCGATGGAATATCATCACCACCAGGGAAGACAGGAAGGCCAACTTGACGGAGCCTAACTTCTGACGGGCCTGACGACGCAAGTTCATGATATCGGCTATCAGTCCCATGTTGATGCAATTCAGGAAATAGCGCTTCACGTCATGCCCCTCGTCATCCTTATAAGTGATGCAACCCAGGTCCACCTTTCTCACGCGTTGCTTCAGCAACCACTCGATAGACTGAGCATCTTCACGCTCGGTGAAGCCCCAAAAGCGGGCAAAGTCGTTCAACAAGCCATTGGGAATCACACCCAGAGAGATGCGGTTTCGCACTTCTTCCTCTTCGCGCATCAGGCAGTTCACAGCATCGTTCAAGGCCGAGTCGCCACCCACGATGATGATGGTCTTATAGCCATTGCGAATCAACATCGTCATCAGGCGCTCGACACTGTCAACAGATTCGCTTTGAACCATATCATAAAGCACACCACGACTGTCCAGCTCCTGCTGAATGCGCATCCAATGCTTACGGTGACGTCCTAGACCCTTTTTAGGACAATAAAGAATACCCCATCTCTCTACTTCTGCCATATCTCGATTATCTTATTAACTTTCTCTTCCATCGGTAGCGTTGCATCAATCCAATGGATATGCATACCACGTCTTTCCATGCCACGGAACCAGGTCATCTGACGCTTGGCAAACTGATGGATAGCAATCTCCAACTGTCGGAACATCTCCTCGTAGGTCAGTTTACCAATGACATACTCCGTCAGGTACTTATACTCCAGCCCGTAATAAATAAGGTCTTCTGCGGAAATACCTTCTGCCATCAGCCCACGCACCTCGTCAACCATACCCTCGTCCAGTCGGGCCTTCAGTCGCCTGGTGATCTTCTCACGACGCAGTTCACGGTCAATGTTGACGCCAATAAGCAGTGCGCCCTCTCCTATTCCATCAGATGCTTTCATGGCTTCAGCCTCCTGTGAAGACTGCAGCTGCTGACTGCCGTATTCTATCTCGATGGCTCGGATGGCTCGTTGAGCCGTATCGACATCGGTGGTGTTATGCATCACAGAACCATTCTTGGCTTTCAGTTCCTTGAGCATCTGTGTCAGTTCTTCAAGACTTTTCCCTTCAAGACTTGCACGCAACTCAGGATTCTGAGGCACAGGCGACAACTGATAGTTTTTCAGCACCGCCTCGATATAGAGGCCCGTGCCACCACATAGAATTGGTGTTCGTCCTCGCTCTAGGATATCCTGATAAGCCCGATGAAAATCCTGTTGATATTGAAAGAGGTTATATTTCGTACCTGGTTCGCAGATATCAATCAGATGAAAAGGCACGCCATCATATTCCACCAGGTCCTTACCGGTACCGATGTCCATTCTGCGATACACCTGACGCGAGTCGGCCGAGATAATCTCGCCGTCCACCCGCTTTGCCACGGCCACGGCCAAAGGCGTCTTTCCGCTGGCTGTAGGACCAAGTATGGTTATCATCTGTTTCATATCCATTGCAAAAGTACGAAATATTATCTAATCTGAGCACTTTAAACGAAAAAAAGTTTGTACCTTTGTACGCGTTATGGATAACAAGCAACCACTTTATGCACATCTGTCGATGTTTGCTGCTTGTGCCATCTGGGGACTGATGGCACCATTGGGAAAAGATGCCATGAACAACGGACTTGACGGTCCGTCGATGGTGATGATTCGCGTGATGGGCGGTGCCATTCTGTTCTGGATAGCTTCGCTTTTCACCCAGCACGAGCATGTTCCTTTGAAGCACGTGTTCACCTTTGCTGGCGCTGCTGTCTTTGGCATTGTGTGCAACCAGTGTGGCTTCACCATTGGCTTGTCGTTCACCTCGCCCATCAATGCCAGTATCGTCACCACCTCGATGCCTATTTTCGCCATGCTGCTGGCTGCGCTTATCCTGAAAGAGCCACTCACCAGCAAAAAGGTGCTGGGTGTCTTCATGGGATGCAGTGGCGCTCTGATGCTTATCCTCACGTCGGCTACTCACGCCAGCGACAAGGTAGGCGATATTCGCGGCGACCTTTGTTGCCTCGGCGCCCAGTTCTCCTACGCACTCTATCTGTCGCTTTTCAATAAGTTCATCAAACAGTATAGCGTCTTCACCGTCAACAAATGGATGTTCCTTTGGGCCACCATCATCCTGATGCCCTTGGTTGGGCCACACACATTCACGATGGTCAGCGGCAGTCTGTCCACCAAGACACTTCTTGAGACTGCCTATGTTGTTTTCTTTGGCACCTTCGTCGGCTACATCTTGATTATCAAGGCCCAGAAGGTGTTACGTCCCACAGTGGTCTCCGTCTATAACTACGTGCAACCCATCGTTGCCGTGGCTGTCAGTGTCATGACTGGCATCGGCATCATGAAGTGGAGCCATGCGCTCGCCATCATCCTGGTGTTCAGCGGTGTCACACTGGTAACCAAGTCAAAGAGTCGCCACGACATAGAAGCCAAATAGCTTATCGCTTAGGCTTCTTCACGGCAGAGAAGACAAATCTCCTCCAGGTATTTCTGATCGATGCTGTCAAAGGTGTTCAAGTGTTCGCTATCAATGTCGAGCACAGCGATCACGCGTTCTGAATCATCCTTAGAGAAGATGGGCACCACAATCTCCGAACGCGAAGCACTGCTACAAGCAATATGTCCAGGAAACTCCTCTACGTCGGGCACTACAATTGTTTGACGTTGTTTCCACGCCGTGCCGCAGACACCTTTTCCAAAACCGATATGCATGCAGGCCACTGGTCCCTGAAACGGACCAAGTATCAACTCATCATTCTTCACACGATAGAAGCCCGTCCACCAGAACTTCATCTCCTGATGAAGCACGGCTGCCACATTACTCATAATCGCGATCTGGTCTTTCTCGCCCTCCACCAGAGCACGAACCTGATTAACTAACAACTGATATCTTTCTTCTTTTTCCATAGCTCTTATCAATAAAACAGTGACAAAGGTACACAAAAAAAGCCGTCCGACAAAATCGAACGGCTTAATTTATAACTGATTTTGAAAAATCTTATTTCAGCTCAGCGAGGTACTTGATAGTACGAACCATCTGAGAAGTGTAAGAGTTCTCATTGTCGTACCAAGAAACAACCTGTACGAGTGAGTTGCCATCCTCCATCTTGCTTACCATGGTCTGGTTAGCGTCGAAGAGTGAACCGAACTTCATACCGATGATGTCGCTAGAAACCAGCTTCTCCTCAGTGTAACCGAAGCTCTCGTTCTGAGCAGCCTTCATAGCAGCGTTGATGCTCTCTACAGTTACATCACCCTTAACAACAGCGTGCAGGATAGTGGTAGAACCTGTAGGAGTTGGAACGCGCTGAGCAGCACCGATCAGCTTACCGTTCAGCTCGGGGATAACGAGACCGATAGCCTTAGCAGCACCAGTTGAGTTAGGAACGATGTTCTGAGCACCAGCACGAGCGCGCTGAACATCACCCTTGCGCTGAGGACCGTCGAGGATCATCTGGTCGCCAGTGTAAGCGTGTACAGTTGTCATGATACCGCTCTGGATAGGAGCCAGGTCGTTCAGAGCCTTGGTCATAGGAGCCAAGCAGTTGGTGGTGCAAGAAGCAGCTGAGATAACAGTGTCAGCAGGAGTCAGAGTCTTGTGGTTTACGTTGTAAACGATGGTGGGCAGATCGTTACCAGCAGGAGCTGAGATAACAACCTTCTTAGCACCAGCGGTCAGGTGAGCAGAAGCCTTCTCCTTAGATGTGTAGAAACCTGTGCACTCCAGAACAACGTCTACGTCCAGCTTACCCCAGGGGAGCTCAGCAGCGTTAGGAATAGCATAGATAGTGATCTTCTTACCATCAACAACGATGAAGTCCTCACCAGCCTCTACAGTGTGCTTGTTCTCACCGAACTTGCCGCAGAAACCACCCTGAGCGGTGTCATACTTCAGCAGGTGTGCAAGCATCTTGGGGCTTGTCAAGTCGTTGATTGCTACTACTTCATAACCTTCAGCCTCGAACATCTGACGGAATGCGAGGCGACCGATACGGCCGAAACCGTTAATAGCTACTTTTGTCATTTTGCTTTAATTATTTAAAGGGTTTAATAATAAAATTCAACCAATTTTGCGTTCAAAAATCATTTTTTCGATGTTTCGAGCGCAAAGTTACGAATTATTTTCCTATATTTGCAACGAAATAAAAGTTTTTTAAGATAAAAGTGAAAATCACAAAGTGAAAAGTGAGGTATATCAAGACGGAAAAGTCGAGATTGCAACGTTCACTTGACAAAAAGGAAACTATAACAATATTCTCAATATCGTTAAACTATTAAACAGTAAAACTATGGGATTTATTAAAGAATTCAAAGAGTTCGCCATGCGTGGCAACGTGCTCGACATGGCAGTCGGTGTGATCATCGGTGGTGCTTTTGGCAAGATTGTGACCTCTATGGTAGGAGATGTGCTAATGCCTGTTATCAGTCTGGCTACTGGTGGTATCGACTTTACTAATTTGTATATAAACCTGAGCGATGACAACAAGTATAATACTCTAGAAGAAGCTCAAAAGGCAGGTGCTTCAGTATTTGCCTACGGACAGTTCCTGCAAAACATCATCGACTTCCTTATTGTTGCATTCTGTATCTTCCTGCTTATCAAGGCCATTAACAAACTGACGAACCTTCGAAAGAAAGAAGAGGCTGCAGCAGCTCCCGAGCCCCCGAAGGGTCCCACTCAGGAAGAGCTTCTGACCGAGATTCGCGACCTGTTGAAGCAGAAGTAAATCAAGAAATATTTATGTAAAGATATAATATAAGGTGGCAATTCTTTGCCACCTTATATATTTTTTGTACCTTTGCACCCGTTTTTCAAGGATAATAAGACAAAAGATGAAAACTTTAGATTTCCAGCCGAAGCTTTTTTCGGCTCTTAGAAAGTACAACCGACAGACCTTTATGGCCGATGTGATGGCGGGAGTCATCGTCGGCATTGTGGCACTGCCACTGGCCATCGCCTTTGGTATTGCATCAGGTGTTTCACCCGAGAAAGGTATTATCACTGCCATCGTTGCAGGTCTCATCATCTCTGCCCTGGGCGGAAGTAAGGTACAGATTGGCGGTCCCACCGGTGCGTTCATCGTCATCGTGGCTGGCATCATCAATCAATATGGCATGCAGGGGCTCACCATTGCCACACTCATGGCTGGTGTCTTCCTCATCGGCTTCGGCCTGTTGCGCCTGGGTACCATCATCAAATACATTCCCTACCCCATCATTGTGGGCTTCACCAGCGGTATTGCCGTCACCATCTTCACCACGCAGGTAAAAGACCTGCTGGGCATGCAGATTGACGGACCTGTGCCTAGCGATTTCCTGCTTCGTTGGGGTGCTTATTTCCAGCATCTCAAGGACATCGATCCCTGGAGCACTGCCGTAGGTCTCATCAGCGTGGCCATCATTGCCACCGCTCCACGTTTCAGCAAGCGCATCCCCGGTTCGCTCATTGCCATCATCATCATGACCGTGGCCGTATTGCTGCTGAAGCAGTATGCAGGCATCACCAGCATCGAGACCATCGGTGACCGTTTCAGCATCAACTCGCAGTTGCCCGACGCAGTGGTTCCCGAACTGTCATGGGACACCCTCAAAGGCCTGGTTGCCCCAGCCATGACCATTGCCATCCTTGGTGCCATCGAGAGCTTGCTCTCAGCCACCGTGGCCGATGGTGTCATAGGCGATCATCATAATTCCAACACCGAGCTTATCGGTCAGGGTGTGGCCAACATCGTATCGCCTCTCTTTGGCGGTATCCCTGCCACAGGTGCCATTGCCCGCACGATGACCAACATCAACAATGGCGGTCGCACACCTATCGCTGGCATCATCCATGCTGTTGTGCTGCTGCTCATCTTCCTGTTCCTCATGCCTTTGGCCAAGTACATCCCCATGGCCTGCCTGGCCGGCGTACTCGTCGTTGTGAGCTACGGCATGAGCGGTTGGCGCTCGTTCTCTGCCCTGATGCGCAATCCTAAGAGCGACGTCACCGTACTGTTGCTCACCTTCTTCCTCACCATCATCTTCGACCTCACCGTAGCTATCGAGGTAGGTCTCATCTGTGCATGTCTGCTGTTCATGCGCCGCATGAGCGAGACCACCGATGTCAAGGCTATCAACGACGAGATTGACCTAAACGAAGATGCCGATATGGAGAGCGGCAATCTTGAGCACCTCACCATTCCTCAGGGCGTTGAGGTTTACGAGATCAACGGTCCCTACTTCTTTGGTGCAGGTAATAAGTTCGAGGAGTTGATGGGCAATTTCGGCGACCGTCCTATGGTACGTATCATCCGCATGCGTAAGGTTCCCTTCATCGACTCTACCGGTCTCCACAACTTGGAGAACATGTGCTTGATGAGTCAGCGTGAGGGCATCGCCATCGTCCTGTCGGGCGTCAACGAAAAAGTCGATTCTGTGCTGCGTCGCAACGGATTCGTTCAGTTGCTTGGCGAAGAAAACATCTGCAACCACATCGACCTGGCTCTGTCAAGAGCTAATGAAATTGTGTCGAAGTAACGACCTAAATCAGGCCGTATAAATGCCATAAGAAAAGTACACAAACAGCACTGGTCTGCTTGTGTACTTTCTTTTTTCTCTTCTTGCGCCATAAACGGCGACTTTAGAAGCTAATCCAATATCGGTTTATTACTCGTCAGGCGTTTTATCTTTCTTAGAGAACAGGCGGATAATACCTTTGATAATCCAATATACGATAAAGAATCCCAGCAAGAAGATAAATATCGTCCATCCCAGCGCCTTTAGTGCTGTAACCTCAGTATAGAAGCCAGAGGTTAAGAATTTTGCAAATCCACTTTTCATAATTATCTACCTTAATAATATTAATAATTTAACGCATCTTTGCCCTGACGGTCAGTTCCTGGGCCAATTCCCTCACTCTCTCCCAGTCTGCACGGTCAATAAGCGCAGAAAGTTCGTCCAGGCCAGCAGTGATCGCGCCTTCTATCTGTTTTCCCTGTGGCGTCGTATGGTTGGCTCCATAGCGAATGGTTTCATAGAGCCTGCTCACTTCTTTCTTCGCAGCAGCATCCTTCACCTTGACCTCCAACAGTTGCAAGCGTTGACTCAACTGCATCTTCGAGTCTTGTTCAGCAGCCTGTTCGGCCAATGATTCCCTTGTGGCATCATTAGCAGTTTTGTGAATGCCCAAATTGAAAGCATAGAACAGCAGCACCAGCAGATATACAGACAGGACAATCACCGTATAGTTCTCCGCCAGGAACATCGACCTTCCGACAACCGTCTCAGTCGTCGTATTTACCGTATTTCCTATCGCAGAGCCTATGCTGTCGGTAGCAATGCCAGCCACGCTGTCAGGCAGACTCTCCACCACCTTATTCACCGTATCCTGCATGTTGCTTGTCAAACCCTGCACCGTTTCCTGTGTCCTGCGAAGCACCATGCCATAGCCAATAGCCACGGCACTCAGCACGGTCTGCACACAGAAGTAAGAGAGAGGCAGGAATGTTGTGGTCAGGTGATACACCTCATCGCTATCCTTGCTCACGCGCAACACCGCTATAGACGCCACCACAAAAGAAAACATGGCAAATCCATACGACATCCACTCTACAATGCCTCGTGTCTCGACATCAGTCCAGACAAAGAACAACACATTCAGCACAATGAGCACCAACACCATCAGTGCCACAAAAGTCATTTGATTGATTCTCATAATCTTCTAATTACGTTTAAAGGGTTGGAGGTGTCGGAGGCATGGGTGGAGGAGTCGCACCAGCTGCTGCAAAGAACTGCTGCAGCTCGGGCACCGTTTTAGCGGCAGCCCACTGAGGCATGCCCTCTTTCCACACCATCGTATCAGGAGTCAGCTGTCCAGTCTGCACATACTGAGCAAGCTGTTGCATGGGCACCGGTCCCACTTGCTGGTTGTTCACAAAGAGCCAGAACTGCGCCATGGGAGGCGGAGCAGCCTGCTGCATAGGTTGTTGCTGTCCCATCGGTTGTCCCATCATTTGCTGTCCCATACCGAAGAAAGAACCTGCCGCAGCCATTCCCATACCGATTCCAGCACCTATTGATGCCGTGCCCTGGTTGGCGGCCATAGTCTTCATGATGTCCACCTGCTGCTGGGCAGCCCACTTATCGCCAAGGATATCCATCACTTCCGAGTCGGCAGAAGCATTACCGAGCTTAGCCTCATAGGCTTTACGCACCTCGTCGTCCAGATCAACTTCCAGAGCAGAAATCGAAAAGCGTTCCAGTTTCACGCCATAGTCAGACAGCACCTCAGCTACCAGCGGTGAAATCTTCTGACTAATCTCGCGCTGTCGAGCCTGAATGCCCAGTATCTCGCCTTCCAGTTCCACCAAGACGGTGGCTATTTCCGTCTTGATATGTTCCAAAAACTCATTGCGGAAGTAGTCTTGCAACTCCTCAGCACCAAACGAACTGATGCCGTTGCCTATCAGTTTGAAGAGGAATTTTCCACCGTCCTCCACACTCACGCGATAGGCACCACGTGCAAACACTTTCGAAGCCACGCGCAGTTTCTTATCGCGCACCTGAATATCGCCAGCTCCCCAGTTCACCTCCATACTTGTTGCCGTTCGGATAAAGAACACCCTACAGTTGAAGGTACTCACGCCACCCGTAAAAGCATTGCGCAGACGGCTGATAAAGGGATAGTTCTCCGTTTTCAGCTGGTAGCGTCCCTCAGTGAACATCTGGTATATTTGTCCGTTTTTCTCGAAGATAGCCTGTTCTCCGGGGTGTACTGTCAGCGTAGAATTGGTGTTGAAGTCTTGATCAGGATGGAGCGAAATCATATCGCCTCCAAAGCCAACATTCTCTATAGACTCAGCCCAGTGCTTCTCGCCACCCACATAGTTGGCCTCTTTTGGATCTCTCTTAAAAAATCCCATAGTCGTATAATTCTGTTTATTAGTGATACATTAAGGTATTGGGAACTCAGGAACGTCGTATTTCAAATCCAGTTTAAAATTACGCTGAGCAGACTGACGCTTATGTTCCTGGAACTCCTGCCAGCGTGCACGGAACTTCTTACGGATAATACGATTGACAATGGCACGGATGATGGCATCAATACCGCCAGTGACAAGAGCTATCAGTCCATAGACAATCAGTCCGAGGAAGTAGCCTATCGCGCCCAGGATTGCCACACCAATAACACCAGTCCAGAAGCCGGCCTTAAACAGTGCAAAGACGATCAGCAACAGTATCAATATGAGGATGGCAGTCACAATCCACGTCACCGGCTTCATGCTGGTATAGTCGGGACTCTGCTTCAAGAACTCAGCATTCGGGAAATTATCAAACTCGTACCACCAGCGATCGCCACTTGCTGTGCCGATGAAGGTGTACTGCTGTCCGTTATACTCCACGACCTCCTCGACCACCGGCAGACAGTAGTAGGCTGGTGTTGGGATATACGAGCCGATGTCTGTGTGCGAGAACTCAAAACGGTTCTCCGAGGCCGACTGTTCCTTAGGAATTACTTCCGTGTCGCGAATATAATCGCTTGCGAATGGCACCATCTCTTTCGTATTGAAGTGTTCCTCATAGTCAGCAATCAGCATATAGGGCGTGCCGCACAGTTTCTCGAAGAACTCTTTACCATACTTACACAGCGGGAAGATAGCACGCTCGGTGGCCTGTCCGTACTCACGAGCCCAGAAATATTTTCTTTTAATATCCACAATCTTCATATTGTCGAACACGTCCACAGGCGCATTTTCCATGAGGAACTGCATGAAGAATTTGTGATACTCGTCTTTTGTAATGGTAAACTTCGCAAGCAGCTCAATAATCAGGTTATCGTCGAAAGCATTACCACCGCCACCCAACAGAATAGCCTTACCACACTGGTGACACTTAGCCCAGTCCTTGCTCAACAAGTCTTTTGGTCCAAGATCAGCACCACAATGAGGGCACGCCATCTTCGAGGCGCTCATCTCTTGATTGCCAGCAGCTTGAGGTTTCGGTGGGAAAGGCTGTGGGTTTGAGGGTTGCGGATTAGAGGGCATTGCGTTTGATGGCATTGCATTAGAAGGTTGATACCCCCCGGGCATTGGGGGAGGAACAGGTCCGGTGGGGGCTGCCGATTGCAATGGGCAGCCACATTGTGGACACGTAGCAGCACGATCAGACACCTGCTTACCACATTCAGGGCATGTTATTAAAGCCATAATTACACTGTTTTAGGGTTAATATTTAGGTATTGTAAACATCATTGGCAATCTACAATTGCAAAGAAAATCATTTATTCAGTCATATCCTAAAAAATCAACCGCATATAAGAGTCATTGAAACAAAAAACCACAAAAATTGTTTCAATGACACATCAAAACATCAGTATATACGCCACTATAGAACGAAATGGTCAGTGGAGTAAAAGTGGTTCCCTTCATAGACTATACATAAAAAGATCGTTCACTACCCTTTGGGCAGTGAACGACTTTTTTGCGAATATCTCACGCACTTGTTATCTTACAAACTTCTTACCGTTTACGATATAAATACCTTTAACAGGTTTCACGACCTGACGTCCCTGAAGGTCAAACATCTTATCAGCGCTATGTTTCAAAACGGCTGTGTCAATATGGTTGACGTCATCCGTTTTAACGATTTCAATACCATTACACTTTGCCTCGATAGCGCTCCAGTCTTCATCCCAACGGGCGGCATCTTTGACGATGAGCTTAGTTGCCGTAGGAGCCAGCTTCTTTGCAATAAGGGCATAGTCATCATAATCCATCGAATGCCAGTCGCCATCCCATGTGCACTGATAGGTGCCCTTGCCTATAACACCTGTGATCGTCACCTCACCATCGAGTGAATTGTCTGCACACGCAAGGATTCCCTTATCATTAACCATCGGGCCTTCCAGTTTGATGTCGTCAACATAGAAAGTCTTTCCATCGCCCTCACTTGTCTCCTCGTAAGGCCAGATGGAAAGCACCAGGTTATTGTCTTCGGTAATCTTTTCAGCATCAGGTCCCTCTGCAAACTCATAAGTCAGAATTCTCCATTCGTTGCCACCATCCTGCCATGCCCAGCGTGGCGTATTGAAGGCACCTTCCTTGCCCTCGAGTCTAACCATCACATTGTGACTGTCTGTCATCTTCAGTCGCATGGTCAGTCGGCGCAGCCCCTTGAAGTCAACACCTTCCAGAGGAATTGCGCCATTATGATGCTCATCTCCCCAGCCACCAGGATTAGCTTTCATCGTGAACTTCATCACGTTGTTGCCCTGCTCCTCTACGACAACAGGTTCTGCCCGATTCCAGAAGCCACCGTCACTTCCCAGTTCCTTGCCATCGCCATTCCAGATCACGACCTGTGCACTACAAACCGTTGTTACAAACCATGCTGTGAGTAAAAATACTTTTTTCATAAAGATTAGTGTTTTAAATTAATAATACATTTGGTAAAATTCTTAATTCTGGCGCAAATGTATATTAAAAAAGGCATCTTCACAATAAAAAATGATACATCCAATAAGAAAAAACGTTCAACATATCATTATTTCTCTCAAATGAAACAAAAATACCAAAAGACGTATGGTGGTCCTTATATTTAGAATTAGGTATAAGCGCAACTTATCTCATGATCTTTACCATCGTGCCATCAGTATATACGCCACTATAGAACGAAATGATCAGTGGAGTAAAAGTGGCACAATAGATGGTCAATAGTCTTTGTTCAAGGAAGTGATATTGGCACTTTACTGATGTAAAACGATAAGTACCATACAAAATCCAGACTCTAGAAATGTGCATTCTAGAGTCTAGCACAAGATAATCTAAAGTCTAGATGCGCACGTTCTAGAGTCTGGAAATGAACATACTAGAGTCTAGAACAAGAGCAAAAGTTAAGCTTTTGGAACGTAAAAGCTTAACTCTTGCTCTGCAAAACGGCCTGAATAGCCTGGCTATTCGGCTTGATTAGAACAGCACCTTATGTCCTTGACGGTTGATGCCGATGCCCTTTCTCTGCGCATCCTTGCGAACGCCCTGAACCGAGAACCATTCCTGGCTTTCAGCATGCTGCTCCACAGCCTTCACGCCTGCGGCATCCCTGGCAGTCTGCGTCGCAAAGCGCACAATCACGGGATAATGGTCGCCCAGCGGTTGGCCATCCGCCTCATAGCCCGCCTTATCCACCTCGTAGCTCAGCGGAGCGATGGTGGTTGACGCATTCGCGGGATTGATATAGATAACCTTGTCGAGCAGTTCGCCCTGCTGGGGCTCGCCACCCAGTTGGGGGAAGATGCCATTTTGCTGCAGCTCAACCCATACATCGGCAGCAGTAGCCAGGCCCGTGGCTGCTATCTCGTCGAAGAACACCTTCTTCACATCATCCCTGTGATACAGCGTGTTCATGTCGCCCATCACGATCACGGGGCGCGCATCCAAGTGGGCCATGATATGCTCGCGCAACTGGATCCACTGCGCTAGTCTGACCTCGCGATCTTTCGCATCGTTGCCCATCGTCTCGTCACGATAGCTGCTGGCATCCATATGCATGTTATACACCACCACCTCTGTGCCGTCGCCCAGCACCATATCATGGCGGCGGAAGCCCTTTGTCACCATGTCGTCGAAGTCGTGACTGAACTTTCCAAAGCTGCGCTCCCATGCCACGCGCTGGTAGGCACCAGACTGGCTGCCATTCTTCCACGACATGTTCAGACCGTCGCATGGCAACTTGATGTTCTGCGGATGCAGGAAGTCACAGTCCAGCATATCCTCGTAGATGATGCCACCCGTCCACTCATCATGCTGGTAGTTGGCAAACAGCTGCGACCATATCTCCCAGCGGTAGTTAAAGTCCTCTTGCATAGCGATGATGTCGCAGTTTTTCTGCGCCAGATAGCTACTGATGGCCATACTGCCGTCTGACTTGGGGCCGTCTTTGTTCACGTCCAGCACCAACCACTTGTTGGGCAGTCCGTCCACGTTGAGTGTCATCACGCTGAATGTGCCGTCCTCTTCCTTCACGTCGGCTACGCGATTGGTCTGCCGCAGTGCCGGTATCTCTCGATAGTCACTACCACGACTTTCCTCCGTCGTCAGATAGGTGTAGATCTCAAAGATGTCCAACAGCGACAGGCCACTGTCGTCTGCCATTTGCAGCACGTCCAGAGATGTCAAGCCCAGCGGTTGCAGTTTCTCGTCCAACTCAGCCATCAGCGAGAAGATATTGCCCGAACCTTCGCCTCCCATTCGTTCCTGCACAATCTTTTTCAGGTCGATGCCTGCATCCTCCAGTTTATGGATGATGTTCATCGGCGTTGCATCCTTGATCAGATCGGCATAATGCGTGTTTAGCTCACCGTCATAGTATAAAACAGGCAGGGTGCTCAACATGATAGCAAGTTGCAGATAGTAAGTGAGACCACCCACATACACATGGTCTTTCGATGGTATCACAAAGTTCGTTTGCAGGTGCGTCTGTTCGGGCACAATGCTCTTCTTGAACAGCGGGCTCGTCTCTCCATCATAACGATATGTGGACAGGAAGTTAATCAGAGACCTACAGCTGCCAGTAGGCACCACGCAATCGTGCAGCACATTCAGCACGAAATAGTTCTGTGTAGTGTCGGGCTCCCAGTCGTTCTCCAAGGCCACGTCCTTCATGGCTTGCTTCAGCTTTTTCACCACGGGCGAACTGGACTTCAGCAGGGTGTCCTTCAGCACCTCTGTGATGGGCAGACCATCGAGTGCGTCCTTCACATGCTGGGTGGAGTATTTTCCAGTATGGAACCACTCGTCAAACATCGACGCCGCAGGCTCATTCAGCATGCTGGGAATATCCAGTTCCAGGCCGCCATGTGTGTTGTAGCTGTCCAGTATCATCAGCAGTCCAAACAGTTTCAAGTCGGTGTCATCCTTCTTGTCTATCATCTCATTATAAGCCTCAACCATATCGAAAGGCAGACCGCCCACAACGGTCTTATCAAACGAGATTACGTCGCGATATTTCATGTCGCGCAACTTCTGGATGGCTATCGCCTCATAGCCACCCGACGAATAGCCCGCATTGACCAGCAGTTTTCCCTGACTGATACCGCGCGCATCGAGCAGCAGCCTGGCCGCCAGCAGACAGTCTATGCCTGCCTGTGCATTGGCGTCGCCATAGCAGTAGTAGTAGCCCTTGCCCTCGGTCACACCATAGCCATACTGATCGCTGGTCACCACTATATAGTTGGGCTTCAGCGGACTAGCCATCACATAATCTTCGCCCTGAGCATAGCCCCTCGTAGGTGCGCCATCGTAGCCCATCTGCGTGTAGTGGCTGTACAACAAGATGCCATCTACGGGCTGATGATCCTTATAGATGTCGTTAGGTATTGCCAAATAGCCACTCATTTCTGTGGGATTACCCTTGGGGTCTGTAGAAGGATATACAATGTCTATGCGGTGCATAGACCTGCTATACAGGTTGATGCCCTGCAGTCCAAAGTTCCACACCGTGTCGATCTCGTGGATCACTCTCACCTCGTCGGCTGTCATCTGAGCCCATGCGGTCATCGGACTGCCACAAAGCAGCAGCCCAATCATGGTGTTAAAAAGTCTCTTCATGATCATATCTATAAACGTTATTTCATTAGCACGCGTTAGCGTAAAGGTAGATTATCAGTTGCAAATATACAAAAAATTTATATTCGCGCTATCAAAAAGCTCCATTTTTATAAAAAAATCATCGTTCATTGCCTCATTTCTGAGACAATGAACGATGAATACAGTTGGTAGTTTTTCGTTATTTGCTGTAGAACTTTGTGGCCGTGCCATCAGCCTGACGACTGATATAGATCTTGCCAGGCATCAGCATGCGTACCTGCTGGCCGTCCAGGGTGTAGAAAGTAGCCGACTGACTGTTGGCAGCAGTCTTCACCGTCTGTACAGCGGTTGGTTCAGGCATTGGTCCGCACCACTTGATGAAGGTAAACTCTTCAGCTGACGCTGCACCATTTTCTGCTGAGAAAGCGTCGACCATTGCTGTTGTGAGATAAAGATACAGACGGTCATCGCCACTGAATGTGGCCTTGTTATACAGTCCTTCTGTTGTCTTAGCTACACGTTCAAAGCCCACCTTCTCTGGGGTGCACACCCACTTATAGATGACACGTGACTTCTGGCCGCCGCTGAACTCTAGCGCATCAACCTCTGACCATGTGAGCGCATTGCTTGGAATCTTCTTGGATGGCTGTGCCTCGCTGTAGTAAACCTTGTAAGTGCCGGGCTGTCCTGTCAGGATAAACACTGACTTAGCCAGCAGCTCGTCCGTTCCACCATATATATTATAGGTGAGGTTCGTGTTCTTGGCGTTCGTAGTGATATAGTTAAAGGAGATAGCACTTTCGCCAAAGCAGCTCTTCTCGGGGCAGAACACCAGGAATCCGCTCTCAGGAATAGTCACCTCCTGCTCTGTAACCCCGGCCAGCTCTTCATCGTAAGCACGTGGCTGAATGGTGGTCGATGACTGAAAGTCAACTGTAGAGTTGTTGGTATCATAGAGCACCCTGCGTCCGGCGGGAGTCACGAATGCCGTCTTACGATACACCGTCTCGCCGTTGTAGCCACCTTCTGCCGTTGTCGAAGCATAACCCTGGTCGTAGGTGTCGCCCAGTCGCTTCATGGTGGCGTCAACGCCCTTGTTCTTCACGTTGCCCAGAATCTCTACGGCATCAATGGCGTAGTATGGGTTCACCAGTGCAAACTTGTTGCCCGTGGTCTTTCCCCTACCATACACGAGGCTCTCTTCTGCCGTCACAACAGCAGCAGCATTGTTTTTCAGTAGCATCACACTTGCCGAACCCGTGCCTGTATAAGAAAGGTTCATGAAGTCGAGCGTTGGTGTCATGGTGTAGATGAGCTTCATGGCTGGCACTGCATCATTGTGAGGATAGTTCGTGTTGGTTGTTTTCACCTCGAAGTCGGCGCCAGAGAGGTCGTGACCAGTCACGGCACCTGCAGTGTGGTCTGTGGCACTGTTGCAGATAATCATCGACTTTCCTGCCTCGATGGTGTAAGTCTGATCGTCAGGAATCTGGAAGATCTGCTTCACCACAATCTTTCCGCCCAACGCAGCCTTCAGGTCTGCATTCTCCTCAATGGCAGCCTGCGTATAGGCCGAAGCAGCTGATTCGCTTTCCAAGAGTGCCAGATACAGGCCCTGCACCTCAACAGCCTCGTCACGGTTGTTGTATAACTCTACGTACTGACCAGCCACATAGTTGCCAGAGCCAGCTGCTTTCTTAGAAGCAGCATAGAACACTTTACTAATCAAGAGGTCTCCTGAACTAACCTTGTTTGGTGTGATGACAGCACCAGCATCGGTGGTCATCATTGCGCCAGCCATTAGGGCCAGCATCTTAATCTGAGTTAATAGTTTCATTAGATTTTTTGGTTTTTATTTGTACTACAATATTGTTGTTATAATTATTATCCAGCAGATTAGACTTTCTGACGCTGCAAAGGTAAGAATTAAATTTCAAAATACAATATTCTAATACAAAAAAAACATCTCCAAATAAAACCTCATTTAAATTAAGATATTCCTGCAGTCACAGCAACATGAATCAGCCAACAAACAAAAAGATTGCTCCTTTTTTAAGAAGCAATCTTTTTGTTTATTACACTTATGTTGTTAAAAAAGATATCATCTGCCACAAATGGCTGTTTGACGAGCTAATACTGCTAGTTCCTCGTTGGTGATGGGTGAAAATAGCAGTTTTCCGATAACGGAAAAGTGAGTCTTATCGGCAGGAATTCTGTACTTCTCAATCACGTCGCGACCACAACTGCTGTTGCCCAGCGCACGGTTGTAAACATCCAGGTTGACATAGGTTTTATTTTCAAATTTCACCTCACTAGGATGACGCAGACGGTGGTGACGATCGGTATAGATTGCGCGATCGTCCCAATGACCTGCCGAGGCTGCCATTGTATCAGGAGCAACAAACAGTACGCCCACGCCATTGGTGTTTGTGAGTGCCATCCAAGCCACATCTTCTTTGTTGCCCATTTCCTGAGGCAGCACATGGTTCTCCCACTGGTTGCTGACAGTGCTTTGCCACAAACCAATAAAGGCACTCTCCTTACGGTCGCGATAACTGTCGTGAGGGCCACGACCCAACCAGCGCAACTGCTCAAGCTCGCCTGGAAGCACTGCTCGATAGCCCAGACGAGGCAGTTCGCAACCCAGTTCGCTTGGCATGATATCGCTGTCAAAACAAATGGCACCATTATTATATATGGTGATGGTCTCCTCTGTGGTAAAATGCATGGTGCCATGGGTACTGCTATAAACGTTAGTGAAGTGCAGCATCACACTGTCAGAGGTCTGCTGATAAGAGGCTTTCTGGTTATGACATGTCAAGTCACGCAGTCCTTGCTTATCCCAGCGTTCTGTCTGTTCTTTATCGTTGTCATGGGGAGCACGGAAAGCATTCAGCTCAAAAAGCACCTTTCCGTTCTCATCGACCAACTGTCCATTATGAAAAGAGAACGTAAAAAGCCCCACACGCACCTGATAGCCATCGGGGGTTTCTTTCACGTTCAACGCCACACACTCGTCGTCAGGAGTTGGTGTCACATAGTCGGCACCCGCCAACTGGAACTGCTCGCTGGCCACCTCGTAGCCCTGTTCAGCCCAAAGTGTGGCCTCACGTTGTCTTACTGAGAAACGAATGGCATCGTGGTGCTGATCCACCTGCAATTCGGTGCCGTTCAAAGGCTGCCATGAGCCTTGTTGCAAGCCATTATCAAAATAAGCATAGCAGATATCATAGTCCTGCTGTGGCGTACGGAACTGGCGTTTATTCTTCAGTGATACGCAGCCATTGGTCATCACGAAGTCCACTGGCTGATATATTTTCTTCACGTTATAGCTCTTTGAGGTCCACGATCCATCAGCCAGCACCACTCCGTTGCAGCAGAAATTGTTATCGTTGGGTTGATCAGCAAAGTCACCACCATACATTTGGTCGTTTCCTAAGCGGAGTCCCTGATCCTTGAAGTCCCAAATAAACTCACCTGTTAGCGAGGGATATCGCTCATAGAGGTCGAAATATTCACGCTGGTTGCCCATCGAGTTGCCCATGGCATGGGTGTTTTCGCACATGATAAAGGGGCGAATGCCCGTCTCGCCACGCTGGTAGCGCTCCAAATTCTCACGACCGATACGCTCCACATCGTCCAATCCGGCATACATTCTGCTAGTTGTGAGACTCCACTGTGAGTTGCCCTCATAATGAGTTATGCGGGTTTTGTCGAGGGCCACGATACTATCGGCCACAGCCTGGAAGTTATCACCGTTGCCACTCTCGTTACCAGCAGACCATCCGAAGATACAGGCATGATTGCGCAGGGTCAGCACCTGGCGTACGTTGCGTTCCACCATTGGGGCACGGAAGGTCTGCTCATGACTGAGTCCTGTGTTGCCATGACACTCCACGTCGGCTTCAGCCAACACATAGAGACCATACTGGTCGCACAAATCGTAGAAATAAGGATTATCAGGATAGTGCGATGTACGCACAGCATTGATATTGAGTCGCTTCATATTGCGAATGTCTGCCTCAGTCTCCTCGCGAGTGATGGTACGTCCATTCCACTGACTATGGTCGTGACGGTCCACCCCATGGAACAACACACGTTGCCCATTGATGAGCAGTGCCCCATCCTTACGCACAGAAACAGTGCGGAAGCCCACTTTCAGAGTACGAAGATCCTGTACCTTACGTCCCTTCATCAACTTAATACTGAGGTCATAGAGCTTTGGGGTCTCAGCACTCCATGGCTCCACGGCGAGATCATTAAATGATAGCGTACAAAGACCAGCGGCAGAAGCCACCTGACTAACGGTGCCAACGAGGTGGTTTCCATCGCGCACCTCGGCCTCTATGGTGCCCCCACCTGTCACATCCACTTCGAGTGTGGCGGCAGCACAGGTATTATGATCCGTCAGGCGGTCTGTGCTGAACGAAAAGTCACGGATATGCGTTTTCGGTACCGACCACAGAAGCACATCACGCTCGATACCCGTTAGACGCCAATAGTCCTGACACTCCAGAAACGAACCACTGGTAAAACGGTAGGCCCTGACGGTGATACTTTGTTCACCCTTGCCGAGCAAGTACGGGGTGATGTTCCACTCTGAGGGTAGGAACGAATCTTCCGCATAGCCCACAAACTGACCATTGACCCACACATAGTAGCCATGTCCCACACCATTGAAACGCACAAACACCTCGCGTCCTTTCCAGTTGGCAGGCAACTTAAACGTGCGGTAATAGGTTCCAACGGGATTCTTCATGTCCCCCGTGTAGGTCCAATCGGCTGGTCGTTCGGCCATTACACTCCATGTATTGCGGTCGTAGGTAAAAGGATAACGGGTATTCACATACAGTGGTTTATCCCACGACTTATTATGACGCAGCGCATAAATCTGCCAAGGGCATGGTACCTCTATATCGTCCCAATCGGAGCCATCACTAAAGTGCGGCGTACCAATAAAGCCAGTAGGAGCCTTATCGGGATTGGGTGCCCAATAAAACTTCCACGTGCCGTTGAGCGACATAACATAGGGCGAGTCCCAGTAGTCGCTCTCGCCACGTGAAGCCACTGTCTGTTGTGGCAAGGCTATGGCGTGAGCACGCTCACGATTCAACTGAAACACAGCTGGGTCATCCCACTCATTAAAATGTTGTGCATAGACACTGCCAACAGCAGTCAGCATAAAAATTGAAATAGTTACTAATAGTTTTCGCATCATATATAATCAATTATTGTTATTGGTTAAGATTTTTGCGCTGCAAAGATACAAAAAATAGCGAACAGCCCTCACGTCCAGCCCACTATTTTTTTAATCTTTTCTCTCCCGTTTCTCCCGAGTAGTACTCGGGACTAAATAAGTTAGTATGTCATTCAGTAGGTTTTGCATAGCAAGAGTGGAGGTATTGTCACGTTAAAGTGCCACTATTGACATGCAATAGTGGCACTTTTGACCTGAATCTAGGGGCTAGATCCGTTCAATCCAGGGGCTAGACAGCTCATATACAGCCCCTAGATGAAGTGAATCTAGCCCCTAGAATTGAGTCCGCCAGCCCCTAGACCAGAAACAATACCGAAAGTATTGCATCTACAAAGCGCAGAAATAGGACCACCAAACCAGTGGTTTAAAGACAGAATCGCTCGGCTCTGCCGCTTTTACCGAGGCGCAGCCGAATAAAAGAACAGAAGAACATACTTTTTTTAAGAACATACTTCACTACTGCCCCGTTAAAGTGGACTAATCGCTCTTTGAAATAATCGAAATACAACCGTAAAAACGGGCGATTTTTAGTGAACACTATTATTCAGTATTTCTGCGAAGATACCGTTGGCTACGCTTACGCCATCCTTATTCTTTAGTCTGACAGCGCGATAGTCTGTGTTTAGATAGCGTGAACCATTCTTTCTGTAGTAGTCCCATTCTGTAAATTTGGTCTTCCCCAAATCGAACTGAATTTTACGGTCAGAACCATTGTAGAAAAAGCCATAGAAGCTATCGCCTCTCAACTGGTAGTCTACGATATATGTGGGATTCCACTTGTCGTCGTCATAGATGATGGTGATGTCGCCATCTACGATAAACCACTTAAAGGTACAGAAGGCATAGTTCTCTTTGGGTGAAGAAGTCTTGTAGTCCAGCTCATAGCCTCTTCCACTGGTATAGTGATAATCTTTTGACTCAAAGCCCATCACGGTAGAATATTCTGAGCCATTAATGCCCCAGCGATTCTGATAATATTCTGTAATCTTACCTTCCCAGTCGCTGCTACGCAGACTTGAGGCGATATAGTCGTCCTCGTTTGTAGTGCAGGCGGTGAATACTACCATGGCAGCCATGGCAACGAACATGATTTTTGTGTGATTGAACACTGTTTTCATAAAGTTTAAATTGTTAATTGTGTATTATTAGTTGTGATTATTATTCTCTTCTTATATTATATGGATATGACAGTTTCCAGGGCGAATCTTCCAGCTTAAACTTCTTGGCGCCCTCCTGTGTCTTTGGTGTGCGTACAAGTGGTAAGTCTGAGAGATCCATCAGGTAAAGATATTGATGGAACAGCGATTTTATACCTTCTCTTACCGACCAGCGTGCAGAAATGTATTCTTTTGTTATAGGATCATTACCACGGATGGCCTCTACCTCTTTGTTCCATGCTATCAGCTTGACCATAGCAGCCTTATATTCTGCCAAGAGTGATGCTGGCGATTTCTGCATCCAGCGCTGTAAAAGCTTACGGTTGTATTCGGCCACAATCTCTGCCTCACGCTTGCGACCCTCCACAAACCAGTCAGGCGTCTTCTTGGGATTTTCTGCGGCCACACGTGCACGCAATTCGTCCTCTATGACCTGCACACGCTTACACTCGTCAGAGCCAAACCACTCCTTAATTATCTGCTTTACCAGTGGCGAATAGATGTTAAAGTAGAAACGAGGCGCACCACCTTGCTTCTCGAGCAGCCAGCATCCTCTGTCATGATCTGGCGTCTCGTTATAATGTACAATGTCTGCATTTTGATCGTAAAACTTTGTGCATGCAGCCTTCATTTTATCCAACACCTTATTATATTGTGGCCACTTCTTGTCTACAAAGAGGGTGTCGAAAGGCTGTCCTTTGCGTGCCTTCTTGGCATTATCCATCATGATTTTACTAAATCTGTCATTTTCCGTTTTCAACTCAGGTTCTGGCTCATAGTTAGCAACGGCTTCAACGCGTGCCCTTAATTCGCCTACTGAGTATTCTGTCATCTTTTCACGTGTATCAACTTGCGATGGATCGGGCAGCACAGGCAGATTCTGATAGGCCTCTTCAAAAGTCTTATAAGTGTACTTTTCTACCATCTTTTTATAATCCTCTTTGCTTATCTTCCAGTCTGTTAGCAAGGCATTACCTTCTCTGGCTGTATAGTCCCAAAACATGTGTCCACCCAGATTCTGTGCATAGTTACGGTCTTCTGGCTCCACATATAGTATCTTTGCTGTCGACTTTGTGGTTGCTTTAGTACTTGTTTTTGTACTTGTTTTCTGACTCTTAGCCTTTGCCTGTGTCTTAGCTTTGGTCTTGTTTTGTGCCTGCATAGAGGCTGTTCCAGTTAGCAGCATTGCTGCAAGAGATAGGTAGATAAATGGTTTCATTATATAATACAAATAGATTACTTATTTATTTCTGGCTGCAAAGGTACATAATGTTTTTGAAATAAAAATACCGATGATACATGTCGAACATATATTGTTACTTATCAAACATTGCCTTTTCGTTTTTTATATCTACTTTTGCATCCGAAAATGAGAAGAACAGAACATTATGGATATTTTTGAGTTCAAACCAAGAAAGGGGGCAGGTACTCTTCGTATGGGTGATAGCGATGAGTTGGTACTGGTGGATTGCTTTGACGGTATGCCTGCTGGCAGAATAAAACCGATGGACCATGGTATCATTATTATCTGCACGGCAGGAGCTGCCCAGTTCGAGTATGACGGTCAGACCATTCAACTGAATAAGAATGACCTCTTTCTCTACATGGTACGTTCTGTTGTGGAGAAGTTTATGTCTACTCCCGACTTTAATTGTCGCCAAGTATGGTTCTCTCGTGGCGAAATGTGGAACATGAACACGTTTACTAAAAGCAGTCTTTCCGATGTGGTGCTATTGAAGCAGCATCCCAAGGCGTCACTATCCGATACTGATGTTGCTCTGTTCGATTCTTACTACCAGCAACTTAGCCATCACATGCGCAACAGTTCTTTGGCGCTCTATCCCGACATAGTGCGCTCTATTGTCAGCACCTTCCTCTTAGAGGTACTCTCTGTGCTGCGTAGGGGAGAACAGCGAACCAAGGGTGATAATGCTTTTGGCAATACTGGTCTGCATGGCAAGAAACTTGCCGACCGCTTTATGCAGTTGGCAGAGCAAAGTGATGGTCGCATCCGTCGTGTCGATGAGTATGCCAAGATGCTGAACGTCACTCCTAAATACCTCTCCAAGCTGTTGATGGAAACCATGAATAGGCGCCCCAGCGAGATGGTTCATTTCTTCACACTCCAAGCTATCGAGAACCGTTTGCGCTTCACTGATATGACCATGCAGCAGATTGCCGATGACCTGCAATTTCCCAATGCCTCTTTCTTTGGCAAATACTTTAAGGAACACTCAGGCATGACACCTATGGAGTTTCGTATCAAGTATCAAAACAACAACGAAGAAGAATAAATACACAACCAACCATATCGACCATATATAATACACACTTATAACCTATATGACACTCATCAAATCCATATCAGGAATCTACGGCACCATCGGTGGGCGTCCTGGCGATTCGCTGAATCCCCTTGACATCGTCAAGCTCACCTCAGCCTTTGCCCACTATATTCATGGCAGGAAGATGGTCGTAGGTCGTGATGGTCGTATGTCAGGACTGATGGTGCGTAACATTGTTGTTGGCACTCTCATGGGCTTGGGCTACGATGTTATTGATATAGGCTATGCCAGCACCCCAACCACCGAGCTTGCTGTGCGCATGGCTGGTGCTGATGGCGGTATTGTCATTACAGCCTCTCACAACCATAGCCAGTGGAATGGTCTGAAGCTACTCAATCATAATGGCGAGTTCCTGACGCCCTATGATGGTAAAGAGATATTGGCTCTTGCTGAGACAGAAAACTTCTGCTACGCCAATATCCAACACTTAGGGCAGTTAACTATCGACGAAACCTTCAACCAGCGCCACATCGATGCTGTCTTAAATCTAAAGTTAGTTGATGTTGATGCCATTCGCAAGCGCCATTTCCGTGTCTGTGTTGATACCATCAATTCCGTTGGTGGCATCATTCTTCCCCAATTGTTTCAGGCTCTCGGTGTAGACTTCGAGATACTCAATGATGAGTGCACAGGTGCCTTTGCTCATAAGCCAGAGCCCATAGAGAATAACTTGTTGGGCATTATCGGGCGCATGAAGCAAGAACATTTCGACCTCGGCATTGTTGTTGACTCCGATGTAGACCGCTTAGCATTTATCTGTGAAGACGGCACGATGTTTGGCGAAGAATACACTCTTGTCAGTGTAGCCGACTATGTGCTCAGCCATACTTCTGGCAATGCTGTTAGCGACCTCAGCAACACGCGAGCTCTGCGCGATGTCACCCTGCAGCGTGGTGGTCAGTATTTCGCCTCTGCTGTTGGCGAGGTCAATATTACCGCCAAGATGAAAGAGGTGGGTGCTATTATCGGTGGCGATGGCAATGGTGGTGTAATCTATCCTGAGTGCCACTATGGTCGCGATGCTTTGGTAGGCATTGCTCTCTTCCTGAGCAGTCTGTCTCAGCAGCAGTGCACTGTCAGCCAGTTGCGGGCCTCTTTCCCCGACTATCAGATAGCAAAGAGTTCCATCGACCTCATGCCTGATACTGATGTAGAGGCCATTCTCAAGAAAGTAAGAGACCGCTTCTCTAAAGACAAGAGCGCCCAAATCAGTGAGACCGACGGACTGAAGATAGACTTTCCCGATCGCTGGGTTTATCTGCGCAAGTCCAACACCGAACCCGTGGTGCGTGTCTATAGCGAGGCTCTCTCCATTGAGCAGGCTGACCATCTGGGCAACGAGCTCATGCATTACTTCTACGACATGCAGAAAGACTTGGTACTTGATAAATTTGGATTAAACAACAACCTAATATTACATAACACTACTGCTCCGTTAAAGTGGACTAATTACTCTTTTAAATAATTGAAATACAGTCCATTAAGCAAGCTTTTAAAATAAAACGGACTTGATTTTGTAATATTGGTAACCGATCACTAGTGTCCAGTTAAAGCTGGACACTAGTGAACATTCTAAAGAACATAAACACACCCCAAAAAAGTTATTCTGTCAAAGAACTCAGTCGGCCTGGATGATGAGATAGCGACTGATGCTCCAGAAGCGGGGCACGTTGGTGATGCGCAGCGTACAGCTGTTGCCATTCTGAGTGATGGAGTAAGAGTCGGAGGGCGCATCGGTCAGCACCTTAGCCTTCTTGCTGGGGATGTTGAACTGCGTGGTGTTGCGAATGTCAATCTTGGTGAAGAGCGCCTGGTTCAGCGACTCGTAGTTCACCTTCTTTTTCTTCAGCAAGCCACCGGTCAAGAGGCCCTTCTCTTTCAGGTCGCGGCTGGTGCCAATGACATAGTAAGCCTTGTTGGCCTCGGCCGTCTGAGCCTCCATGGTCTGGCGCTGCTCAGCATTCTCGTCTTGCAGTGAAGACACCGTCTTGCTCAGTGAGTTGATGTCCAGACGCAGCAAGTCCATATCGGCGTTGGCCTGTGCCAACTGCTCCTCGAGCTCGGCGATGCGAGCCTCTTTGGCAGCAATCTCTGCATTCAGGTGGTCCACCAGCTTGCTCAGCTGTCCCAGCTGGTCGCTGCGTGTGGCCAACTGCTTCTGCAACTGGGCCATGCGCTCTTTGTTTGCCTGCAGGGTAGCCTTGAAGGCTTCCAAGTTCTGCATCATCTGCTCTTTGGTGATCATTGGTGACTCGTTAGACTGGCGCAACATGCCTTCGCCCTGAGCTATAGAGTCGAGGCTGGCCGACACCTCGACCAGTGAAGACGTCAGGTCGTCGAGCACCTGCTGTTGTTGTTCGTTCACCTCCATGAGAGAGTCACGTTCCTGCTGCCAGTTGCTTTCGCTACTGCCGCCACACGATGTGAGGGCTGTTGCTACAGCAGCCGACATCAAAATCTTAATTGCTTTCATACGTTGTTATTTTTACTTTTTCTGTCGTTATATTGAGTCTGTGAGCTAAACACTCAGGAATCAGCTCAATAATAAATCAAAGTGGTCATACACTGCTTGAAGTCCTGGAAGCTGACAACACGGTCGGTCGAGGTCTCCCACAACTCCTGCTGATGCTTAGGCAACTCCATGAACCACTGCATCACCTCGCGCTGCTCGGGCGAGAAGTAGGCTGCACGCAACTGATAGATGTTGGTCAGCGAGTCCACACTGTGCTGCTTAGCCATGAAGCCATCCACGAAGATTTGTTTCATGGCGATGAGACGGTTGGAGTAGTTCTCAGCCTCCATGGCAGTGCCATCTGGATCGACGTCCTGTTCTATCTGTCGCACCACGTCGAAGGTCACATCGACGGCGCCAAGCTGATGGTAGGCATCGGCCATCGAAAGCTTCTCTTCGACGACTGGTTCTACCACCTCTGGCTGCGCAGGAGCCACAAGACGAGGATAGAGGAAATAGCCTGCTACGGCCAGAAGGGCCACCACAACGATGCCCAACAGCACCTTCAACATCGGACTGCCCGACTGCGCCAAATCCTGCTCGGTGGCAGGGGTGGCGGCAATATGCTGATGAGGGGCCGCAGGCCTGTTGGCATGCACAGGAGCCGCAGCCGGTGCGGCGTTCTGACCTTCAGGGAATGCTGGTGGCGGAAGAATGACCTTGCGGGCAGGATCGTTCAGGGCCTTGTTCTTGACACGAGCCTCAAACTCATCCTCGGGCAGATCCTTGTCGCCGGGCTCACGCTCCACACTCTTCACCTTGATGAGATAGGCCGAGTGGTTGTCCTGACTGTCGCGCGAAGCGTCGATGAGTCGGGCTTCCTTCTCCTCATCGCTGCAGTTGGCACCAATGATAGAGAGCAGCAGCGCATCGTCCATGTGCTCCAACATACCGTCTGAGCACATCAGGAAATAGTCGCCAGCCTTGATGTCGGTGATATGGGTGAGCTCGGCCATGGTGAGCTCGGGCTGATGGGGTTGCAGTGCCTTCAGAATGACATTCTTGCGGGGATCGGTGCTCATCTGTCGATAAGACAATTGTCCTATATCATAGAGCTGCTGCACCAACGAATGGTCGCGCGAACGATAGAGCATGCCCATGTCGGGACCTAACGAGGGACGAAGATGATAGATGCGGCTATCGCCGATATGGGCTGCCAAGCAACCGCCACGGTGGAAACAGAGGAAGGTCAGCGTGGTGCCCATCTCGCCCTGGTTCTTCACGTCGGCAGCATCGAGGGCTTCGTAGGCACGCGTCACAGCATTGTTGAAAGCCTCGTCTGTGAGTGGCTCGCCGGCTTGCAGCACCTCTTCAACGCAGGCACTGATCGTGTCGCAGACGATCTTGCTGGCCACCTCGCCCTTGTCGCAGCCACCCATGCCGTCGCACACCAAGAACACGCGGTTCTCGCTGGTAGCCTGTCCCTTTGCAGGATAGATACAATCCTCCTGGTTAGGACGTGAACCTAACTCATAGATGGCATGTGGCTCTAATAATTCTATCTTCATTTATTATTCCCTAATTAAAAGTATTTTCATAAAAAAGTCCGCCAACATACGTTGATGTCAGCGGACAAAGGTATATAGAATTTTCGATTCTGCCAAATTTTTACGACAAAAACACTACTTAACCACCTTCTTGCGACCTCCAGATATGTAAATTCCGCGTCGGGGAGCAGTGACACGGCGACCTGTAAGGTCGAAAACAGGCTGTCGGCTATTGTCGGCCTGGACGCCATCGATGCCGGTGGCCTGGACCACGGTGAGGGTGCCCGAGACGTAGGTCATCTCATAGTTTTGGGCCTCAGCACCACCCACACGAATCTCATACTCGCCAGCAGGACTCTCGGGTGTGGCATCACAAGTGATGACGGGCTGCTTGATGAACACATCGGAGGTCTCGCCGTTGCGGAACGACTTGTACTTCAGCTCAAACACGGGGTTGGGCTGTCCCACCTCGCGGGTGGCATTGAGCGCCGTAATGGTGAGTGGCGACTTCCTGACGGTGAACACGCCCGGTTGACAAACCAGACCTGGCGTGGTGATGGTGCCGGGCAGCACCGTCAGCGGATAGTCGCCCACAGGTGTGGTGGTCACCTCCATGACGTCGCACAGGTACTCTGGCTCACCATCGATGGGCGCACCGCTCAGTTCGAAGGTGATCGATCCAACAGAACGACCATAGCTGCGATAGCCGGTGGCAGTGACAACGGGGATGCCGGTATAGGCCAGTAACTTGCATTTGTTCTTCCAGTCGGAGTCGGCATAGGCATCCAACAGGGCGGCGGGCACAAACAGCGTGACCTGAGACTGCACACTGCTCTGACCGCGGGCCACGACTGCCTGCTCATGAGGGATGACCAGATACTTCAGGTTGAAACAATTGCCAAAGGCTTTCTCGCCCAGCGACTCGATGCTAGAGGGCAGATGGACTATCTGTAGGGATGAGCAGCCGGTGAAGGCGCCATCGGCAATGTGCTTCAGCGAGGTAAAGTACTGCAGTTCCTCGAAACTGCGCATGTTGAGGTTCTTCTGGAACAGCGTGCCGAGGTCGGTGACGAGCGCAGCCTCATCCTGGGTGAGCTCGCCATCCTCGTTGAAGTCCCAGTTGGCAAGACAGACAGTCTGCACATACTTGTCGGCAAAGTCGATGTAGCGCAACTTTCGGCGCAGCGACTGCACGGCCTGGTTGATGTCGTCGTAGGTGCTGCTCAGATTGTCATAGACGGCCTGCTCGGCAGTGACGTCGATGGACTGTGCCACACACTCGTCGAGCATGGCGCGCATATTGGACAGCATTAGGTCGGTGCGGCGGGCTTCCTGCATATCGGCAGCAGAGACGAAGCCCCAGAGCGTACGCTTGTCAACAGGCAACTGATCCCAGTAGAGACCGTAGGTAGGACTGGCCGCACCGCTGGTGTGACTCTCGTCGGTGCCCAGATATTCGCCCTCCACACGGGTATTGTCGCCGGTGGGTACGCTGAGACGGAACAAATGGTCGCCGACCTCCTCTATCTGCCAATAGGCCTTGGTCGAGAGAGAGCCGTCGCCGAAACAGGTCTTCACGCCGTCGCCCACTTTCTTGTCGGTGGACACACGGAAGATAACCTTACTGCTACCTGACTCCTGGATGTAGTACACATTGGCGGGCATGGTGGCCGAGCGCTGGAACCAATAACTGATAGGCGTACCGCCAGTAACCACCGACTGGGTGCCGTAGGCCTCGCCCATGGCCACATACTTACGACTGCCCACATTGTAAAGGTAGCCGGGCACATCGGCCGTGATGTCAGAGAAACGGGGCTGTGTCTTACCACGGAACTCGCGAATGGTACCAAAGTTGCGCCATACATCGGACTGCTCGTAGAGGGCCTTCGAACCATAGGGCACGTAGAGCGTGCAGAGAGACAGATCGACTCCGATAAAGGCACTTGGGTCGATGTTGATCACATCGGGATCGGGATTCCAGAGGGTGACCTCGCGCAGAGCGGTGCAATAGCCAAAGCACTGTGCGCCCAGCGTATTGATGCCTGCGGGCAGGTTGATGCGCTGCAGACTGCTGCAAGCGCGGAAGGCGAAGTAGTAGATCTTCTCGATGCCGTCGGGCAGGATGATGGACGTCAGGCTCGTACAGTTGGCAAAGGTGTTGTCGTAGATATAGGGCACGGCCTTGAAATACTGGAACTCATCGAAGCTGACGATGGGTAAGCCCTTGAAAGACACATCAAAATCTTTCACCTGGGCAGCCTCGTTGAAACTCAGCTCGCCATCGTAAGACATATCCCACTGCTGACGGCAGTAGCTGCCAATGGTGTTATCCCTGAACTCGATGAGGTTGAGCTTCTGGCGCAGACTGCTCTGCGCAGCCTTGATGGCATCGAGACTACTGTCGAGGTCATCGTAAACGGCCTGCTCCTGCTCTACGTTGCGATTATTTTTGCGCGCCATATTAATGAGGTTGAGCAGCGTGGCTGCCTCGTCATAGATTTCGGTCTGGGCGGCATCGTAGGCCACAAACTTCCACAGGCAGTTCTGGGGATAGTCGGCAGAGCTGATGTCGTAATAGACGCCATAGGTAGGCATGGCGGCATTGCTGGCATGACTGGTCTGCACACCGAAGTACTGACCCTCCTGATGGCCGGTGACACTGGCGGGTATCTGAATGGTATAGACGGCATCGCCAGCGGCACTGATGGTCCAGTAGGCGCTGTTGCCGAGCGTACTGCCGTCGATAAAGACGGCCTTAACACCCTTACCCACATTCGGATCGGACGAGGTGCGGTAAACGTACTTGCCGCCGAGACCGGAGTTCTCGCAGGTGATGGTATAGACATCGGTGCCTACCGACGACATGCTGTTGAGCTTGAAGCGCAACGGCTGGCGACCGACGATGACCTGGGTGTTGTAGGCCTCGCCACGGGTGAGGTAGCGCCCCAGACCGACGTTGTAGAGATAGTATTCCTGACCGGCCTCGATGGTGGTGAAACGACCACCTGAGAGTTCGCGGGCCTGGAAGATGGTGCCGAAGTCAGACCACTGGCTGGTGGCGGCGAAGTAGGCCTTGGTGCCCTGCAGCACGTGGAGGGTGGCAGCACTGAGGTCATTATCAGCAAAGACGCCCTGCCCCATCGTGATGGCGGCGGGGTCGTAGGTGTTCACCTTGAAGGTCTGCAACTTGGTGCAACCGGCAAAGGCGCCATCGCCCAGACGGACAATGCTGACGGGCAGGTCGAAACTGGTGAGCGCGGTGCAGCCACGGAATGTGCCGGCCTCGATGGCGGTGATGGTCTCGGGCAGCGACAGGGCTGCTAGGGCTGCACAACCGCTGAAGGCCTCAGCACCAATGGCGGTGAGGTAGTCGGGCAGTACAAACTCGCTGAGCGACTGGCAACCTGCGAAGGCGCGGGCACCGATGGTCTGCAACTTGCGAGGCAGACGAACGGAGGTGAGCTTGGTGCATCCGCTGAAAGCATCGTCTGCGAGGTGCTGTAACCCAGTGAAATAATAGAGTTCGGGGAACTTGGTGATCGAGGTCTGGCCCTGGAAGGCGGTGCCCAGATCGGTCACGGCAGCGGCCTCGTTGTAGGTCAGCTGGTCATCGTGGTTGGTATCCCAGTGTTCCAGGCAGATAGCCTTCACATGGGTATCGGTGAAGGTCATGACCTTCTCACCATAGTTCTCGGGCTCGATGCCAACGATGATTTGTCGATAGCCGTTATAGCCATCCTCACTACCGCCAATGCCCTGACCCTGACCGGGCGTCAGGTTGGTGAGGTAATAGTAGCCATCGCTCTGTCCGCCCCAACCCCAGTTGATGTGGTAGCGCAGGTTGCCGTCGTAGCCATCGGCCACGAAGGCATGGCCCACCGTGGCGTTGGAACCACTGATATAGACGGGACGGCGAGCAGCAATGTCGGTATAGACCACCTCGTCCCAACCGGCATCGGTGGTGACAGTGGTGTAATCGACATAGCGCACCGAACTGCCATAGCCGAAGTAGGCCTTCAGGGCGTTATAGACCTCGTAGGACTGGGCACCAGAGGAACTGTTGGTATAGTCCATCTTCACGCTGACGCCACAATAGTGCATCAGGTCGGCCACGGCCCGGCGCTGCAGGTCGCTGGCAGTGCCATAAGTATCCTTCATGTTGGCCCAGTCAATGGGGGAACCCTTGGCGATGCCTTCCACCTTCAGATTGCCGTAGGTGGGGTGCGAGGTCCACGTGGTGTAGCCGGGGATGTCCTGCTGCACCTCGCTGACAGACTTGTCGCGGTGATAATACATGATCTGTGCCATGGCGGTGGCCACACAGCCAGTGACGGAGCGTCCCAGCGTGAAGTACTCTGGGCAGGTCATGTTATAGGGGTAACCCTGGCTCCACTGGCAGGTGAGCAGTGGCTCCACCTTGGGGTGCGTGGGAATGGTGGCGCTGATGACGGGAGCGCCCATCTGTATCTGCGCAATCTGGCGGGCATAGTCGTCGAGCAGTTCGCGCAGGTTGGGAGGCGCCTGGGTGTAGTCGAACTCGCCACTGTCGGTATAGCCCAGCACGGGAATGGTACTATCGTCGCCCGACACGATGACGAAGCCGCCATTCATGCCGCGGTTGAATACATAATAGGGCTCGGCCGTCGTGGCAGCAGCCGCACGGCGTGGGGCCAACTTCTTGGCGGCAACGGGGGCCAACTGGCGCGGGTCGTTCTGCTGAGTCATGAACGCGGCAGCACGCTTCAGAGCCTGCTGGCGGGTGATGGGATTGGCCTGGATGGTGCTGACAACAGAGACAAACAGCAGGAGCATCCATGCGAGTCGCAGCCACACCCCATGGGGCACAGCACGATAGGTGTTTGTAGGAATTATCATGAGTACATGTTGTTAGTAAATTACTTGTAGTTATAAGTTTGCAGCAAAGGTAGTAATTCTTTTCGACACCTACAAACGTTTCAGGGAGTTTTTAAGGGAAACAAAACGTTTGGTGCCCCCAAACGACTGGTTTGGAGGCGCCAAAGGGTTGGATTGGAGGCCCCAAACGGACCGTTTGGAGGCACTAAACAAATGAGGCGCTGCGAGCATACAATTACTTTGCCGTAAGGGCACCTTGACTTTGCCGTAAGGAAAGCTCGGGTATGCCGTAACGAAAGGGATGGCTTGCCGTAAGGAAACCTGGGGCTTGCCGTAACCAGACTCAGGCTTGCTGCTGACGACGACCCTTGAAGGTGTAGCCAATGCCTTCGACAGCCTGCTGGACGTCGGCCTCGGTGGCAGCGCCCTTGACAGTGAGGGTGCAGGCCGAAGCATTTGCCTTGGCCGATGTGACACCGGGGAGTGACTCGACGGCACGAACCACAGCAGCCTCGCAATGACTGCAGTGCATATCTTCTACACGATAAATCACCTCGTCGGCCTCTGCAGGTTTGGCTTCACCCCTGCCATCGCGCCACTTCATGAAGAGGGCAAAGGCAATCATGAGGGTCAGGGCGACTGCACAGACGAGCTTGAAGGGGCTGGGCAGCACGACATCGCTGGCACAACAGGCATCGCTGACCACGGGACGGAAGAGGGTCAGACCACTGGCGTTGAGCAACAAGCCAAACAAGACCGAGAAGCCAACGATGGTGGCCAGATAGATGGCTGTGAAGCGACGGCCCATAGACTTGTGGACCACGAGTATGGAAGCGAGGTTGACAGCAGGACCTGCCATCAGCATCACCAGGGCGGCACCGGGCGAGAGGCCTTTCATCATAAGAGCCGCAGCCACGGGGATACTGCCCGTGGAACAGATATACATGGGCACAGCAATGGCCAGGATGACCAGCATCTGGAGCAAGGGCTCGCTGCCAAAGCTGAGGAAAAACTCGTCGGGCACGGCCACCTGGATAAGGGCGGCCACAACAAGACCTACAAGCAGACGCAACCCGATGTCGCGAATCATGTCGTAGTAGGCATACTTCAGCACGCGCCATGGCTTGCTGCCCTGCTCTACGGCGCAGGTGGCTGTGGCATCGTCGGAGAAGTCATCGTGGCGAATCAGACGGTTGACCAGCAGGCCACCACACACACCGGTGATGAGGGCGGCTACCGGACGCACAATGGCGAAGCCCAGTCCCATGAGCGAGAAGGTGGCTAGGATAGAGTCGATGCCCGTCTGTGGCGTGGCGATAAGGAACGAGGCAATGGCGCCCTTGGAGGCTTTCTCATTGCGCAGGCCAATGGCTGTAGGGATGACGCCACACGAACAGAGTGGCAGGGGCACGCCCAACAGGGCTGCCCAAAGCACCGACCAACGGTTGTTGGCCGACAGATAGCGGGCATAGAAGCGCTGGGGCACATAGACATGCAGCACACCAGCAATGAAGAAGCCCAACAACAGGTAGGGGGCCATCTCGGCCACCACCATCAATAGTGAAGAAAAAAAGCTTTGTAAATTCATGCGTCAAAGGTACTAAAAAAGGAGGGAGGCACAAAAAAATGAGACTGAAATAATGTTATCTCAGTCTCATTATACTCTATTGTAGGTATTGCTCTGTCCCGACAGCGCGGGAATTAGCAACTGGGGAAAGCAATCTTACTCCCACTCGATGGTTGCAGGTGGCTTTGACGAGATGTCGTAGCATACGCGATTGACACCACGCACCTTGTTGATAATCTCGTTAGAGACCTTAGCCATGAACTCGTAGGGCAGATGAGCCCAGTCGGCTGTCATGGCATCGGTAGAGGTAACGGCACGCAGAGCAACGGGATGCTCGTAGGTGCGCTCGTCGCCCATCACACCTACCGAACGAACGGTAGAGAGGAGGATGGCACCGGCCTGCCAAATCTGGTCGTAGAGCGAAACCTCAATCTCGCCGTCTTTCATATCGGCAGGAATACCTGCGGCCAGCACCTTGCGGGCTTCTTCGCCACTGAGTTTAACCTTGAAGTCGCGCAGACCACGGATGTAGATGTCGTCGGCATCCTGCAGAATCTGAACTTTTTCGCGGGTAATGTCGCCCAGGATACGTACGGCCAAGCCGGGACCTGGGAAGGGATGACGGGTGATGAGATGCTCTGGCATACCCATCTGGCGACCTACACGGCGCACCTCGTCCTTGAACAACCACTTCAGTGGCTCGCAGAGCTGCAGGTGCATCTCTTCTGGCAGACCGCCCACGTTGTGATGGCTCTTGATGACCTTACCAGTGATGTTCAGCGACTCGATGCGGTCGGGGTAGATGGTGCCCTGAGCCAGCCACTTGGCATCGGTGATCTTCTTAGCCTCGGCATTGAACACCTCGACGAAGTCGCGACCGATAATCTTTCGCTTCTGCTCGGGATCAGTAACACCTGCGAGGTCTGAGAAGAACTTCTCGCTGGCATCGACGCCAATCACATTCAGACCCAGCACCTTGTAGTCGTCCATAACCTGCTGGAACTCGTTCTTGCGGAGCATGCCGTGATCTACGAAGATACAGGTGAGGCGAGAACCGATGGCCTTGTTGAGCAGAACAGCGGCAACGGAAGAATCAACGCCACCTGAGAGACCCAGGATGACACGGTCGTTGCCCAACTGCTGCTTGAGTTCGGCTACGGTAGAATCGACAAACGAAGCGGCACTCCACTCCTGCTTACTGCCACAGATGTCAACCACGAAGTTCTGGAGCAGCTGCTTGCCCTGAAGTGAATGGAACACCTCGGGGTGGAACTGTACGGCCCAGATGGGTTGCTGGGTAGAAGCGAAGGCGGCATTGGTGACGTCCTTGGTAGAACCAATAACCTTGAAGTCGCTGGGGATGGCAGTGATGGTGTCGCCATGAGACATCCATACCTGAGAGTGCTGCTCGAAGCCCTTGAACAGGGGGTTCGTGGTATCGACAGTCTCCAGGTTGGCACGTCCGTACTCGCGAGAGTCGGCCTTCTCTACCTTACCACCCAGTGTGTGCGAGATGAACTGCGCGCCATAGCAGATGCCCAACACGGGCACCTTGCCTACGAACTGGCTCAAGTCAACCTTGAAGGCCTCGGGATCGTGGACTGAGTAGGGAGAACCACTCAGGATAACACCAATCACCGACTCGTCGCCAACGGGGAACTTGTTGTAGGGCAAGATCTCGCAGAAGGTGTCTAGCTCACGCACACGACGGCCAATGAGCTGCGTGGTCTGTGAGCCAAAGTCTAAGATGATGATCTTCTGTTGCATATGATTTATAATGATGTGATAAATGTCTCTGCTTCGTCTAACGTATCCAACTTGCCTACATCCATAAGGCGCAGGTCGTCCTTAACCACGCCAACAACCTTGGAGCGGTGACAGATACTGAGATAGAAGTCGATAATGGGGAAACGATCGGGAAAACGATCCATCAGGGTGAACAGGCGGGGCGAGAAGCTATGGATGCCAGAGAAGGCATATTCGTTGAGGGGCTCGCCATATTGCGAGAGGCCAGTGCGACGGACATACTCGTAGGGCGACTTGATCTCGCCGGTTTCTTTGTTAATCCATCCCATCAAACGCATGGCATTGTCGAAAAGCAGATAGCGCTTGGTCTTGCGACGGCTGACCAGCAGAACGGCTTCTTCGTCGGCTTCGTGCTGCTGAGCAAACCACTGGAAATCTACATTGCTCAGAATATCTACGTTGTGGATCAGAATGGGGGCGGTATCGTCGAACAGCGGACCGGCCTTCTTGATGCCACCACCAGTCTCTAACAACTGGCTGCGCTCGTCGCTGATGCGAATGTCCATACCGAAATCATTGGTCTTGAGATAGTCAACAATCTGGTCGGCAAAATGATGCACGTTGACTACCACGCGTTCATAGCCTGCAGCCGTCAACTTAGTCAAGATATGCCACAGCAGAGGGCGCTCTCCTACTCTCACCAACGCCTTAGGCATTGTGTCGGTGAGGGGTTTCAGTCTTGTACCAAGACCTGCTGCAAATACCATTGCCTGTTTCATGCTGCAAAATTACACATTTTTTTTGGAATACACAAAATAATAGTTGAATAAGACACGGGGGATTATTCGTCGGTCCACATACTGAAAGAGGACTGACGCGATTCTATTTCTTCTGCATCAACGGGAGTATCGTCTGGATCGGCCGTGGTCTGGGGATTGGATGCGTAGAGCATCTGTGTATTTGTATGGAGGCACACCACAGTTATGGTGGGTTTCTGATAGGTTTTCTTCATTGTCAAATGTACTACTTAATCATTACTTTAACGGTCTTGCCTTGCTGGTTTCCTGAGGCATGGCGCATGATATAGAGGTCTTTGCCTGGACGCACGACACGACGGCCGTGCAGGTCGTAGAGCTCATCACAACTGGGCGAAGCAACGGATGCACGGATGCCAGTGGTCTCATTGGTCTTGTTGACCTCGGCGGGCTCGTCAACAAAGGTCACACTGAGACGAGCATTTGAGGTTGAGGGAAGACTGGATGTGAGAAGGGGCAGAAAGGCTTTGTTGGCCTTGATGGTGCCGTCGTTGATGCGAACGAACTTACCACCACTGAGACCGAAGTTGGTATAGTCGCCTTCAACGGTTGTGATGGGGGTGGGAACAAGCGTGCCACGCAACAGGTTTGGAGCTACGGCTTCGCCATCAGTGACGATGGGAAGAAGAACGGTTTGGCCCGCCTTCTCAGGTTGATAAAGGACGATGGGAGTTTGTGGGGCTACCCTACCCTGTATCTTTGCGAAGCAGACCGTGGTACCCGAAACGGACGAGACTGCATAGGCAGCATAGTCGTCGGTAGGCGTCAGGTCGAGTGCGTAAGGACTGCAATAAGTGGCGTAGCCGCTGGCTGCCAGCGTAACGGCCGCATGCGTCATGATTCGTACGTCATCGATATAGATTCGGCAACCTACTGCTGCCGAGAGGGTAATCTTGGGATTGGCACCGACATTCGTTATCTGAAAAGTATATGTCTTATATTTCGTTGGGATATCGGTAATCTTGTTAGGCTCAACACTGCAGTTGGTACCTGTAACAGAAAGCGTGGTCTCATCTTCATCATACCCATGCACGCTGATTGTCATCACCGCATCCGTGGTTAAAGAAGAAAGAACTGGGGTGGTTATTGAGCCTGCATCGCTTTCTTTTCCTAAACGTACCCCACCTTTAAAGTCTACAGGATAGATATCACCTGAATATGTCCATCCTGCATGATCAAAGGAACTGGTATTATGTGAATTGACAACATCGAATGTCTCATGGAAGACATCGCCAGGCCCTATCTCGTCTTCGAGCACATAAACTGTAAAGTCATGAGGACACGTGTTCAGATAACCATCTTCATATGAATAGGCCGAATACGTATCATTTTTCCTTTCTCCGATGAATCTATCGTTAACTGCGTTTTGAATTAGTGCAACACCATCTTCAAAGGAGAACTTCCACGTCGATTCCTTATCACCATAAGAAAACAATGTAGTCGATGGATTATTTAAATAGTAACCTTTCTCCATACTCCTCAAATAGAACGCATTTGAAGTTCCTTCAACAATCCATACATATGGCTCATAACCTGTAAGACCATTCGTAAGATACTTGGATGTTGTATTAAGGACTGGATTGTCGTTAAATATTTTGAGCACACGGTTATTTCGCTCAAATACATATTTTCTACCAGCCTGTACAGACGTTACTTTGGTAAGTTTGTAGGAGGCAAAACCCTTAAGGCTTCCCAAAAGAAAACATGCCAAAAGCAACCACAACTTTAGTAAATAGTTATTTATCATCTTTAAGGTTGATTAATTGTAAAAAAAGAGGGGGCGTGCCAATAATGACACACCCCCTATCGTTAGGAATTAGAATTCTGCTGATTTTGGTGTACGTGGGAAAGGTATCACGTCGCGAATGTTCTGCATGCCTGTAACGAACAGGATGAGACGCTCGAAGCCAAGACCGAAACCGGCATGAGGACAAGAGCCCCACTTGCGGGTGTCGAGATACCACCAGAGATGGGTCTGATCCATCTCACGACGGTTAACCTCGCTCATCAACTTATCGTAGCTCTCCTCACGAACAGAACCGCCAATGATCTCACCAATCTGTGGGAACAGAACATCGGTACCCTGCATGGTGGGACCAGGAGCAACAGCACCCTTGTAACCTACAGAACCGCCATCGGCAGTATCCTCGTTCTGCTTCATGTAGAACGACTTGAAAGCACGTGGATAGTCGGTCATGATGACTGGCTTCTTGAAATGCTCCTCTACAAGGTAGCGCTCGTGCTCAGAAGCGAGGTCATCGCCCCAGTTACAGGGGAACTCAAACTTCTTACCATTCTTGATGGCCTCCTGCAGGATGTTGATACCCTCGGTGTAAGGCAGACGAACGAAGGACTCTTTCAGAACGCCTTCCAGACGCTCGATGAGGGTCTTGTCGATCATCTTATTGAGGAACTCCAGGTCGTCCTTACAGTGGTCGAGTGCCCAACGAACGCAGTACTTGATAAAGTCCTCTTCCAGATCCATCAGCTCTTCCTGGTCGATGAATGCAACCTCGGGCTCTACCATCCAGAACTCGGCCAAGTGACGAGGCGTGTTAGAGTTCTCTGCACGGAAGGTAGGACCGAAGGTGTAGATGGCTCCCAGGGCTGTGGCACCCAGCTCGCCTTCCAACTGACCAGAAACGGTAAGAGAGGTCTGCTCTCCGAAGAAATCATCGTCGTAGATAATCTTGCCGTTCTCGTCCTTCTTCAGGTCGTAGAGGTTCTTGGTGGTGACCTGGAACATGTTGCCTGCACCCTCACAGTCGCTGGCTGTGATCAGCGGAGTGTGGAAATAGAAGAAACCGTGCTCATGGAAATAGGTATGGATGGCCATTGCCATGTTGTGGCGGATGCGCATCACGGCTCCAAAGGTATTGGTGCGCAGACGCATGTGGGCATTCTTACGCATAGCCTCGAAGCTCTGGCCTTTCTTCTGCATGGGATAGTCGTTGCCGCAGAGACCATAAACCACCAGGTTGGTGGCCTGAATCTCGCTGCTCTGACCGGCACCCTGGCTCTCTACGAGCGTACCCTCGGCGCAGATACATGCGCCGGTGGTGATGTCTTTCAGCAACTGCTCATCGAACTTGGTGGGATCAACCACAATCTGAACGTTGTTGATTGTTGAGCCATCGTTGAGGGCAATGAAGTCAACAGCCTTCGAACTGCGGTGCGTGCGCACCCAGCCCTTCACGCAGACTTCCTTGCCATATTCTGTGCTCTTCAGCACATCGATTATCTTAGTTCTTTTCATTGTTTTAAGCCCCCTAAATTAGGGGGTTGGGGGTCTGAACAAGCGAAATCAGACCATTACGCTCCTTTATTGTTGGGATCTGCGCCTGTTCAGACCCCTGTTGTCTCCTAGCTTAGGGGACTTGTATTACTCGTAAGCACCCATGCGCAAGCGGTCAACCTCCTCCTCGGTGAGGAAACGCCAGTCACCACGACGCAGGTTCTTCTTGGTAAGACCAGCGAACTGTACGCGGTCGAGCTTGGTAACCTTGTAGCCCAGGCTCTCGAAGATACGACGCACGATGCGGTTCTTACCCGAGTGAATCTCGATGCCTACCTGCTTCTTGTCAACGGGATCTGCATACTCGATAGCGTCGGCCTTGATCTCGCCGTCGTCGAGCATCACACCCTCGGCAATGCGCTGCATGTCGTGAGCAGTTACGTTGTGATCCAAATATACGTGGTAGATCTTCTTCTTCAGGAACTTAGGATGAGTGAGCTTAGAAGCCATATCACCATCGTTGGTGAGCAGAAGAACACCAGTGGTGTTGCGGTCGAGACGACCTACGGGATAGATACGCTCGGGACATGCATCCTTCACGAGATCCATCACAGTCTTACGCTGCTGGGGATCATCGCTGGTGGTCACGTAGTCCTTGGGTTTGTTCAGAAGCACGTAAACCTTCTTCTCGAGTGTCACGGGATTATCGTGGAACTTCACGAGATCGGTGCGCATTACCTTTGTTCCCAGCTCGGTAACTACCTCGCCATTAACGGTAACGACACCTGCCTGGATGAAGTCGTCGGCCTCACGACGGCTGCAAACGCCGGCATTGGCCAGGAACTTGTTCAGACGTACGGGCTCATTGGGGTCGAAGTTGATCTCCTTGTACTCAATGCGCTTCTTCATTGAATACTTTGCATTGGGATCGTAATCGGCTGTGCGAGGACGATAGCCTCCCTGAGGACGCTGGCCATAACCGCCACGCTGCTGATAACCACCACCCTGAGGACGCTGACCATAACCGCCGCGCTGCTGGTAACCACCACCCTGAGGACGCTGGCCATAACCGCCACGCTGCTGGTAACCACCGCCCTGAGGACGCTGGCCATAACCGCCACGCTGCTGGTAACCACCACCCTGAGGACGCTGACCATAACCGCCCTGAGGACGCTGACCATAGCCACCCTGTGGACGCTGACCGTAGCCACCCTGTGGGCGCTGCTGGTAATCGTTATTACCATAATTATTGGTACGAGGACGATAGCTTCGCTGTGGAGCTTGACTCTGCAAACCAGCACCGAAGCCTTCAGGACGGAAACCGCCTTCTTCATCCTGGCTATGCTTGTTGTAACTAGGGCGCTCGTAGTTATTGCTTACTGGACGTGCATGAATACGTGGACGTGGCGAGCGACCTACTGGTCTGAATTCTTTCTGGAAGCCTTCACGGCTTGTGTTCTGCTGTTCTGCTGACAGCCCTTCATGATTTTTTTCGTTTTCGAAATCCATAATAAATGAATCTTTAATGATGTTAATAATTGGAACCTCACGGCTCCGTTAAATAAAAATTATTGTGTTGAATATTAAATACCTGTATAGGTCCATGGTGTGATTTCCATCAGTTCCTGCTTCACGCTGTCGCTGACATTCAGGTTCTGGATGAACTCATGGATAGTCTCTTCAGTCATCTTCTGGTTAGTGCGCGTCAGAGCCTTCAAAGCCTCGTAGGGTTTGGGATAGCCCTCGCGACGAAGGATGGTCTGAATACCCTCTGCTACGACGGCCCATGTGTTCTCGAGGTCCTCGTGCAGCTTCTCTTCGTTGAGGATCAGCTTGCGCAGACCTTTCAGTGTGCTCTGGAAAGCAATCAGGGCATGACCCATGGGGACACCTACGTTGCGAAGAACGGTAGAGTCGGTCAGGTCGCGCTGCAGACGGCTTACTGGCAGTTTCTGAGCCAAGAAGCCCAGCACGGCATTGGCCATACCGAGGTTACCCTCTGAGTTCTCGTAGTCAATAGGATTGACCTTATGGGGCATAGCGCTAGAACCTACCTCGCCAGCCTTGATCTTCTGTTTGAAGTACTCCATAGAGATGTACATCCAGAAGTCGCGATCAAGGTCGATGATGATGGTATTGATGCGGCGCATGGCATCGAAGATGGCTGCCAACCAGTCGTAGTTAGAAATCTGAGTGGTGTACTGCTCGCGCTCAAGACCCAGCTTCTCGCTAACGAAACGGTTGCCAAACTCGCGCCAGTCATAGTGAGGATAGGCTACATGATGCGCATTATAATTACCTGTAGCGCCACCGAATTTTGCGGTCATTGGCGTTTCCTTCAAAGAGCGAAGCTGCTCTTCCAAACGGTAAACATAAACCATCACCTCCTTGCCAAGACGCGTAGGAGATGCGGGCTGGCCGTGTGTCTTTGCAAGCATGGGCACCGTCTTCCACTCTTCGGCATAGTCATTCAACTGCTCGATCAGTTCTTCGAGCAGAGGGCAGTAAACATTCTCGAGTGCCTCCTTGATAGAGAGGGGCACACTCGTGTTGTTGATGTCCTGCGAGGTGAGACCAAAGTGAATAAACTCTTTGTACTGGTCAAGATTTCCAATGGCGTCTAGTTTCTCTTTGATGAAATACTCCACGGCCTTCACATCGTGGTTTGTCACCGATTCAATCTCTTTCACACGCTGTGCTTCCGCTGGTGTAAACTGGCGATAGATGTCGCGCAACGTCTCAAAAAGTGAATGATCGAAATCCTGAAGACCTGGTAAAGGCAGTTCACATAGTGCAATAAAGTACTCTATTTCCACACGAATGCGATAGCGAATCAACGCATATTCTGAGAAATACTCGCTCAATGGCTCTGTCTTACCCCGATAGCGACCATCTATAGGCGAGATGGCCGTCAATAAATTAAATTCCATGATACTCTTATAGATAATTATCTTTCAGCGTGCAAAGGTAAGCATAATTATTAAAAATGAAGAAGATAGAATTAAGAAATGCATCGGTTTTAGTATTTTTTTTGTTTTGAGGACACAAAAAAAGTTGCAACCTCACGATTGCAACTTCTTTTGTGGGCGCTGAGGGATTCGAACCCCCGACCCTCTGCTTGTAAGGCAGATGCTCTGAACCAACTGAGCTAAGCGCCCTAACTTACTTAAAGAAAAAGGTTTTTTATTCGAGTGGGCGCTGAGGGATTCGAACCCCCGACCCTCTGCTTGTAAGGCAGATGCTCTGAACCAACTGAGCTAAGCGCCCTTTCTTTTTGTAAGCGGGTGCAAAGGTAAGGAGTTTTTTTGATTCCACCAAATAAATTCCAAAGTTTTTTCAATAAATGCCTAAAAAAAGTGCTCTCACCCTGTTTTTCGGGGTGAGAGCGACCAAAATCTCTTTGTATTATCGCTTTTTTATTCGCATCCCTCAATGCGGGTCTTCACATCTGCTTTCGGGAACGAAGTGATACGAAGACGTGCAGCGCCCATAGGTACCAGCTGCAATGGTTTCACTTCATCCGAGCGTTTTGCGAAACAGGTGGGCAGCAAATCGGTCATGCCTGTAGCATCCATCCCCCAAGAAGGAATCTGGCGTCCTTTGGCACTGAACTGAAGAGGAACGTTCTCGAGCGTGAAAGGATAATTATCAGTTGGCCAAGGACGATGCTCCACCTGGATATCCTTTGGCAACTGTCCGTCCATCTGCAGTGCATAGTTCCAATCGGAAGCAGCATAGATTTCATAAGCAGGCCACAAGCCGGCATCCACGCCCTCCTGCCAATGAGAGTCATCTTGTACAATCTCCTTATCACGACTGTCTCGTTGTTGGTAGCGCTCAGCAATCTTCAACGAGAGCGTGAGTGGACCATAGTTCACGCTGACACTCGACTTGTTCTTCTGCCAAGTACGTGTTGTGATGCTCATGGGCATCTTCAGCACAACCTCGTCGCCATCGTTCCAGGTGCGTTCGATACAGACAAAACGTCCATTGGCAGCTGTCAGATTGCTCAGCGGGGTGCCGTTGACGCTGATTGCCGTTTGGTCTGACCATGCAGGGATTCGGAGATAGAGCGGGAAGTCTACAGCTTTCGAAGTCGCTATCTTCAGTACCACTTGTTCTTCGAAGGGGTACTTAGTCGTTTCAGTAAGTCGAATCTCCTGGCCATTAGAAACGAGCGCAGTGGTCTCACTCTCTGAATACAACATCGTTGCAAGTCCACCATCGGTTGTGGCCATCACCAGATGTTCCGTGAAATAAGGCCAGCCCATACCATGATTATGCTGACAGCAGCGACTACTGAAAGGACTCATCGACAGCATGCCGCGCAGACTATTATCGATACTTGGAGCATGATTCTTTCCATCACTGATAGCCATATTAGGAGAGGTGATATATCGCAGTGCACGCATATCGCTGGTCAAGGCTGCGGGCAGGGTATTGAAAGCCACTTCCTCACAATGGTCTGCCCAGAACGGATCGCCCGTGATGCCCATCATCATCTCGTCACTTGCCATCTGTTCAACAACAGCACAGGTCTCAGCGCCTTGACGCGGATCAGTATAACCCAAGCGGGCATTCTCATCGGCACCAAACATTCCGCCAGGCACCTGACCATAGCGTTGGCGCATGGTTTGATGATTCTCGTAAGCAGCCTGCAACATCTGGTCATCACCATTATATATATAATAGGTGGCAGGCTCACGAAATCCTTGCGCCACATTCACGCCATGCCAGTTGGGAAGGTCGTTCTTTAATGTCCAGTCAACGCCACAACGGTGCAACTTATCAATAAGGGGAAGAATAGACTTGTCGCCGGTATGATTATAAAGCCATACCACACTCCATTCGTTATCACTGCCGCGTTTTGACTGCCACAGACCTTTCAGGAAATGCTCATCGGGAATGGTCAGTTCCCATTTGAAATAATTGGTCATTGCTGTCAGCACACGCTCGTCACCGCTATATTCATAATAGGTCTGCAATGCCCATAGCATTGGCATCTTAGCCCAAAGGTCGGGTGTGTTAGGATCGCCATCGGTGCCGCTTGGTCCCAGTTCACCGTTGGCCTTCAAGTGAGACAGCACGGCATCGAACCATACCTGTGCTTCAGCCTTCAACGTCTCATCATCCAGGATATAAGCCAAAGAGGAATAGCCACGAAGCCAATAGGGCACCTCCTCCCATCCATGGTCGCCTTTGTCTGAAAGCCATTGGTTGTTGCGTTTGTCCAACCAGGCGCTCACCGTACCCAACTGGCCATTCAGACCATCACGCTGACGGTTCAACATCTCGCGCAACCAACCGCGTGGCTGCACCTTTCCCACAGGCAACTTCAACAACCGGCCGCCATGTAAGGGTGCACGATAGGATGAATAGTTGACCATCATTCCCATCGCCGGACGATCAACAACAGACACTTTCTGCTGAGCGGCCAACGGCAATGATGCCAACAATACATAGAACAATGCTAATTTCTTTTTCATTTCTTGTAAGGTTTTTATTTTAGAATCTGATTATTTTCTTTGCTATAGTACCATCGCGGACAATAGAGATGCCTTTCCCCGGAACATCGACAGGTTGTCCTGAGAGGTTGAAACATTGGCGCGACTGCTGTTCTGGAACAACATCGCAGATGCCAGAAGTACTAAACGAGCCATTGAAATACAAGCCATAATCAATATGGCCACCACCACCGCCTTGCTTCAAGGATACAGCCAACACATTATCGCCTTCAACAAATAACTTTTTCTGACGAGGTATCAGTACAAAACTATCATAATCATTATCATTCCACCCTGAGGCGTTCCAGATGAGCCTACCATTCAAATAGACACTGGGATTCTCATCGTAACTACAAGTCAACACAATCGTTTTGTCCTGAAGTTCTTCCACCTGTTGCTTAGTAAGCGTAAAATGGCGCCTTACCAATATTGGTTGTAGCTGACTTCCCCACTCTGTCGTCATAAACTGATCGAGACTGTTACTGAGCGGACCTACCCCTTGCACCCACTCTTCTTCATCCACACAGCGGCCTGCCCATTTATCGGAAGACAAGTCGGCTAACTCATCATTACTATTTAAGAGATAGTAAGCGCAAAGCCATGGTCCATCTATGAGCGTTGACAACAACTTGGTCTGTTCTGTTTCCTGCGCATTTAGGGTGCCATAAACAAACACCATCAAAAGAAGTATTAATTGTTTCATCAGTTTTAAGTTATGGTTTTCACGCCACAAAATTACGACCAAAGAAACAAAACAATGACAAAAATACAGTCAATAAAAGAAAAAAACAGTTCAATAAAAGACAAAAAAAAGAATCCCGTGCGGAAAACCACACGGGATTCAGGAATACTATGTTACGATTAGATTACTTAATCTCAACAGTAGCACGACGATCGTAAGAAGCGGGCTTCAGGATCTTAACACCACCCTTAGCAACAACTTCGATCTTAGATGCGTCAACACCCATCTTAACCAGCTCAGCCTTAACGGTGTTAGCACGCTTCTCAGAAAGCTTCTGGTTGAAAGCAGCGCTACCAGTCTTAGCATCAGCGTAACCAGTTACGACGATAGTCTTGTCGTTAGCCTTAGCAGCCTCAGCGAGGTTCTTAACGTTTACGAGGTCCTTCTTAGAAGCAACCTTAGACTTACCGATGTTGAAGAATACTGATACGGGAGCAACAGCAACCTCCTTAACAGTAACAGTCTTTGCCTCGGGGCACTTGTGGTTCTTGATGATGTTGTTCAGACGGTCGTTCTCCTCGCCAGCAGCACGGAGCTGATCGTTCAGACCATCGATCTCGCTCTGCATGAGAGCCTTGATAGCGTCAACATCGGGAACCTTATCAAATGTACCCTTACCCAGGTTGTAGGTCAAACCAACCTCAACGCTAACGGTACGGTCCTTCTGCTCGAGGTTCCAGCGCTTTCCATCACGTGTGAAGTGAGCACCGTCGAAGTCAGTCTCATGACCACCAAATGCGAGGTCGAGGTTGACTGCCAACTTTCTGCTTACCTTGAAAGTATTCAGGATACCGAAGTTCAGACCCATAGCATACTGATCGTAGCTCATGTTGCGAGAAACGCTACCACCGAAGTAAGGAATGAAGTTCCAGATACGATCGGGATTGTAACCGCAGAACATGTTGCTCAGGTTGAACAGAACCTGCTCGTTAGCAGTCCAATACTTATTTGCATTGGTTTCAGCATCCTCAGAGATTACGGTGCGACCCCAAATACCATTCACCTTGGTACGAAGACCGAGACCAGGAGTGAACCACTTACCAATAGCAACAGAAGCGCCGAGGTTTGTGCGGTAGTCCTTCAGCAGACCACGATAAGACTCACCATCGTTATAGAAAGATGTTCCAACGAGGTTAGCCTGTACAAACCAGTTGCTCCAGAATGAATTGGTTGCTACACTGAACTTCTGTGTAGGCTCGTCCTGTGCCATACCAGCTACAGAAACACTGGCGAAGGCCAGTACCATTAAAATCTTTTTCATACAATTTTTATTTTAGAAACGATAATTATTTAATTCAAAACTCGCTGCAAAAGTAGATAAAATAATTAGAACTTCCAACAAAAAAGCATAACAAAATGCATTTTACATGTTAATTTCCTTTAAAAAAGATGCAAATGCGAGCCTTTTCGCTAATATTTTAACATTTTACCCTAACATTTGTTCTATATCATGTTGCGGCAAAATGCAAAGGATGGCGCGGCCATCGGGCGTGTAATTTACATTACTACAGGCAAATAGTTGATTGACAATGCCCTCCATCTCGTCGTTCGAGAGCACCTGACCTTGCGACACTGCTGAATGGCGAGCCATGCTGAGGGCCAACGAAGCATGCATCTGTTCGGTAGAACTTACGCCATGTTCAATTGCGTCAGACACAACACTACGAAACAGGTTGACAGGATCCACATCATCGAGTTCGGCAGGAACACCGTTGATGGCAAAACTGCCACCACCGAGATCGCTAATCTCAAAGCCCATAGATGCCAACTCTGGAATCATGGTTTGCAGAACCACGGCATTTGAAGGCGAGAATTCCACAGCCTCTGGGAATAAGATGCGCTGGCTCTTGCCCGACTGATTCTTCAACTGCTCCATATAGCGCTCGTAGCGAATGCGTATATCTGCTCGCTGCTGATCAATAATCATCAAACCCGACTTCACAGCAGTCATGATGTAACGCCCCTTGTACTGATAGTGAGCCGGTGACTTCTCTTCCACCAGCAAAGCATTACTCTCTTCCGAGTAGAATGGCTCTTTGCTATCAACAAACAAGTCTGTCTCTTCGGGCATTGGTTTCGAAATAGCTTCCTGATACAGTTTCTCCCAATCAGGGGTCACCGATGGTTTCTCTGGTGTACTACTAAACGGATTGTAGGAAGAGTTATACGAGACCTTGGGCATCTGGATAGCATCACGCTGGGCGTCGAACACAGGAATCTCCGGGCGACCTTCGGTATCAAAATCGATGGAAGGCACCTCGCAGAACTTACCGATCGAGTCCTTGACAGCAGCTACGAGTATCTGCCAGATGCTCTGCTCGTTTTCAAACTTAATCTCAGTCTTCGTGGGATGGATATTCACGTCAATATCGGCAGGACTTACTTCAAAATAGATAAAGTAAGGCACCTGCATACCAACAGGAATCAGGCGTTCGAAAGCAGTGATGATGGCTTTATGGAAATAGGCATGCTTCATGAAGCGGCCATTCACAAAGAAATAGTCGTTACCTCCCTTTTTCTTAGCAGACTCGGGCTTACCCACAAAACCTGTGATATTACACAAAGCCGTCTCTACAGACACTGGCAGTAGATCATGATTCAGTTTCTTGCCAAAGACATCCGTGATACGCTGGCGCAGAGAGCCAGCCTTCAGGTTCATAATCTCCTGACCATTGCTATACATCACAAAGTTGATGTCAGGATAGACCAGCACGATGCGTTCAAAAGCAGTGAGGATGTTATTAAGTTCGGTAGCATTAGTCTTCAGAAACTTTCTGCGAGCTGGCACGTTGAAGAACAAGTTCTCCACCTTGAAGTTGCAGCCCACCGGACAAGCCACTGGCTCATGTCCAACTACACGTGAAGCATTCAAGGTCAGACGGGTGCCAATATCCTCTCCCTCCATACGTGTGGTCAGTTCCACCTGTGAGACTGCAGCAATAGAAGGCAGTGCCTCACCACGAAAGCCCATGGTGTGAAGTGCAAAGAGATCATCAGCCTGACGGATCTTTGAAGTAGCATGACGTTCGAAGGCCAAACGGGCATCCGTCTCCGACATACCACATCCGTCATCGATGACCTGTATGGATGTTCTGCCTGCATCAACCACCAGCACACGGATATTCTTAGCACCGGCATCGACAGCATTCTCTACCAGTTCCTTAATGACCGAAGCAGGACGCTGAATCACCTCGCCAGCAGCAATCTGGTTAGCGACGGAGTCAGGCAACAGTTGAATAACATCACTCATAGTATATTTTCTCTCCTATTCATTAAATGCTCTGGAAGTCCCCTTACGGTTCGATTCCTTACGTTTCTGTATTTTCAGTTCGGTGCCAGCCTTCTTAGGACGCCAATTGAAAATATCATCCTTCGACAACGGGCGCACATAATCGAACCATGCAAAGCGTTCAAGAAAACGCTTCTTAGGTGGTATCTGCGACATCGGGTACATGGTACCATCGGCCTTGGGCGCCCATATCTTCTGTAACTTGCGCTTCTCCATGAACATCTTCAGTTCGCTGGTTTGCATACTCACAAGTCCTACATACGAACTGTCCGACTCCTCAACGGGGTAATAGACCACCTCCACGTTATCCACAGCCCTACCCTCACGAATGTCTCCTTTCTCAAAGAAAGCAAACATATCCTTCGAGGATATCTGGTTGTAGAGCCTATCCTCGGGCAACTTCTCGATGGAAAGCGCCTGTCCCAACACATTGGCATGATCCAGCACAGAGTCTTTCATGAAGACCTGAATACGTTCGCCCAACAACTGCTGGTTCTGATTCCAGACAATAGGATCATGATAAAGCGTCATGCAAGAGTCTTTCGACTCATATACCAGCGAATCGCAGACAGCCTGTACGTCAACACGAAATGCGCGTACCTTATTATACGCGTGTATCACGCGATAGACCGAGTCAGTATTAATATTATATGTGAACACCTTGAAGGTGTCGGCATGCATATACAGTGAATCGCGCTGCGAGAAGTCTATCACCACGGCACTATCCGTACACAAGGCATAGCCGATGCTATCCTCATAATGACCATAGTTACAGAGCAGGCGATTCTTGTTCACCGAGTCTGTATAGACCACATGGCCAAATCCCTCGTTAACGCCCGTCTTTCCATTATGCCACAGACTATCGGCCGTCAGCTCACGACCCTCGTTTCTCAACACCGAGCGGTCCAACAATTCAGCCACTTCTGTATCGGTGTTATAAAAACCCAACTCCGAGTAAATCTTACTATCGCCCGACACGATGTTGGATGGTCCAACGATTTGCGCTTGTTTCGAACGCGTGTTGTAATACAGCGAGTCGGTGGTCAGGTGAAAACGCTTATCATCCATAACGACATGATAATAGAACACCGCCATTTTCGTGTCCGTATGATATTCTCCCCAGTCACTTGTCAGCGTAGTTTCTTTATCCACCAGTTGACCGCCATTCTGGAAATAACCCTGATTCCAGATTCTGTCAAAATAGAGCGAATCCGTATAAAGCGTTGTTCCGCGATGCTTCAGCACCACATTATCAAGTGCTTCCAGCATCTGGTCATCACCATTATAGTAACCGAAGTCACTAACCAACGACAGAGTGTCGCCTTGCAACATTTTCACATGTCCCCACGCCTCAAACGAATTGTTACCCTCAAAGAAGTTGGCACTATCACAATAGAGTTTTGCGCCATCATGTTCAAATTCCACATGGCCGCGCAACACCTGAGCATCATTGTTCTGCCAACGGTCGTAGCGCAGTTCGTCGGCATGAACCAGATAGACCCTTTTCTCCGCTTTCTTCTTGGTCTTGGGTTTCACAGCACCAGTCATAGACGCCGCAAACACCAGGGGCATGCAGAGCACACACAGAAGCATCATGATGATACTTCTGTGCATAAAATGTTGTATTATGGTCTTAACACTCATTTAATCCAACCTTGATATTCGAACTGACAGTCACGATACCTATCGCCCACATGGACATACGTATCCTTAATCTTCTTGACCACCCAGTCATGGAGCTTCTTCTCGCGGCGCTTCTCCGTCACCACGTCCTTCATCACCTGGAAGTCCTCAGTGATGATAGCCTTGTGACCCTCCGTTCTGCTCTTCAACTTGGCAATGGCACAAACCGTCTTACCATTGTTATTGATCATCACAAAGGGTTTCGATATCTGTCCCACCTTCAAGGTGTCAACGACCTTAGCCACCTCTGAAGGCAGATCCTGCAACTGGAACTTTGACGTCTGTCCGCGCTCCGAGCGGTTGGCCATCAGACCCTTATTGTTGCGAGTATCTTTATCATCGGAAATCACGCTAGCACCCTCTTCAAAGGTGAAGAGCCCTGCACGAATATCCTTTGCAATAGAATCCAAACGGTTGGTAGCCTGCACAATAGCCGAGTCAGAGACGATAGGCTTACGCAAGATATGGCGCACTTTGATTTTCTCGCCGCGCTTATCTACCAATTGGATGATATGAAAACCGAATTCCGACTCCACAATCTTAGAAACCTTCTTTGGGTCTGTCAGATTGAAAGCCACGGCAGCAAAGGCTGGGTCGAGCATACCACGACCGGTGTAGTCCAGTTCACCACCATTTCTACGTGAACCGGGGTCCTCTGAATACAGTCTGGCCAGTGTTTGGAAAGAGGTCTCACCCTTATTCACACGGTCGGTATATTCACGAAGCTCATCCTTCACGCGGTTGATCTCCTCTGCAGAGATACGTGGTGTCTGTGTGATAATCTGCACCTCAACCTCGGTAGGTACATAGGGAAGACTATCAGAAGGCAGGTCTTTGAAATAGCGTCGCACCTCTGCAGGTGTCACTGCTATCTCTTTCACCAGATGCTCCTTCATGCGCTGAATCATCATTTGGTCACGAAGGTCGTCGTGCATAGACTGACGGATCTGCGAGATACTCAGCTTCTTATACTCCTCAAGCTTCTCGCGAGAGCCAATCTGCTGAATCATGTATTCGATGCGCTGCTCAATGGCTGAAGCCACTTCAGCCTCCGTCACCTCGATACTGTCTATTGCAGCCTGGTGAAGAAACAACTTCTGGACAGCAATCTGTTCAGGAATAGCACAATCAGGATCTCCCTTCCAGCGCACACCTTCCATGGCAGCCTGCATGCGGGTCACCTCGATATCACTCTTCAGGATGGCCTCATCGCCAACAACCCACACAACCTCGTCAACCACGGTACCGATCGAGTCGTTACCGAGTGTCGAGGCCATCATAGCCATAGGGGTTACGGCCATCAGTGACAAAAAAAGACGTTTCAGTTTCATTAGTGTTTGTTTACGGTCTTCAGAACTTCCTCGTTCACCTTGAACGTATATTTGCGACGCAGCTGAGCAATCCACTCTTTCTCCAGCTGTTCCTGATAGTCAGAAACCACCTGTCCGCGCACGTCCTGATAGGTCTCAGGACCCTTCTTCAGAATCTTTCCATATACAGCATCATAAGGATAGTCCTTCACCTTGGCCACCGTGGTATCCTTCTTGAACACCAGACTATCTACCAAGGCGTTATCACCCTTCTTAAAGATACCTTTTTCCACACGGATGCGGATCACTGAATCAGCATTGAACGTGGTGCGCAACTTATCGGCCCACTTATCGAAGTCGAGCTTTTTCACGCAGTCCTTAACAGCCTTGATATCGGCCACATCCTTCACGTGATAAGCCATACCCTTGTAGCGAGGCTCATCCCATGCGTAGTTCTTCTTATGTTTCTTAAAATAGCGTGCCAGACCCTCTTCGTCCTTAGCACCCTTATCCCACACATTCATGTTCTTGATCTCATAGAGCAGAAGACCGTCGTGATATTCGCGAATCAGATATTTCAGTTCCATATCCTTCGCAGCAAACTCGTCGGATTTCTGATCCATCATCTCCTCTTTCGTCAAGCCCTTTGGATTGGCAGCTACCAGTGAGTCAATCTTCTGGCTGGCAATATTATCGCGCATATTACGCTGTTCCATGAAGCGCAGGATGCTGTTGCGATGATACTCGAAAGGTTCAAATTGCTTGCGTTCCTTCATCAGGATGATGTGATAGCCGAAGGGCGATGTTACGATGCCCGACATCTCACCAGGCTGCAGTGCAAAGGCCGCATCCTCATACTCCTTCACCAGCTGTCCGCGCTGAACGAAAGGCAGCAAGCCGCCCTGACGAGCAGAACCAGGATCCTGCGACACCTTCTTAGCCAGTTCTTCAAAGTCGGCACCAGCCTTCAAGGCCTTATAGATAGAGTCTATACGCACCTTGGCAGCATCCCATTCAGCCTGAGGGGCCTGTTGGTTAGCACGAATCAAGATATGAGCAGTACGAATCAGACCGTCAGGTCCGACGCGCTTGGCTGCATCATCATAAATCTTGTGTGCTTCACGTTCCATATCAGCATCCGTCACCAGCAGAGGTCTGATCTGCTGGTCACGGTACTGACGGAACTCATCTTTATAAGACTTCAGCGTGTCAATCTTTGCATCAAGAGCGGCAGCAATCTGCAGTTTGTAGTTCACAAACAGATCCACATATTCCTCTACCGTCTTCTTGTCGATGACACCTTCTGAGTTGTTTTTATTAAAAGAGTACTCAAACTCCGAACGCAACACAGGCTCACCATTGATAGTCATCACAACGGGGTCGTCGGTTGTCTGAGCAAGTGCAGCAGCGCTCATAAAGCATGCTGCCAAAAGCATTTTTAGTTTCATATGAGTTTTTTAATCATTAGGTCTTGAATAGTTGGGAGCCTCACTCGTGATTGTGATATCATGAGGATGACTCTCCATCACGCCGGCATTGGTGATGCGGGTGAACTTAGCATCGTGCAGATGGTCGATGTCAGCAGCACCGCAGTAACCCATGCCAGAACGCAGACCGCCAGTCAGCTGATAGATCACCTCCTGAACAGTTCCTTTGTAAGGCACACGACCAGCGATACCCTCGGGCACCAGCTTCTTCACGTCCTTGGTGTCAGCCTGGAAGTAGCGGTCCTTTGAACCGTGCTCCATAGCCTCCAGCGAACCCATGCCACGATAGCTCTTGAACTTACGTCCGTTGTAGATAATGGTATCACCAGGGCTCTCCTCGGTACCTGCTACCAGCGAACCGATCATCACACTTGAACCACCAGCGGCCAGTGCTTTCACGATATCACCAGAGTAGCGGAGACCACCGTCAGCGATCAAGGGCACACCAGTACCCTTCAGGGCGCTATATACATCGTAAACAGCGCTCAACTGAGGCACGCCGACACCTGCTACCACACGTGTTGTACAGATACTACCAGGACCGATGCCCACCTTCACAGCGTCTGCACCATTGTCAACCAGCATCTTTGCAGCAGCGCCAGTAGCGATGTTACCTACCACGATATCAATATTCTTAAATGCATTCTTTGCCTCACGAAGCTTCTCCACAACGCCCTTTGAGTGACCATGAGCGGTGTCGATCACAATGGCATCGGCGCCGGCATTTACAAGTGCCTGCATACGGTCCAGCGTATCAACTGTCACACCCACACCGGCAGCCACGCGCAGACGACCCTTCTCGTCTTTACAAGCCATGGGTTTATCCTTAGCCTTTGTGATATCCTTATAAGTGATAAGGCCTACCAAGTGGTTATCCTTATCCACAACGGGCAGTTTCTCGATCTTGTTCTCCTGCAGAATCTGTGCAGCAGCAGCCAGGTCGGTCTGCTGATGAGTGGTCACCAGGTTCTCCTTAGACATCACATCATCTACGGGACGATCCAGACGACGCTCGAAGCGCAGGTCACGGTTGGTGACGATACCTACCAGATGGTTATCTTCATCTACTACAGGGATACCACCAATGCGATATTCCGACATGATGGCAAGCGCCTGAGCAACGGTTGAACCACGACGAATGGTGACAGGATCATAGATCATACCATTCTCTGCGCGCTTAACGATAGCCACCTCGCGTGCTTGGTTTTCGATCGACATGTTCTTGTGGATCACACCGATACCTCCCTCACGTGCGATAGCGATAGCCATCTGACTTTCCGTAACGGTATCCATAGCTGCAGTAACAAAGGGCACATTCAACACGATGTTACGTGAGAAACGTGTTTGCAACTCTACCGTTTTAGGCAGTACTTCTGAATAAGCGGGAATCAACAGGACGTCGTCAAAAGTGAGACCGTCCATCACAATCTTATCTGCAATAAATGATGACATAATATGGTACTTTTGAATTTATTGCGTGCAAAGATACTCATTTTTCCTCACTTAGCAGACATCTTTCACGCATTTTCTCTTATTTATTAATACGATTTAACGCGCATTCCACTCATGGGCAAGCCACGCTTAGTTGGCCATATCCGAAATGAACTTGATACGCACCAGACGAATCTCGTCCTCGGAGAAATCGCTGCCAAACTCGTCGAAAGCGGCCTCGATATCGTCTTTCTCCTGTTCTGCGAAATAGTCGTAGATATCGTTGATATCATCTGGATCCATGATGTCGTTGAGGAAATAGTCGATGTTCACCTTGTTGCCACTATACAGCACGATGCCCTCGAGTTCATCCAGCAACTCGTCAAACTCAATACCCAGTGCATTCGCAATATCATCCAGTGCAATACGACGGTCGATATTCTGAAGAATCTTGAGCTTCTTCATCGAATCCTTCGGTTTCGTCCTGACGCGCAGGTCCGACTGTCGTTCTATCTCGTTCTCTTCACAATAGCGCTTGATCAGATCCACGAAAGCCTTGGCATAGGGCTGTCGGGTCTTTCCATCGCCCACGCCCTGAATGTTCTTCAGTTCATCGAGCGTCACAGGATAGTCGGTAGCCATCTGTTCCAAAGACACATCCTGGAAGATCACATATGGCGGACGCTCCAGCTTGCGCGACCACTCCTTGCGCAGATCGTGCAGCATGGCGCTCAGCGTGGGATCCAGCGCACTGGTATTACCCTCAGCATTCATCAGTTCCTCGTCCTCGTTGAACTCATGATCCTCCACCACCATAAAGCGAGAAGGATTCTTCAGGAACTTCTTGCCGGCAGCCGTCACCTTCAAGAGGCCATAGTTCTCCACCTCTTTCTTCAGATAGCCAGCAATCAAAGCCTGACGTATCACGGGGTTCCATATCTTCGAGTCGAACTCCTCGCCAGCGCCAAATGCCTCCAGCTCGTGATGCTTATGGGCCACGATCTCGTCGGTGCCGCGACCGCGAATGAAGTCGATGACATAGTCGGCACGGAAGTTTTCCTTGACAGCTATCACGGCCTCAAGCACGATACAGAGCTGCTTCTGTGCTTCAATCTTGGTGCCTGGGTGCAGACAGTTATCACAGTTGTGACAGTTGTCCTTGTCATACTGTTCGCCGAAATAGTGAAGCAACATCTTTCTGCGACACACCGATGTCTCGGCATAGGCAGCCGTCTCTTGCAACAGCTGTCGGCCAATGTCCTGCTCGGCCACAGGCTTTCCCTCCATAAACTTATCCAGCTTCTGCAGGTCCTTATAGCTATAGAAAGCCAGACAGATACCCTCACCGCCGTCGCGTCCGGCACGACCGGTCTCTTGGTAATAGCCCTCGAGCGATTTCGGTATGTCGTAGTGGATCACGAAACGCACGTCGGGCTTGTCAATGCCCATTCCAAAGGCGATGGTGGCCACGATGACATCTATCTTCTCCATCAGGAAGTCGTCCTGCGTCTGCGAGCGCGTGGCTGAGTCGAGACCCGCGTGATAGCACTGCGCCTTGATATCATTGGCACGCAGCACTTCAGCCAGGTCCTCCACCTTCTTACGCGACAGGCAGTAGATGATGCCACTCTTTCCGGGATGTTGCTTGATAAAACGCACGATATCCTTATCGATATCCTTGGTTTTAGGCCTTACTTCATAGTAAAGGTTTGGTCGGTTAAACGAGCTTTTAAACTCATCGGCATCCATGATGCCCAGGTTTTTCTTGATGTCCGTACGCACCTTGTCTGTGGCAGTAGCCGTCAGAGCAATGATTGGTGCCTTGCCTATCTCGTTGACGATAGGCCGTATGCGTCGGTACTCAGGACGGAAGTCGTGTCCCCACTCTGAAATACAGTGAGCCTCGTCGACTGCATAAAACGAAATCTTGCAAGTCTTCAGAAACTCGACATTGTCTTCCTTTGTCAGCGACTCGGGGGCCACATAGAGCAACTTAGTCCGTCCGGCACGGATATCGTTCTTTACCTGATCAACAGCGGCCTTATTCAATGAAGAATTCAAAAAATGGGCGGTTCCCTCATGTTCACTCAGGTGCGAGATAAAATCCACCTGGTTCTTCATCAGTGCTATCAGGGGCGAGATTACAATGGCCACGCCGTCCATCAACAACGACGGCAACTGATAGCATAAGGATTTTCCTCCGCCTGTAGGCATCAACACAAACGTATCGCGTCCACTCAACAAGTTCTGAATGATTGCTTCCTGATCACCCTTGAACGTGTCGAAGCCGAAATATCGTTTTAAGGCATCTGTCAGATTATTCATATCTTTTATCAAAGGCTATGCGATTTGGCAAGTTGCTGTTCCACGTATTCGCGTGTCACATTAAATTTCTTAACATCTGTCGAGGGCACTTCAAACATAGCATCCGTCATCACGCCTTCTACGATAGAACGCAGGCCACGGGCACCCAGTTTGAATTCTACGGCTTTATCCACGATAAAGTCCAGAGCCTCCTCGTCAAAAGTCAACTCGATATCATCCATCTTAAACAGTTTAATATACTGTTTGACGATAGAGTTCTTTGGTTCTACCAGGATTTTTCTCAGCGCATCGCGGTCCAGTGGGTTCAGATAGGTGAGCACTGGCAGACGGCCGATAATCTCTGGTATCAGACCGAAGGATTTCAAATCCTGTGGCTGCACATAGCGCATCAAGTCGTCCTTATCAATTTTCCTCACATTCTGCACCGAGTTATATCCCACGGTGTGTGTGTTCATGCGCTGCGCAATCTTTCGCTCAATGCCGTCGAAGGCGCCACCGCAGATAAACAGGATATTGCGTGTATCCACGTGGATATAGTCCTGATCAGGATGTTTGCGTCCACCCTTTGGTGGCACGTTGACCATCGTACCCTCCAGCAGCTTCAGCAATCCTTGCTGTACGCCCTCACCGCTCACGTCGCGTGTGATGCTGGGATTGTCGCTCTTGCGGGCAATCTTGTCGATCTCGTCGATAAACACGATACCGCGCTCGGCCGCACTCACGTCATAGTTGGCCACCTGCAGCAGTCGGCTCAAGATGCTCTCTACATCCTCGCCCACATAACCGGCTTCAGTCAGCACCGTAGCATCCACAATCGTAAAGGGCACATCCAGCAGACGGGCAATCGTACGGGCCATCAGTGTCTTACCAGTACCCGTAGAGCCCACCATGATGATGTTCGACTTCTCAATCTCTACGCCGTCATCATCAGCCTTGGGCTGCTGCAAACGCTTATAATGGTTATATACCGCTACCGAGAGGAAACGCTTCGCCTCGTCCTGACCAATGATATACTGGTCCAGGTAGGCCTTGATCTCTACAGGTTTTGGCACAGATCCCTTGGGGGTATATTCGCTTTTCTTACCGTATGCGCCACCTATGATGCCTGCCTCCTGAATAATCTGGTAGGCCTGTTCCACACAGTGCTCGCAGATATTAACGCCTCCTATACCAGATATCAGCAATCTGGCCTCCTTGTCTGAACGGCCACAGAAATCACACTGTTTCTTCTTCATTTCTTCACCAATACCTGATCAATCATACCATACTCCTTAGCTTCCTCTGCCGTCATCCAGTAGTTGCGGTCAGAGTCTTTCCACACCTTGTCATAGTCAGTGTGCGAATGGTCTGCAATGATGGTATAGAGTTCCTTCTTCAGTTTCTGAATCTCGCGGGCCTCAATCTCGATATCGGAAGCCTGACCCTGCACGCCTCCCAGAGGCTGGTGGATCATCACACGGCTGTGGGTCAGCGCCGAGCGCTTGCCTTCCTGACCAGCCACCAGCAGCACAGCAGCCATCGAAGCAGCCATACCAGTACAGATGGTAGCCACATCACTTGAGATAAACTGCATTGTGTCGTAGATGCCAAGACCTGCATACACACTGCCGCCAGGCGAGTTGATATAGATAGAGATATCCTTACCTGGATCTACTGAGTCCAGATAGAGCAGCTGTGCCTGCAGGGTATTCGCTGTATAGTCGTCAATCTGTGTGCCGAGGAAGATGATGCGGTCCATCATCAGACGCGAGAAGACGTCCATCTGCGTCACGTTCAACTGACGCTCTTCCAAAATATAAGGATTCAAATACTGGGCTTGTGCCTTCACAACATCATCTAATACCTGTCCGTTCAATCCCAAATGCTGGGTTGCATATTTTCTAAAATCATTCATAGTTTTTCTTATCTTTTGTGCTTTCTTGATACAAAATTACGAAAAAAAGTCGAGATGTGATACATCCCGACTTTATTTTTTGGTTAAAGAATTATAATATTCTTTTCTTATGCTTCCTGCATCATTTTGTTGAACTCGTCAAGTGTTACCTCCTTCTCGTTCAGCTTCACTGAGTCCTTCAGAGCTGCTGTCAGCTTCACGTCAACGGCACGGTCAACGAAGTTCTCGATGTTCTCGCGCTTCTTCAGCTGCTCGGCAGCATAGTTCTCCAGCACGTCCTCAGGAACATTGGTCATACCATACTGAGCGAACTGAGCACGGATAGCGTCCTTAGCTACGTTCTTCAGGTCGTCGTCCTCAACCTTGATACCGGCTGCGCTTACCAGCTGCTCCTTGATGAGGTGCCACTTCAGCTCGTCGATAGAAGCCTTGAAGTTCTTCTCTACGAACTCTGCGCCCTTGTCCTTGTTGTTGTTCAGCATCACGCGCTTCAGAATCTCCTCGGGGAACTGCAGGTCGCCTACCTTCTTCTCAGCGTGCTTGCGTACGTCGAGCAGGAACTTGTAGTCGCTGTTAGCCACCAACTGACCCTTCAGGCTGTCGGCGATGCGCTGACGGAAGTCAGCCTCGTCCTTCACACCCTCACCGAATACGCGCTCGAAGAGCTTAGCGTCAACAGCAGCGGGCTGGAAGTGACGAATCTCGGTCACCTGGAAGCTGAAGTCAGCATCCATGTCCTTGATAGCCTCCTTGTCGGTCTTCAGCAGAGCTGCAACCTCGGCATCGTTGTCGGGATAAGCCTTCTTAGGATTGAAGACGATGATATCACCGGGTTTGCAACCCTCGAACTTCTTCTTCTCGTCCTCACCCTTGATGTAGCTGGGCATAATCATGCCACCTTCGGTGGTGATACCACCCTCGAGTGTGTTGCCCTCAGCGTCCAGCTGGCGCAGGTCACCCTTCAGTGTGTCGTTGCCGCTCCACTCCTGAGCCTCAACAAACTCACCAGCCTGTGATGCATACATCTGAATCTGATCGTCGATCAGCTTATCGTCAACCTTGATGGTGTAGAAATCAATCTTATCCTTACCGTTCAGAGCTACTTTAAACTCGGGAGCTACTGCGATATCAAAAACAAACTCGAAAGGTCCGTCGCCCTCGAGATCCTGGGGCTGCTGCTTCTCCTCGTTGGGGAGGGGCTCACCCAGCATCTGAATCTTATTCTCACGGATGTACTCATAGAGCTTCTCGCCCAAGATGCGGTTCACCTCGTCAACCTTCACGGCTGTACCATACTGCTTCTTAATCAGTCCCATAGGAACCATACCAGGACGGAAACCAGGCACCTGAGCCTTCTTACGGTAGTCCTTCAACTTCTTGTCTACTGCCTCCTGGTAGTCTGCCTTCTCAATGGCGATGGTCATCAAACCATTGATTTTATCGGCACTTTCAAACTTAATATTCATTGTTTTATATACCTTATTAATTATATACTATCGTTTTGAGCGTGCAAAATTACTCATATTTGGCGTAAAACTATCACGTTTACGATTTTTTAACGAATGCACGCACCTCAATCTTCTTCTGTTTTCATGCGCTCAGCCTCTATCTTCTGGAAGTCTTTCTGGCGCAGCACAAACGATTCCGTGAGGTAGTTCTTACGCACAATCTCGTTGGCTGCCAGTTCTTCGGGCGTGCCGTGAAACAGGATGCGTCCCTCGAAGAGCAGATAGGCGCGGTCGGTGATACACAGGGTGTCTTCCACGTTGTGGTCGGTGATCAGGATGCCGATGTTGCGGTCTTTCAGTTTCCACACGATGAACTGGATATCCTCTACTGCGATGGGGTCCACACCGGCAAAAGGCTCGTCGAGCATAATGAACTTGGGTTCGATGGCCAGACAGCGGGCTATCTCGCAACGGCGGCGCTCGCCGCCACTGAGCTGGTCGCCCAGGTTCTTGCGCACCTTCTGCAGGCGGAACTCCTTGATCAGACTCTCCAGCTTCTCCAACTGGTACTCGCGGGGCTTGCCCGTCATCTCCAGCACCGACAGGATATTGTCCTCTACCGACATCTTGCGGAACACCGATGCCTCCTGAGCCAGATAGCCGATACCTGCCTGTGCACGCTTATAGACAGGGTCCTTGGTCACCTCATGGTCACCCAGAAAGATATGTCCGTCGTTGGGCACCACCAGACCGGTTGTCATGTAGAACGAGGTGGTCTTTCCGGCACCGTTAGGTCCCAGCAGGCCCACAATCTCGCCTTGCTTCACGTCGAAGTTCACGCCGTTCACCACGGTGCGCTTGCCATATCTCTTCACCAGTCCTTCAGCTCTGAGGACAATGCTTTCTTCTGCCATAGTGCTAAAATTTTGATGCAAAGGTACGAAATTAAATTCACATTGCTCCAATATTAAATAAAATTTGTATCTTTGCACCCAACTACAAATATTGAATCGATGATTATTCATTCATATCTGACAACCTTCGGACGCTATCTGATGCTGATGGGACGCACATTCTCCGTTCCCGAGCGTTTCCGCATGTTCTGGAAGCAATACGTCAAGGAAATGGAGCAGTTGGGTGTCAACTCCATTGGCATCGTGCTGCTCATCTCGTTCTTCATCGGTGCCGTGATCTGCATCCAGATGAAGCTGAACATTGAGAGCCCTTGGATGCCTCGATGGGTAGCGGGATTCACCACGCGCGAGATCATGCTGCTAGAGTTCTCGTCATCCATCATGTGTCTGATTCTGGCAGGCAAGGTGGGGTCTAACATTGCCTCGGAGCTGGGCACCATGCGCGTCACCCAGCAGATTGATGCACTCGACATCATGGGCATCAACTCGGCCAGCTATCTCATTCTCCCAAAGATTCTGGGCATGCTCACCATCATGCCATTCCTGGTCATCTTCTCGTCGGCCATGGGCATCGGTGGTGCTTATGGCACAGCCTTCATCGGACATATCATGACACCCGACGACCTGACGTTGGGTCTGCAGCACGACTTCATCCCCTGGTTCCTGTGGATGTCTATCATCAAGAGCCAGTTCTTTGCCTTCATCATCTCCAGTGTGCCCGCCTACTACGGCTACACCGTGGAGGGAGGTTCGGTGAATGTGGGCAAGGCATCTACCGATGCTGTTGTCAGCTCGAGCATGCTCATTCTGTTCAGTGATGTATTCTTAACCCAGTTGCTGTCATGATAGAAGTCAAGAATCTCTATAAGTCTTTCGACGAAAAGCAAGTATTGAAAGGCATCAGCACCGTCTTTGAGGATGGCAAGACCAACCTGATCATCGGTCAGAGCGGCAGTGGTAAGACCGTGCTCATCAAGAATCTGGTGGGACTCCTTGAGCCTACCAGCGGACAGATCCTCTACGACGGGCGCGACTTTGTACACATGTCGAAAGAAGAGAAGGTGATGATGCGCCGCGAGATGGGCATGATCTTCCAGAGTGCGGCCCTCTTCGACTCGCTCACCGTGCTCGAGAATGTGATGTTCCCTCTGGACATGTTCTCGTCGATGACGCTGCGCGAGCGCAAGAAGCGCGCCATGGACTGTCTGGATCGTGTCAACCTCATTGGTGCCGAAAACAAATACCCGGGCGAGATCAGTGGTGGCATGCAGAAACGCGTGGCCATTGCCCGTGCCATCTCGATGAACCCTAAGTATCTATTCTGCGACGAACCTAACTCGGGTCTTGACCCTAAGACTTCATTGGTCATCGACGACCTGCTGCACAGCATCACTCAGGAGTTTAAGATGACCACCATCATCAACACCCACGACATGAACTCTGTGATGGGCATTGGCGAAAACATCGTGTTTATCTACGAAGGCCACAAGGAGTGGCAGGGCGTCAGCAGCGACATCATGCACAGCACCAACCAGAAGCTCACCGACTTTATCTTTGCCAGCGACCTGCTGAAAGACATGCGTGCGGCCATTCTTAAGAACGAATAAAGGTCGTCTCTCCCACCCGTTCAGCAGCTATTAGCACGCAAAAGTTACGCTTTTAAACGCTTATACAGTAACTATTGCAAGCCAAGAGTGCCACTTTTAGCTTGCAATAGTTACTGTTTTGGTATCCATCTAGAGTCTAGAATCAGTCATTCTAAAGTCTAGAAGCACTAGTTCTAAAGTCTAGAAGCACTAGTTCTAAAGTCTAGAAACGCCACTTTTAAAGTCTAGAATCAAAACAATAGTTTCTGTTCTAGCCCCTAGAATGGTCACTTCTAGCCCCTGGATGGGCTGCTTCTAGGGGCTAAAAGTGGTCGTTCTAGGGGCTAGGAACGTCTCATCCAGGGGCTAGAATGACACCAAAACTAACGCTTTTGCAGGTCAAAACTAACCCTATTGCAAATCAAAAGCTAAACTATGACGTTGCAAAACCGCCCCTATTATCATGCCATGGGATAGAAAACTAACTTATACACACAAAGCGCCGCCTCTCGAATGGAGAAGCGGCGCTTTGTGTATATGATAGGGATGGATATCAATCGCCCAAGAATTCAAGAATGAGGGTCTGCCGAGGCTGCAGCTTCAGGTCTTGCGACAAGTCATAAGTGCGTCCTGTGAGTACATCTTGCACTTTGGTGGCCGAACCGATGACCTCGGCATAGCGCTTCACTGGCATCACTGCAGGACGAGACGTGCCGTTCATGATGGTCATCACCGTGTTGCGATGCCAGCTGCGACTGATGACATAGATACCATTATATGGTATGAACTGCTTCTGCATGCCACGGATAATCGTCTCGTTGCCATTGCGCCAATGCAACAGGTTGCTCAACCATGAGAACATCTGATTCTCTTTGGCCGTGCGCCCTTCCTTGGTGAATGCGCTGTGCTGGTCGCCAGGGAAGCCACCGGGGAAGTCCTTGCGCACATACCCATCGCTGCGGTCCATGGTGCCCGTCATCATGATCTCGGTGCCATAGTACAACTGCGGAATGCGTCGCACGGTGAGCAACAGTGCCAGGGCTTGCTTCAAGGCCAACGAGTCTTCGCCATTAGCCAAGAAACGATGGGTGTCGTGGTTGTCAAGGAAAGCCATCACCGACGAAGGGTTGGGATACAGATAGTCGTAGGCAAACGAGTTGTAAAGGCGGTTCATGCCGCGCCACCAGCCATCGGTCTCCTCGCGCTTGGCAGAGTCCATAGCCTCCTGGAACGAGAAATCCATCACGGTTTTCAGATAGCTATTGGTATCGGACAACTTTGAGTCTTTTTGCCATGAGGCGGTATAGGCTGGCTTAGTGACCCACGTCTCGCCGACGGTGTTGAAATTAGGATATTCCTCGTCGAGCTCTTTCATCCACTGCGCCATGGGCTCACGGAAGGCATAGGGATAGGTATCCATGCGGATGCCGTCGATGTTGGCTGTCTCTATCCACCAGATGGAGTTCTGGATGAGATAGCGCATTAGGTGGGGGTTGTGCTGATTCAGGTCGGGCATCGTGGAGACGAACCATGCGTTCTGCGTCTCCTGCTTATCAACCTCGGCAGCATAAGGATCGACCACGGGTGTCAGCTTATAACTGGTCTGCTGGAAACTAGTGCCACGGGAATCGCTGGTGCCTCCCGACTCCTTCAACCATTCTGACTGGTTGAACCAATCTTTCGAAGGCATGTCGCTGACCCACGGATGTTCGAAACCACAGTGATTGAAAATCATGTCCATCACTACCTTCAAGCCGCGCTGATGGCAATCGGCAATCAGACGACAATAGTCATCGTTGGTACCAAAGCGAGGATCCACACGGTAGTAGTTGGTACAGGCATAACCATGATAGGTGGACCATGTCTCCATCATGTCGGGTGAGTCATTCTCCAGAATGGGCGTAAACCAAAGGGCTGTGACACCCAGGTCATTGAAATAGTCCAGATGTTCACGCAAGCCTTCCAAGTCGCCACCATGACGCAGTGATGGTGCCTGGCGGTCTTCACGATACTGACGCAGGCCTTTCACCTGCGATTGATGGTGAGCACCCTGAGCAAAGCGGTCGGGCATCAACAGATAGAGCACATCGCTGATATCGAAACCACGATGGTCTTCACCTTTCATCTTGCGGGCTTTCAACTGATACTGTACTTTCTTCTTGTCGAAGTTCAGCGTCAGCATGCCAGGCTTGGCATCACCCACGTTCATATAGACCAACAGGTAGTTGGGCGAGTCGAGGCGCACCAAGCTATCGATACGCACACCAGGATAGTCGGTGGTGACAGAGGCAACATCGCGTATGCCCTTGCCATAGACCATCAGCTGAACCTGTGGATTCTTTAATCCCACGTACCAATCGGTAGGTTCGATACGGTCAACAGAAACCTTTGCCGCATGAGAGGCGGTGAACTGTGCCACAAGGGCCAGCATCAATATGATTCGTTTCATTTGCTTAGTTATGAATGATTAATGCAGATTGAGGATCTACCAACACGCGGTTGCTGTGCACCTCGCCCAGTCCTTTCTCGCTGATCTGGCCATCGCAGCACACCACCTGATAACGGCCTTTGGGGATATCCACCATTTTTGCCTCGCGGTTGGCATTGAGGACAACGATGATGTCGTTCCACTCGTCGCCACCGGCATGGCCTTTCAGTGCATAAGCCACCACGCAGTCGTCGTTGGTATCGAGGAACATGAGATGCTTGTTGACCAGCGCTGCATCGCCCAGACGGAAAGCCGGATGATTCTTTCTGAGTGCGATGAGGTTCTTATAGTAGTTGAACACCTGCGGGTATTGCTGCTTACGGTGCCAGTCTATCTGGTTGACACTGTCGGGCGACTCAAAGGAGTTGTGCACGCCCTTCTTATCGCGCAACAATTCTTCGCCGCTCAACATAAAGGGGATGCCCTGAGAGGTAAACACGGCAGTCTGTGCCAGCAGGTCGAGACGCACCAGTTCGTCGTCCTTGATGCCTGGTATGCTGGAACGCAAGCGGTCGGTGAGACACATGTCGTCATGACAGCTCACATACGCCATCATCTGTGTAGGCTCAAGAGCATAAGGAGCGTCAGAGTAGTTCACCTTGGTATAGTCCACCTGTGGATGAACGATCATGCCAGCAATGCCGGCCTTTAAGCTTTCCTCCATGCCAGGGATGCCGGCAAGGAAAGCACCCTTACTATCATCGGAGAAGGGGCCGCGCAATGCATCGCGCATGTCGTCGGAGAAAGCAGCAATGCCAGGCAACTGACGGATGTTGGCCTTCATGCCCAACTGCTCGTTGGGGATGGCACATGCACCGGCACTCCATCCTTCGCCATACATGAAGATGGCAGGGTCTATCTTGTCGAGGGCAGCACGTATCTGCTTCATGGTCTCGATGTCGTGAACACCCATCAGGTCGAAACGGAAACCATCGATGTGGTACTCGTTGACCCAGTATTTCACGCTCTCAATCATGAACCGGCGCATCATGGGGCGCTCGCTGGCCGTCTCGTTGCCACAACCAGAGCCATTGGAATACTGGCCGTCGGTGGTCTTACGATAGAAATAGTCGGGATAGGTCTTCTGGAAATTGCTGTTGTCGATGTTGTACGTATGGTTATACACCACATCCAGAATCACGGCGATGCCGGCCTGATGGAGCGCCTGCACCATCTGCTTAAACTCGGTGATGCGTGTGGTGGGGGTGTAGGGGTCGGTGGAATAGCCGCCCTCGGGCACGTTGTAGTTCACCGGGTCGTAGCCCCAGTTGTACTGAGGCTCGTCGAGACGGGTCTCGTCCACCGAACCATAGTCGTAGGAAGGCAGGATATGCACAGCATTGATGCCCAACTCCTTGAGATAATCGATGGCCCACAGCTCTGTCAGTGCCAGATATTTGCCGGGATATTTAGCCGACTCGTTGGCCACCGAGAAGTCGCGGTGGTGCATCTCATAAACGATGATATCCTTGAAAGGACGACGCACGGGAATATCCGCATCCCAGTCTTTGGGATTGGTTTCGGCCATATCCACGACAACGCCCTTCTGGCCGTTGACAGTGACGGCCTTGGCAAAGACACCTGGCGAGGCCTGGCCGTTGACCAGGAACTCGTAGGTCTTGCCTTTCTGGTCGCCCACAGCAGTAGCAGTCCAAATGGTGTCGGCCAATTGCTCCATCTGAAGGGTATCCTCCCCTATCACCACCTGACAGGTGGCGTTAGAAGGTGCAAAAAGTTTGAATACCGTCTGACGGGGGGTATAGGTCACCTCATCAAACGTGAAACACTCTTTCACTGGTTCACACGCAACAATCAACGCTGCCATTCCTGCTAATACTGCTTTTTTCATAGGCTTATCTTGCTATGAGCGATACGGCAAAGCCACCTCCAGGAGCTTCGGTGAGCTTCAGCACATCACCCTGTTTAACAACTTTCTTTGTGATTACATAGGCTTTAGGATTCTTCTCGTAGTGAGCATCTTTGGCGTCGGCATAGATGGTACAGTCGTACTTGCGACCCTTGTCGAGGAAGTCGAGCTTGATGACCGACTTATGACCGTTTTCATCGCACTTGCCACCAACGAACCAGTTGTTGGTGCCTTTTGCCTTACGAGCCACTGTGATATAGTCGGCAGGCTCGGCCTCGAGATATTTTGACTCGTCCCAGTCCACGGCCACGTCCTTGATAAACTGGAAGGCATCCATATACTTGGCATAGTTCTCGGGCAGGTCGGCAGCCATCTGCAGCGGACTGTAGAAGGTGACGTAGAGTGCCAGCTGACCTACCAGCGTGGTGTGAACATAGTTGGGGTTGTCGCTCCAGGTCTTCAGCTGGGTCTCGAGCACACCGGGGGTGTAGTCCATCGGACCACCCTGCAGACGGGTGAAGGGCAGAATGACGGTATGGTCGGGGCGTGAGCCACCGAAAGCCTCGTACTCGGTACCACGAGCAGCCTCGTTGCCCACCAGGTTGGGATAGGTACGACACAAACCTGTAGGACGTACGGCCTCGTGAGCATTGACCATGACATGATGCTTGGCGGCCTCCTTGATGCACAACAGGTAGTGGTCGTTCATAGACTGGCTATAGTGGTGGTCACCGCGGGGGATGATGTCGCCCACATAACCACTCTTCACGGCATCGTAGCCGTACTTGTTCATCAGGCTATAGGCCTTCTCCATGTGGCGCTCGTAGTTCTGCGTAGAAGAACTGGTCTCGTGGTGCATCATCAGTTTCACGCCCTTAGAATGCGCATAGTCGTTCAGCATCTTGATGTCGAAGTCGGGATAAGGGGTCACGAAGTCGAAGACATCACGCTTCCACATGTTGGCCCAATCTTCCCAACCGATGTTCCAACCTTCTACCAGCACCTGGTCCAGTCCGTTCTCGGCAGCGAAGTCGATATAGCGCTTCACCTTCTCGTTGTTGGCACCGTGACGACCGTTTGGCTTCACGCTGTTCCAATCCACCTTATCTATATATACAGAGGGATAGTCGTCAGTGTAGTTCCATGAGCTCTTGCCCACAATCATCTCCCACCACACACCGCAGTATTTCGTGGGGTGAATCCAAGAGGTATCATCAAGCGCGCAAGGCTCGTTGAGGTTCAGGATGAGGTTTGACGACAGCATATCGCGGGCATCATCGCTGACCATCACCGTGCGCCAGGGCGACTGACAAGGCGTCTGCATGCAACCCTTCAGGCCAGTGGCATCGGGTGTGAGGTGGCTGACGAAGGTGAAGGGCTTTGGCAACGGACAAACAGAGGGCTTTGGCCAGGGTGTGTATGCGTTGCTGTTGCCTTCGAGCTTGGTAGAGAAGGCCTTGGTCTGCTCATCAATCAGTTCCAGATGCATAGTGGCATAGTTCACACAGGCAGCCTCGTGGATGTTGATATACAAGCCATCGGCCGACTTCATCTGCAGGGATGTCTGCACACCAGTCTCAGAGAACACTGCTACCGACGAGTTGCCCCAGTTCACGGCCTGCTTCAGACGACCTCTGATCTCAGAGAGCTTGGTCTCCTGAGTCTCTGTCTCCTGAGTGTCATAGTCGCCAGCCAACCACCATGCGGTGTGGTCGCCGGTCATGGCAAACTCGGTCTTCTCTTCTTGAATCAGGAAATAGTTCAAGTTCTTTTGCTGCGGGAACTCATAACGGAAACCGATACCGTCATTATAGACGCGGAAGCGAACCACGATCTCGCGCTGTTCCTTTTCCTGCTGCAACGTTGCGGCATACTCATTATAATGGTTCAGAATGGCACTGGTCTCGCCCCATACAGGGCGCCAGGTCTCGCTGAATTCTGAAGTTTCCTCTTTCTTGATCTTGAAACCATCCAAGAGGTTGGTCTCATCCATACCTTTGGATGCATGCTTGTCCTTGGCCAGTTCGAGTCCCAAGTGCGAGGGGGCTACAACGGTTTTCCCCTTGTAGCTCATCTCATAGACAGGACGGCCATTGCCATCTACAGAGAAGTTTACTACCACATTTCCGTTAGGCGATTTTACCTCAGCGGCCATCGCCATCACGGGCACAGCCAACACTGCGAAGAGTGCTTTAATTTTCATACTTACAATCTAGCTTTTTGATATATTATTATAAGAGTTATTTCATCTTCCTCCACGGCGTATCAACATAGCCACCTCGCGGTTGAAGGCGTCAGCCTGCATCAGCTGTTCGATGGTGAGATGCATGCGATAGCGCCAGTAGTGACGTGGATTAGCGGGGATGTTGATACGCTCGGCATCGGCATCGGGCAGGCGCAACTGCTCGTTGATGCTCAGCCAGTCTTGAAGTGACAACAGGCAAAGCATGGATGGCGACATGAGGTGCATGGACACAATCTCCTCGGCGAGATAGCCTGTCAGGGGATGTGGTGCCGGACCATCATGGTGCAGCATCTGGTTGTAATAGGCCTGCGTCTGCTCGTAGTCTTCGTCCCACCACTGGCGCAGTGTGGCCATGTCGTGTGTGGAAATGGTGGCCACCGAGCGATAGGGATTATGCTGCAGATGACCGAAACGCACGGTGGGATTCTTTGGCATGGACTGTATCTCGAGCGAGAGTATGCGCAACTCGTCCATCACCCAGGGCACGCAGTCGGGCACCATGCCCAGATCCTCGGCACAAACCAGCATGCGGGTGGCTTGGGTCAGCAGGGGCAACTTCTTCATGGCCTCGGTATACCAGAACTGGTTGTTGCGACGATAGAAGTAATCGTTGTAAAGACGATTGAAAGCATCCTTGTCGTTGTCCCACAGGGCCTCGTAGATAAAATCGTTTTGAACGCCAATGCGGGGATGGAACTTATGCGCATCCTTGCGGTCGCGCACAAAGAGTACGTCGCTAATGAGGGCATACAGTCCGTCGCGCAGGGCATCCTCGTTCTTATCCTTTGCCCATGCTTCCACCTTGCGCTGGGTGTCAAATTCGGGTTTCATCTCCCAGATGTCATCGTGCAGGTGGTTCAGGAAGTGTTCCTTCACGTAGGAAGCTCGTTCGCCAAAGGTGCGCTGCAGTGTCCAGTCGGCAATGAAGGGGCGTGTGAAGAACTCTTCCTGGAAGTGTAGGCCGTAGGCTTCTATCTCTTCTTTAGTCATGCCCAGCGCTGGCGAGAACTGACCCAACAAGCCATGAACGGCATCGATGGGTATCTCCCAGATACGGAAGAAGCCCAGCACGTGGTCAATGCGATAAGCATCGAAATACTCCTGCATCTTGCGGAAGCGGCGCACCCACCACTGACAACCATCACTGAGCATCTCGTCCCAGTTGTAGGTGGGGAAGCCCCAGTTCTGTCCGTTGACAGAGAAGGCATCGGGCGGAGCACCAGCCTGTCCGTTCAGATTGAAATAGCGTGGCTCTACCCAAGCCTCAACGCCATAGCGCGAGATGCCGATGGGGATGTCACCCTTCAGGATAACGCCCTGTTTGCGGGCATGATCGTGAGCGGCACGCATCTGTTGGTCGAGATTATACTGAACGAAATACCAGAACTCTACGGTTTTCTGGTCGGCCTTAGGCAACTTTGCAGGCCACTCTGAGAACTGGGCCGTGGCGTATTTATCACGAAAATAGCAGAACCGGGCATAGGGTTCCAGCCAGTCTTTATTGTTTTCAAAGAAGGTCTTATAGGTGGCACGGCGCTTGATGCCGGTCCACTCTTGTGCAAAAACAGCCTGCAGATAGTCCATCTTCGACTTGTTCACACGCTCATAGTCTATCTGTGGCAGTGCGTTCAACTCCTGACGAAGTTGTTCGAACGAAGCACGCTGGGCCTCGTCTTTCAGCGCTGGCAACTGTCGCAGATCGGTGTATTGCGGATGAAGCGCATAGATGCTGATGGAGTTATAGGGATAGGAGTCCTGCCAAGTGTGCGTAATCGTGGTATCGTTGATGGGCAGCACCTGCAGGATGCGCTGCTGCGTTTTGGCACACCAGTCAACCATCAGCTTCAGATCGCCGAAGTCGCCCACGCCAAAACTGCCTTCTGAGCGCAAAGAGAAGACGGGCACAACCGTACCGGCACCCTTCCACGAAGGAATAGAGAACCAGGCTTGGTTCAACTCATAGACCACCACTTCGCCATGTGACATTTCTGAATTCAACAGCACACGATTGCTACCATTCTCCCAAACCACGGGCTCGCCCATGATGATAAACTTGAACTCGAACATCTCGGGCAGCCTGTCGGCATCCAGACTGATGACCCACTCGTGGTATGCATGCTCTGTCATCGGACGTGCCTTGGCACAATCCCAATAACCCAGATAGGATGCATTGCCCACAATGGCCAGTTGAGAACCGGTTTGCAACTGGGGTGCACGCACCTTTAAGCGTATCGTATGCGCATACTCGGTGTTGGTGCTCGGTTTGCACTCACGAGCCATCACACAGTCTGTAAAGGCTGATGAATAGAGGAAGCTATCCTCTGGGATATCAATCCAGTGGTCAAAGACTCTGTAGCAAGCGCCTTTCACGGACGTCAACTCCAGTCTATGAGGCTCAACAAGCCACTCATGGCGCATCACCTTGTTTCCGCGACATACACTATAGTAGTAGTCAAAACAACCTTTCTCTGAGCAAGAGATCTCTGCCGTCCAGTGCAATCCGTCGCTCGTTGACATGGTATGAACTTCCGTCTGGTTGTTATCTACAATGATATTCATCACCAATTGTTCGCCAAATGATGTCTGATAATCAAGGTTGAATAGTAATTTCATACGCTTATTTAGTTATAATTGCTACAAAAATAGCAATTTTATGGATTACTATTTTGCTTCTATGGATATATTTCGAATTTTGTTGCACGTAAACGTTTGCACAACACCAAATATTAGTCGGAAGATTTACCCCTAATAATAGTTACACAGAGTGCACCCACTGCCAGCATAGCGCCTGCAATGAACATCATGTTGTACTGATGACTGCCCACCAGCGAGAGGATGACACCACCCAACAGGGCTGCCGCAATCTGAGGCAAACAGATGGTGCAGTTGAACAAGCCAAGATAGGCGCCCATGTGTCCGTAGCCCTGAAGGGCATTGGTGACCAGTGCAAACGGCATGGCCAACATGGCTGCCCATGCGCAACCGATAAGCAAGAAGGGGACAAAGAGCACATACTGATCGTGTACAAAGGGGACTAGCGCGAAGCCCAGGCCACCCAGCAGCAGACTGAAGGCATAGGCAATTTTCACGTTTTTGAATTGAGGCAGCACCATGGCCCACAATACTGCGCCTAACGTTTGCACACCAAAGACAATACCTGTCCAGTTGCCTGCCTCCTGATAGCCTGCCGAAGCGACATCCGTTGTGCCCCATACGGTATCAGAGATAGTGCCCGTGGTATAGTTCCACATATACAGGAAGGCGGCCCATGAGAAGAACTGCACCAGTCCTACCTGCCAGAATGCAGCTGGCGCCTTGCGCAACAGCGCAATCCAGTTGGCACTTTCTTCCTTCTGTTCAGAAGGTGCGTTATACTCTACATATTCCTGTGGCGTCCACTCCTTCACCTTGAGGGTCGTATAGATCACACAGAGGATCAGGATAAGTGCACCTATATAAAAGGAATAGATAACCGAATCGGGCACCACACCCGTAGGAGCGGTGTTGGCGATACCTACAGCCGTGAAGATGAAAGGAAAAGCAAAGCCGATGAGTCCGCCGGCATTACACAAGAACGACTGGATGGAATAAGCCTTCGTCTTCTGTTTCTCATTGACCATATCGCCCACCAACATCTTGAAAGGCTGCATAGCCATATTAATAGAGGTGTCGAGAAACATCAGGGCACAGGCGCCAAACCACAAGGCGGCACCCACCGAAAGACCGAAAGAACCCGCATTGGGCAGTAGCAACATGACCAAAACAGCCATTGCTGCACCGACGAACAGATAAGGAATACGACGACCGAAACGCGTCCAGGTGTTGTCGCTAAGCGTGCCGACAATGGGTTGCACAAGCATGCCCATCAATGGAGGCAGCACCCAGAAGAAACTGAGTGAATGAGGATCAGCACCCAGCGTGGCAAAGATGCGAGAGATGTTTGCACTCTGCAGCGAATAAGCTATTTGTACGCCAAAGAAGCCAAAGCTCAGGTTCCAGAGCTTCCAAAAGTTTAAATTAGGTTTTTGTTTCATATTGTTTTGTTTCTTAGTCATCAGTACTTCGTTTGGTTCCCTCAGGAACGCTCGTTGGCCAACATCCCGTCAGTGTTCACCTCGTGGTGCCCCTGACAATCAGGCGTGTTCTGACCAGTCGCCTCTCTACATGATCTCTTGGGATAGTGCCTTCTACATAACCAATGAGGATATTGGCAGCCTCCTCGCCCACCATCTCGCCGCGCTGCTCTACCGTGGTAAGCATCGGGTCGCAAGACGTGGCCCTGATGCCATTGGTAAAGCCACAGATAGACACATCTTCGGGCACACGCATACCCATATGTTTCACCGTGTAGAGTATGCCTAAAGCCGTATCATCGTTGATGGCAAAGAAGGCATCGGGATAGACGTCACCATCGAAAAGCGTCGGTGTCATCAACTCGGCATCGTGACGTGTGTCACAGATGCGTGTCATCGATTCGTCAAACGGGATCTTATTCTTCAACAGCGCATCCTTATAGCCATTGAAACGGTTCTTGGACGTTTCCAGGTTCAGCGGTGAACCGAAATAGGCAATGCGACGACAACCTGTGCGGATGAGATAGCTCACGGCATTGAAGGCACCCATATAGTCATCTACCACCACCCGACTGGCGTTGATGCCCGTACATATTCTATCATAGAAAACCAGGGGCACACCAGCTTCTATCAACCTGTTGAAGTGATCGTAATTATGAGTATCCTTCGATTGAGACACAATGACACCACAAACTTTCATCTCAATGAACGACTGACACAGCTTGGTCTCCGTCTCGTAGTGCTCGTTGCTCACTGCCACCACGATGTGGTAGCCATGGGCTGCCGCCTCCTCCTCGATACCTTTCAGGACAGAAGAGAAATAATAGTGTACCAGTTCTGGCAGAATCACACCGATCAGTTTCTGAGGTTTAACCTTTGACAAACGCAACATCTCGGCCAAATGGTTGGGAACGAAATTATGCTCGCGTGCAAACTGTTGTATGCGCAAGCGCTGCTCCTTTGATATGCGGGGAGAATCTTTCAAGGCTCGCGACACCGTAGCAACGGAGATGCCCAGTTCCCTTGCTATGTCTTTCATTGTCAACGAAGTATTCTCTTTCATGTCGTTTTGGATATTCATAGTTTTATGATGTTGCAAAATTATTAAATAATTAAATCGGGTGTTCTCCTATGAACTTATTTCGTTAGCAAATAAAATTGCAAACGTTTGCACCACTTACTATAACGATTTTAATCATTAAAAAGTATCAACGGATTGAAAAAAATCTATCTTTGCAACGGATTTCTAACTATAACAGCTAAAACGATAAAGACAAACATAGGCCCATTTGAACAACAATAAACAATAACATATTATACTAATAACTAACTTTTAATTAATTAAACTATTGTAATGATGAAGCAGGTAAACATTAAATTACCATTCAGGATGCTAGCCCTCGTTGTGGGCATATTCCTGACACTGGGAGCCTTTGCACAGAACATTACTGTGAAAGGTCATGTGAAAGATGCTACAGGTGAAGCTATCATCGGTGCAACCGTACGCGTGGCAGACACACAGAATGCCACCGTCACCGACTTTGACGGTAATTTCACATTGCAGGCTAATCAGGGTGCAACCATCCAGATTTCGTATGTAGGCTATCAGGTGGCAACCGTCAAGGCTACACACAATGTGGTGGTAACACTTCAGGAAGACCAAGCCGTCATCAATGAAATCGTTGTCATTGGTTATGGTCGCGCTAAGAAGAACGACCTGACTGGTTCTGTCACAGCCATCAAGCCCGATGAGATGAGCCATGGTCTGCAGACGAGTGCCGACGACATGCTGTCTGGTAAGGTGGCAGGTCTGAACATCGTCAATGAAGGTGGTGCTCCTGGTGCAGGTTCTACCATCCGCATTCGTGGTGGTGCTTCGCTGAACGCATCCAACGAGCCTTTGTATGTTGTCGATGGTCTGCAACTCGACCCTGCAGGTATCTCGGGCATGAACCCATTGGCATCTATCAACCCTAACGACATCGAGTCTTTTACCGTACTGAAAGATGCATCTGCAACAGCCATCTATGGTTCTCGCGCATCTAATGGTGTCATCATCATCACCACTAAGAAAGGTAAGACAAACAGTGCTCCAAAGGTAAGCTTCAATGGTAGTGTTTCAATCTCTATGAAGAAAAAGACCCTCGACGTGTTTGATGGTCCTGGCTTCAAGAGCTTCATTGCAGACAAGTTTGGTGAAGACAGTCCAGAATATGCACTTCTGGGCTACCGTGATGCAAACGGCAATCAGCTGTTTGCCAACACCGACTGGCAGGACGAGATCTATCGTACAGCCATTCAAAGAGACTACAACATCACCGTTACCGGTGGTACGGCACACATGCCATATCGTATCTCAGGCGGTTTCACCAACCAGCCTGGTATCGTTAAGTCAACCTTCTTCCGTCGTTATACGGGCAGCTTCAACTTGGCTCCAGAACTGCTGAACGACCACTTGCGTCTGAACATCTCTGGAAAGATCATGAACGCTGAGCGTCGTTGGGACAATGGTGCTGTTGGTGCAGCCGCCTATATGGATCCTACGAAGCCTATCCACATGGATCAGGACCTTTACAAGGATTATTTCAACGGCTATTATCAGTGGGCTAAGGCTGCCTCATACCCCAATGACAACAACTGGCAATATGCATACGACGCCAACGCCACAGCAAACCCCGTTGCTCTTACAGAGAACAATGGTACGTTGTCTAAGGCCCTGACCGTACAAGGCAACTTTGGTTTTGACTATGCCATCCACGGTTTTGAGGACCTACATATCCTTGGTAACCTGGCAGGTAACCTCACACGTGCACGTCAGGAGACCACCAATAGTCCTCTCACCACCTCTAGCTACTACTACGGCTGGGACGGTTGGAGTAAGAACAACAACTACAACCACATCTTCAATATCTTTGCACAGTACACCAAGGAACTGGTAAAGGATGTTCACAACATCGATGCACAGGTGGGTTATGAGTGGCAGCGCTATCACGCTGAAAGCGATAACTATGGCTACGGCCGAATTCCTGAGACAGCCTCTGTTGGTGCTGGCGACCGTTACAACGAGCCTACCGGTATCACCGAATGGAAATCAGAGAACCGCCTGCGTTCTTGGATTGGCCGCGTCAACTATACTCTGTTGAACCGCTACCTCTTCACCTTCACCATGCGTGCCGATGGTTCTTCTCGTTTTGATACAGGCGAAAAGTGGGGCTACTTCCCTGCAGCCGCTTTTGCATGGCGTGTAAAGGAAGAATCTTTCCTGCGCGACAATCAAACCATTAACGATTTGAAGATCCGTTTGACCTATGGTAAGACTGGTCAGCAGAACATTGGTTATGACTTCTACTACATGCCTACATTCACAGCCAACTACGACCACGCCTACTACCCCATCTTCGGTAATGGCCAGACCGTACGTCCAGGCGTTTACAATCCTGACCTGACTTGGGAGAAGACCACCACATACGATGCTGGTTTCGATATCTCTCTGTGGAACAACCGCTTCAGCCTGACTGCAGACTGGTACTATCGCAAGACCACAGACCTGATTAACAATGTCTATGTTCCTGCAGGCGCCAACTTCGGTGCTCAGACCGTAGGCAACATTGGTAAGCTCCACAACACTGGTGTCGAGGTCATGACAACCGTACGTCCTATCGTTTCTAAGGACCTCAGCTGGGAGATTACCTATAACTTCACTTACAACAAGAACAAGATCGACGACCTGGCTTCCGACCTGATTGAATACGGCGGCATTGGCTTGTCTAAGAATGGTAAAGCCTACCAGACTGGCCACTCAGCCTCTTCATTCTACGTATATCGTCAGGTATATGATGAAAAGGGCAACATTGTGCCTCACACCTTTGTTGACCGTAATGGTAACGGCATTCTCGACAGTGGCGACCGCTACTTCTACTATCATTCAGATCCCGACTTCACCATGGGCTTAGGTTCTAAGGTCATCTACAAGAACTGGGATTTGAGCTTTAACTCACGCGCCAACATTGGCAACCACGTATTCAATGCCAACATCAACGGCACTTATATCAGCGCTGCCGGTTTGGGCTCTGTGTTGAATTTCATGCACAACATTCCTACACAGGCTTTGAAATATGGTTTGACCGATTCTTCAAATGCGCAAGCCTGCTCTGACTGTTGGATTCAAAATGCCTCATTCTTCAAGCTCGACAACGTCACCTTGGGTTATTCGTTCAAGAAGTTGTTCGGCTCTGACATCAGTGGACGCGTCTATGCCACCGCCCAGAACATCCTCACCATCACCGACTACGACGGTCTGGATCCTGAAATCCAAGGTGGTATCGAGAGCAACATCTATCCTCGTCCGTTCACTACCGTAATTGGCGTGAACCTTAATTTCTAACCGCACCTTAATATATTAAATGAGAATGATTATGAATATCAAAGGTATAAAAAACATGATGGCTGTGGCCTGTGTGGGAGTTGCCTCACTTTGTTTCACAGCATGTTCTGACGATTCCAACATATTTGGTGGTTCGTTGCATCCCAACAACCCCAACCCAAAGCAAACCACAGTACCTGACTATGATGGAATTCTGAATAAGATATATGGCAACATGGCACTGACCGGTCTGACAGGCCCTCACGGAGACAGTGACCTTCCCAGCGACATCGATGAAGGTATGTCTGTGTTCATGCGTGTTATCTGGTATGCCAACGAACTGCCTTCCGACGAAGCACTCTGTGCCTGGCTAGACGATGATGGTATTCCCGAATTCAACCGTGGCACCTGGAGCGATGGTCATCCCCTACTCCGTGGTATTTATTACCGTTGTCTGTTTGGTGTGACGCTTTGCAACTACTTCCTTGACAATGCTTCATCATCTATCGACGACTACAGTCATAAAGTTGCCGAGGTACGCTTTATGCGCGCTCTTTATTACTATTACCTGATGGACATGTTTGCCAATCCTCCATTTGTTACGAGCGTAACCTCGGAGGCTCCCAAGCAGGCCACCCGCACAGAAGTATTTAACTTTATTGAAAGCGAGCTGAAGGACATTATCGGCGAAGGCCAAAGCAAAGATGTGCTTGCTCCCGCACAGGAAGTGAAATATGGTCGTGCAGACATCGTAGCAGGCTACATGCTGTTGATGCGTGCCTACCTGAATGCCGAAGTATATACCGGCACAGCCCGTTGGGCCGATGCCCGCACTTATGCTGAAAAGGCTATCCAATCTAAGTATGAGCTAAGCACTACAGAAAAGAACGGATACAATGGTTATCAACTGCTGTTCATGGGCGACAACGACACCAATGGTGCACAGAAAGAAATCGTATTCCCAATTCTGTTCGACGGTGAGTTGACCCAGAGCTGGGGCGGCGTATTCCTCTGCGCAGGTTCTGTTAATGCCGAGGACATCAAGCTTTACGACACTGGTATCAGCTCTAACTGGGGTGGTATTCGTGCAAAGCCCTACTTCATTCAGAAGTGGTTCCCAAACAATAATGCTCCCGAAGGAACACCTGTTGACGTAACAGCAGCAGCTAGTGACGACCGTGCCCTCTTCATGACCAAGAATCACACATTGGAGATGACCGCAGAAGACGACTTCTCTACTGGTTATGGCTACATCAAGTTCCTGAACACACACGCTGACGGTTCTCCTATCCACAATGCCGAGCATACCGACTATGACTTCCCACTCTTCCGCTTGGCCGAGGCTTATCTCACCTATGCAGAAGCTGATGCTCGTCTGAATGGCGGCAACGTGAGCGCCGATGGTCTGAAATACATCAAGGATTTGCGCGCCCGTGCACATGCCAACAGCAACCTCAGCGCATTCTCGCTGGCAGATATTGAAGACGAGTGGAGCCGCGAGTTCGGTTTCGAAGGCCGTCGCCGCATAGATATGGTTCGCTTTGGCAATTTCACTGGCACTCGTCGTGTATGGATTGGTGGAACAGCTAACGGTGGCACACTTTCTGCCTACCGCAGTATCTTCCCATTGCCTTCAAGCGATCTGATTGCTAATCCTAATCTGAAACAGAACAACGGTTATAAATAAACCTATCTGAACGATGGTGCGCTGGAGGCACCTGCCTCCCAGCCACATCAAGACAAAAGGAAATAACATAATAAAATTAACGACAATGAAAAAATTAAGTATATTTTCATCGATACTCATGGCATTAGCAGCCTTTACTGCCTGCTCTACCGATCGTGATGAGAATCCTGTTCTCACTGTCCCAAACAGCGGTAGTTTCGAGCTCTATGCTCCTGGTATCACCTCCAATACCATTGACATGGACCACTCTGAAAGCATGACTTTCAAAGCCAACCAGCCCAACTATGGTTATACAGCACCTATCATCTACATGATGGAATTTGCTGCTTCTGAGGATGGCAACACATGGTCTTCATGGCAAGCAACAGAAACGACCAACGAGAACTGCAAGGCTATCACGGTTCCCATCAAAGAAATCGCCGGTGCAGTAACATCTGGCTTGATCGAGTTGGGACGTGCCGAGGTAGAATTTCCTCTGGCAGCATCTGTCAAAGCCCGTGTTCATGCTTTTCTCAGAGGTTTGGAAGAAACCACTTCTACCTATTCTCAGGAAGTGAAGTTCAATGCCACCACTTCATTCGTCATGCCTCCCGTTGAGATTCTGAAGCTCTACATGGTTGGTGCACTGACCAACTGGAACAAGACGGATGCACAGAAAGCCCTCTTCTATCCCGAAGGTGACGACATCTACACCTACACCACACAATTCACGAACAAGGCCAACCTGAAGATCTGGACCTTGGAAGACCTGTTAAAGGAGAATTGGGATGGTGCTTATGGTTCTAAAACAGATGGCTGCGAAGATCCTTCTGGCGAAATGGTCAACGAGAAAGCAGGTGCCATCACCGCTCCATCAAGCGAGTTCTACACCTTCACCTTCGACAAGCACCACATGACCTACGAGTGGAAGAAGCTCGAGAATCAGACTCCTACTGAGTATGAAGCCATGTACGTGGTTGGTGGCTTTAACGAATGGCCTGGAGATACTGGCGAAGAGATGACACAGGTGACACCTCACAACTGGTATGTAAAGATCAAACTTACCGCAGCCACAGAGCTGAAGTTCCGTGCCAACCACAACTGGGATGTGAACTGGGGCTATGGCTCAAACAAGGATTGGACACCCAATGCCGATTCCTTCGCAAAGATTGGTGCCAACGGTGCAGGTAACATCGCTGTTGAAGCAGGTACCTATCATTTCTACCTCAACGACATCACGAATCAGATGCTGATTATTCCTGACGAATAAAGGACTCAACAACTCTAAAAACATTAGAACTATGAAAAAGTTATCATTATATATGCTCGCTTTTGCGGGATTGTTCATGACCTCTTGCGGTCTTGAAGATAACGAGTTTGCCAGCCTTACTACAGTAGAAGCTGACGGTACGGTTGCACTCCCCGGCTTTGCTGCAGTACAAGCAGACCCTGTAGATCTCAACGCCGTTGAAATCGGCGATGCCCAGGACATCAAGGTATTCTCTATTTCTGAAGCTGCGCTTCCTGAAGGCGTCGTACTCAGCAGGGCAGAGATCGTGTTTGAAGACGGCAGCAAAATACCTGCCACCGCCGATGGTATGGTATCAGGTACAGACCTTTCTACTTATGTAGCCTCGCAGTTTGGCACCGTGCAGGAGCTCAAGACACTCAAGGGCACCATTCTTCTCTTTGCCTCACAAAACGGTTCTGCAGTGAAGATCAATGCCGGCGACATCAACCTGCAGGTTATGCCTAAGAAAGCAAAATTCGATCCTTACATCTTCTTCATTGGTGCCACCGACGGATGGGCAGCTTCCGACCAGAAGTTATACACTGCAAATGGTGACGGCATCTACACTGGCTATTGCTATGTGGCCGATCCTAACAGCTATGGCCTGGGATTCAAATTCCAGAAAGTGGCAGGCTCTTGGGACGACCAGATCAATGCCGGTACCTTTGAGACCAAAGAAGGCGTTTCCGGAACCGACAACATCGAGGTGGCCGAAGCAGGCGTTTACTATTTCGAGATTGACCTGGTTAAGAAGTCTATCAAAGCAACCAAGATTGACTACATGGGTGTCACTGGTGGTTTCACCGGTTGGAACGAAGGTAGCCAGATGACTTGGAATCCTACCGACTACTGCTTCGAACTGACCACAGCAACACCTATTGAAGGCGAGTGGAAATTCCGTGCCAACGGTCTTACCGACAATGACTGGAAGATTAATCTCGGTGGAGACAAAGATGACCTTACTTTGGGCGGTGGCAACTTAACCATCAGTGGTAAAACGATCAAGCTCTACCCCACTCGTAAGACATCTGACAAGATTTACTGCACAGTAGAATAATCAGTAACTAAAAAACATTTTCTGATATGAAAAGAATTATTAATATAGCAACTGCAGTGGCACTCTTCTTCGGAGTGTCCACCGCAGCCAACGCACAGAGCGTAGAGGAAAAGTATCCCTACAACTTCTTTGGCATACAGGGTGGCGGACAGATCACACTGACACACTACAAGGCCATGGACCTGTTCACACCACAAGTTGCAGCCCAGTTTGGTCGCTACTTCAACTCCAAGATTGGTGCACGTCTGCACGTGCAGGGTTGGGAGATTGGCGGTGGCATGAAAGCCAGTCGTTACCCCTTCCTGACGGCCGACACGAAATATAAGTTCAAGGCTGTCACAGGCGATGTTGACCTCTTGGTGAACCTGACCAACTTCATCAGCCCCAATCGTCAGAACGATTTCTTCGACTGGGTCTTCATCGCTGGTTTCGGCACCAACTACGGCTGGGACTTCGATGAATACTACAACATCCACGCTCAGAAGGATTTCGGCAACAACACCGTTGGTCCTGAGACCAGCGATCCCGACCGTTGGACCTTCAACGGCCGCTTCGGCACTCAGTTCAACTTCAACCTGTCTAAGAGCCTTGCACTGGGACTGGAACTCGATGCTAACTATAAGAACGACGAGTTCAACCTGAAGCGCAACTATGAGTCTGACTGGCAGATTGCAGCCTTCCTGGGACTGACCTTCAAGTTCGGTGCACCTAAGGCTAAGAAGCCCGTGATGGTTGAAGAGACCTACTTCGTTGACGAGCCTTACACAGAGATTGTGAAGAAGCAGCGTCCTATCGAGACTGTTGAACAGGCCAACATGGAGAAGGTGGTTTACTACCAGATCCGCGTCAGCGACGTTCAGAAGGGTCAGGGCATCGACGAAGCCATCAAGGAGGCTGCCGAGCTGATCAAGACCGATCCTAACGCCAAGATCACCGTTGTCGGTTATGCCGATGCCGGCACAGGTACACACGAGATCAACGAGCGCCTCTCTAAGGAGCGTGCCGAGGGTGTTGCCAACAAGCTGATCAACGAGCACGGCATCAAGGCCGAGAACATCACCACCGAGTGGAAGGGCGACAGCGTTCAGCCATTTGCCGAGAACGACAAGAACCGCTGCGTCATCATCAAGGGCGAAGGCAAGTTCAAGGTCACCAAGTACCAGGAGTACGAGGAAAAGGTTGAGAAGACTCGCCAGGTAGAGAAGACCCGCATGGTCGAGAAACAATAATCCGACACAAGCAGAGGTCTCCTACCCCTGTGATACAAGAAGAGACGGACATCACCAAGCATGTCCGCCTCTTTTTACCCTCTAAAGCTAAACAACTAAGTAATATTCGATTATGAAGAAACTACATTTTATCATTCTTTCCCTGTTGATGCCACTGACCATGTCAGCACAAGGTTGGCCAGCCAACTATGGCGGTGTCATGCTGCAGGCGTTCTTCTGGGACTCGTTCGACGAGACCAACTGGACTGTACTCGAAAAGCAAGCCGACGAAATGGCGGGCACCTTCGACCTGGTGTGGCTGCCCCAGAGTGGCAACTGCGGCGGCAAGTCCATGGGCTACGACGACCTGTATTGGTTCTCCAACTACAACAGTTCGTTCGGCACCGAGGCTGAGCTGCGCTCGCTCATCAACACGTTCAAGAACAAACAGATCAAAACCATCGCCGATGTGGTCATCAACCACCGTCGCAACATGTCTAACTGGGTGGACTTTCCTGCCGAGACCTACAAAGGTGTGACCTACGAGATGAAGTCCACCGACATCTGTAAAAACGATGATGGCGGCAAGGCTGCTACCGAAGCCCAGAAGCTGGGCCTCAGCGTGAGCAACAACAACGACACCGGCGATGATTGGGATGGCATGCGCGACCTGGACCATAACAGTGAGAACGTGCAGACCATCGTCAAGGCCTACCTCAACTTTCTGATCAACGACCTGGGCTATGCGGGCTTCCGCTATGATATGGTGAAAGGCTACTCGCCCTCGTTCACCGGCATGTATAACAAAGCATCTAACCCCGAGTTCTCCGTAGGCGAATGCTGGGACGGCACAGGGACCATCGTCAACTGGATCAATGGCACCAAGGTGAACAACGAGATTCAGAGCGCAGCCTTCGACTTCCAGTTCAAGTATGTGGTGCGCAATGCCACCGATGCTCGCAGCTGGAGCAAACTGAACCAACAGAACGGTGACAACTGGCCCATGATCAGCAGCAACTACAGCAACGGCAGCTACCGCCGCTATGCCGTCACCTTCGTTGAGAACCACGACACGCAGCTGCGCAGAGACGGTTCTTCAAGCGGTCCGCTGGTGCGCGACACGCTGGCAGCCAATGCCTACATGCTGGCCATGCCTGGCACACCCTGCGTGTTCCTGCCCCACTGGCTCGACTACTCTACCGAGATCAGGGCCATGGTGGCCGCCCGCAAGTTTGCCGGCATCACCAACCAGAGCAACTACACCAACATATTTAGCGTTACCAACTTCCTTATCAATAGCATTGACGACAACCTAGCTGTAGCTGTTGGCAACGTGAATGGCACCAACATCTCCATCGATACCAACAAGTGGAAAAAAGTGCTCGAGGGCCATCACTACGCCTACTTCCTGCCCGCCTCAAAGAATACGGCCTACGTTGATCTGGCACCAGGTGTTTACACCGGCGAACAGAAGGCCATGCTAACGGCTGTCACTGCCAGCAATGCTGAGCTGGTCTATACCACCGACGGACAGGATCCTACGGCCAACAGCACCAAGGTGGCCAGTGGCACCAAGATCACCATCCCCGAGGGCACCACCACACTGAAGGTGGGACTGCTTATCAACAATCAGGTCAGCGGCATCACGACGCGCACCTATACGGTGAAGAAACCCGCCAGCGAGGAGATTGTGATACCAGAATTCTGCGTGGTCAATCCAGGCGAGACCTGTGCCTTCTTCGAAGCGCCTGCATCGTGGACCCAGACCATCAAGTGCTGGGCATGGAGCACCGTCAACTATACGGGTGGCACATGGCCGGGCGATGCCTGCACCAAACTGGGTGAGGCGCCCAACGGCAACAGTGTGTGGAAGTGGAGCTACAAAGGCCCACTCACCACTCAGCCCACACAGATCATCTTCAGCAACGGAGGTTCGCCACAAACCGCCGACCTGCCGTTTGTGAACACTGGCTATTACACCAAGAACGGACTGTTTGACAGCGTCACTGCCATCAACGGCATCAGTGCTTCACGCCCCCAGGCCGACCGTCGCTACTTCACGCTCGACGGACGCTGCGTAGGCACCACACCAGAGTCACTGCCCCGCGGCATCTATATAGTCAACAAGAAAAAGGTAGTGCTGAAGTGAGGCACCACCTTAATTTAGGTTTCATACATTTTTATTAACGGAGTAGTGATTCGCTTGCGGGTCACTACTTTTTTAGTATCGCCCTGACAACAAACCAACAATGCATCAGGAAGGTACTGACGTGGCCATAATGGCTCACCATCACACGGTAGCGCTCTTTCAGCGAGGCACGGTGGTTGGCCGTGGTGGCGCCCTCCTCGGTATAGTTTGCCACCACCATATTAATATTATAGAGCGGCAAGCCCATGCGTTCGGCCTCGCGCATCACGCGGATGCACCAGTCCACGTCGGCCGAGAAGCGATAGTGCGTATCGTACTGCAAGTTCTTAGCGATGTCTGTGCGCACATAAAAAGCCTGATGGCACACCAGCATGCCCTTTCTGAACGAGCGCCATGTGAGGTGGGCAGGTGGTTGCAGACGTCGCGGATACAGGTAGTGGCCCTCGCCATCCACGATGTCCGTGTTGCCATAGAGCACGGCAGGCAGTTCGGCCGTGGCACACTCGCTCAGTCGGCAGCGACGCACAATCTGCTCTATGGTGTCGGCCTGCGGGAAGAAGTCGCCCGCATTCATAAACACGATATAGTCGCCCGAGGCCTGCGTCAGTCCCTTGTTCATGGCATCGTAGATGCCGTGGTCGGGCTCCGACTGGATGATCACCTTATGGTGATTGCCCGAGGCATCGCTCACTTCCTTGTAGCGCTGCGCCATGCCGACGGTGCCATCCTTGGATTTGCCATCTACAATAAGATGCTCCACTCCCTCGTAGGTCTGGTGCAGCACACTTTGCAGCGTTCGCTCCAGCACCTGCTCGGCATTATAGGTGATGGTGACAACTGTGAAACGTATCATATCATTAAGTGTTTCTGAGCCAGCACTTGCTGATAAACCTCAATATAGCGCACCATCACCTGCTGCGTGGCATAGTGATGACGCACCTTCTTCACAGCCTCAGCACTCAGCGCTGCACGATCGGCCTTGTTCAGTATCCAGTCGATGCCCTTGGCCAAGTCTGCCACCGACCGATAGTCGGCCACATAGCCATTCTTCAGGTGGTCTATCTCTTCGGGGATACCGCCTACGCGGAAGCCCAGACAGGGCACGCCGCAGGCCATGGCCTCCATGATGGTGTTGGGCAGGTTCTCGCTGAGCGATGGCAGCACAAACATGCTGGCTGCCCTGTAAAGGCGCACTATGCGCTGGCGATCGCTGACATAGCCCATGGGATAGGCAGCGAAAGGCAACTGCTGCGCCACCTCGTCGGCATGGCCGCCCAGGATGACGACGCCCGTATTCTCTTTCATCTCGGGATGCTCGTCGGCCAGTTTCCGGCAGGCGTCTATCAAGTACTGCATGCCCTTGTTGGGGTTGGTGGCACGCTGACAGACAAACAAGATGAGGCGCTGGTCGGTGGGCAAACCCTCAGCCTGACAAGCCTCCTCGCGCGACCCTGGACAAAACAGGTTCACATCGATGGGGTTCGGGATGCTGGTGATGCTTTGTCCCTGCAGCAGGTCACTGCTCTTAGCCTCCTGCTCCAGCCACTTGCTGCAGGCCACAAACGTGATGCTGCCCTGTTCCAGCATGGCTTCCTTGCGTTTCCACACCCGTGTCGAAAGGTCATGTTCGCCTCCGCCGCCAGGCAGATACTTGCAGTTCTTACAGCCCGTGCGGAAGTTGTTGCATCCCAGCGTCAGGTGGCAGATGGCCGTAGCGGGCCACATGTCGTGCATGGTCCACACCACGGGTTTACCGCTGCGCAGGATCTTGCCGATGGTCTTCAGCGACAAGAAGCCCTGATTAATCCAGTGCAGATGAATGATGTCGGCCTCGGCAAACTCAGGCAGTCGCGTGATATCGGTGCCGGCATTGGCCAGGTCTATCTCGAAAAGATGGTCGCGCTGGAAGTGCAACTTACAGAACACCACAAAGCGTTCCCAAAGGAAATACCATCGTTTCTGCAGCTTTCCTTCCAGTCCCACCACGCTGATGTCCTGCGTCTGTTTGTCGCGCACCAGCATCTTGGCTTTTACACCATAATTATTTAGAGAAGCCATCAAACGGTTGGCTGCAACTGCTGCCCCACCCGTCTGTTCGCTCGTGTTCACAATCAATACTTTCATAAGCAGAGACAAAGGTAATTACTTTTTTGCAACATCCATTCAAAAACAGTGTATTTTTCGCTGTTATCGCACACAATTGGTTGATTTACGTCAAGAACACTGCATTTTTTTCGAAAAATGATGCAATACTTGCTTGATGATTCCCAAAAAGTGCGTACCTTTGCATCATCAAAAGGTTAATAGATTGTTTTAGGTTAGTAGTAATATTTATAGTTTTAGGTTTTTAGTTATTGGTAAAAAAGAAAGTTTTCAACTGTAGGATAACAGGAGGTCGCTGTGAAGCTCCCTTTTAAACTTTCAAATTTTTAGTCCTTTGTGGATTGAAAATTTCTTTTAGAGAAAAAGGATTTTTAGTTAAACATAGGCTTGTTCCGCTGTTGCTCGAGAGAGTTGCAGCGGACTTTTTTTATTTATACCCCTAAAACGCTTGTCTATATCGCAGAAAACAATAACTTTTGCAGTGCAAACTAATCGACTAATATGAAATCTAAAACCATTCTAACAATTACATTCCTTCTTTGCGCCACCATGACTATGGCCCAACAGTTGGCTTTTCCTGGTGCCGAAGGTTTTGCTGCCTTCCTCACCGACATGCCCATCTCCGTGCGCCCCTACTACGCCAAGACAGACAATGATAAGCTGGCCTTCTTCATCGATGCCAACGCCACCTCCAACAAGTGTCTGAACGTAGGAACGGCCAGTGCCGACGGCACGACCACCTTCCGCAAGCATTTCCGCAAATAAAACAGCAAGAACAGCTGTTGCATACTAACAGCTTTCAACGAAGAGAAGTCACCGTTATTCGCTTAGAATAGCGGTGACTTCTTGTTTGAAAGCATCTGACTGGCAGAGCCATTGAGGCACTATTGCATGATAAAAGGATAAGTATTACAAGGCAAAAGTGCCACTTTTGATGAGCAAGAGTGGCACTTTTGTTGTCGTTCTAGCCCCTGGAGAGCTTACATCCAGCCCCTGGATGCGCTGGTTCCAGGGGCTAGAACGACCACATCTAGGGGCTAGAATCGACTCGGCCAGGGGCTAGACGAGAATCAATACCTAAACTATTGCAATGCGAAAGTGCCACAATAGCGGTGCCAAAGCAAAAGAATGGCGGCACTATTCCGTGCGAATAGTGCCGCCATATCTTATCAATGAGATTACTCTTACTTCATGAACTTACAGCTGACACGTGTGCCCTGACTGTTGGTGGCACGTGCCACATAGAAGCCGGAAGGCAGATGAGAGACATTGATGCGAGCGGTACCACCAACGACGTTGACGGCTGTGCGCTCTATCAGTCGGCCATCGGTGGTGAAGATATCCACAACAGCGTTGTCAGCCTCATCGCTCTTCACAAACAAGGTCTGTGCTCCATAGCGGATGCGGAAGCCATTGGCCGAAGCAACCAAAGCTGGCTGAACGCCCGAGATGATGTCGTGCTGCGGCTCTTTTACCAGATAACTGGTGAGCATATTGGCCTTCTCAATGGTGGGCACATTCATCTGGTAGATAGCCGAAGTTCCATCGGGATAGCGACCCACCGTGGTGTTGCCGTCGTGAGCACTATAGACGAACTTGTCGGTCCAGGTGCGGCCACGGTCTGAGAGTATCAGATAACCACCCTCGCCACTGATCTTGAACGAAGCATGAAGGGCCTGGTCGGTGGTGGCGAGCTTGTCGCACCACACAAGCAGATGACCGTGGGCCGGAATGATGGTGTTGACCTTGGTACCGCTCTTCGAAATCTGATACTTCATGGGCTGGTCGATATCGTCGGTGAGGAACATTCCCTCCACATCTATGTCGGCATCGGTGGTGTTGTAAAGTTCCACCCAGTCGTTCTTCTTGGCATATTCGTTGATATAGATGCTGTTGGAACCACTCACCTCGTTGATGCAAACAGGATTAACGCGATAGCCCATTCGTTCGATGGTGTTCATCGGGCGGAAACTTGCCACCAGTTCTACCTCGCCCTCGGGCAGGGTGATCTCTTCCTTCGTAGAATAGTAAACAGGGGAGCTGTTGTTTTCGCTCAGCATACCGAGCGAGGCATCCCAAAGGATGTCTGACGAGTTGGCCTGATTGTTGTGCAGTTCCACGGCAATGACGTTGGAGCCACGCTGGAACAGAGAGGCGTCGAGCGTGAAGAACACACGGTCGGGATTGTCGTTAGCATAGGTTGTGGCAAACGTGTTGTAGTTCACATTGCCAGAAGGCATGTTATAACGACCAGCCTCATGACCGTTGACATAGACCACTGCGCCATCATCGACGGTACAGTAGAGACGGAACTCGGCATCGGCAGCAGGTGCTGCGGTCAGCATCACATTCTTGCGGAAGTAGTATGTGGGGCGCTTATCGTTTGTATTGTCGCCGTAGTCCAGACGGGTAGATGTAGAGACATTGGGATTGTCGTAGCCAAGAGGTGCACGGCCCGTATTCCATTCTGTGGTCTGATAGGTGGGCGAGGTCCAGTCGGCATTGTCTAACGAGCCTTGGTCATAGTAAGACCAGGTGGTGCCGCTGTCAAAGAGCGTCGTCTCGCTTTTCTGCGACGGCTGTTTCCAGCCTTGGAATATATAGCCGGCTGGAGCCACGGCACGAAGGGTGGCTGGAGCAAAGAGGTAACCCGAGAAGCGGTTGGTGGGTACCTGTAGGCCATCTATCAGCAACTGGGCATTGGCAATATCGGTACTGAGCGTTACATACTGACGATTGTCATAGTCTAACTGCATGGGCTGATAATTGCACAAGTCGCGGATAGACGTCAGCAGACGATTGCTGAGATTGTTCTTCAGCTGATTGGCGGTATTGTTGGCAGAGCGTCCCTCCAGTGCCAATGCCGGGTTGGTGATATCGATGATGCTATTGATGATGGCTTTAGAGCGCTGAGCCTCGAACACGCTGCCGCCCATCATGCAATAGACATCGGTGAAACGGCGGCGGAAGTCGCTGTTGGCAAGCATATTTCGGAAAAGCGTGACAAAGCGTATCTGATCAGAGATACGTCCCAACTCAACAGGATAGAGCTGGTCGAAGGTGTAGTACTCCTTACCCATGAAGCCATTGAAGGGATCGTTAGAGCTGAACACGCCATCGAGGTCGAAGGCTACGAAGCGGAACTTACCATTATCCTGATGGCGGAAGCCCTTGACATTGTTCTGAGGCCAGTCCCAGTTGGCCAGATAGAGCTGCAGCGCCATATAGTTGGCATAGGCATCGATATCGAGCTGGTTGCAAATCTCAGCATAGGTCTCAGGATTGGCTGCCGACTCAGAGAGGCTGACCAAATCGAGGAAGGCGTCTTTCGTACCACACTTCTGAACATAGCCTGAGTCGGGCGACATTTCAAACTGGTCAATCTCGTCGTCGTCCCATCCATAGTTAGCATACACAAAGTGCTTATTGTTGGGCTCACGCACATTCAGCATGCCCATATACTGACCGTTCACGAACTCGTGCACGGGCTGATACTCCTGATAATCTAGGTTTAGATGGGCTGAGCTGGCTATCATCTGAAGGGCCGGGTCGCGCAGTCGGCAGACGTTATCGTTACCGCCATTACGGATTTGCAGGGTACGGTTGCGGTTGTAGGGCTTTGCCGAGAAGAAGGGATAGAGCAGGTTCTTATTGCCTCCCATCTCCTTATTACCTTTCAGTTTGAAAGCCTTAGGATCCCAGGCACGGCTCCATCCGCCACACATCTCAAGATCGACATCCTGGTTGAATACCATGTCGCCCTGTGCCGAGAGATACGAGAAGTTGACAGGTCGCTCCCAGTCCATGTTCCAGTTGCACTTTTCAGACTGGCCATTGCCAGGACGCCCGTTGGGACCCTTGGCAAAGACGCCCATCTCGTTGCTGTAGATAAAGCGGTCGTCGGCAACAACAGAGACTACGGGCAACATGAAGTCGCGGATGCGATAGATATAAGAACGTGTGGTCACGGGCGAAGCAAGCTTGTTGTTGGCAAACAGGCGCAGACGCAGGTTAGTGGTCTCTGAGATGCGGAAGGTGCCATTGGTAGAAGTGCTGCCATTGTCTAATGTGGGCAGTGAGCCATCGGTGGTATAGCGCAAGGTGGTGCCAGCAGGGATGGTGACCGTGGCGGTGAAAGGACCATCGAAGAGGCGTGAGTCCTGATCAACGGCAGGCGCTGCCAACTGTTCGGTGGCAAAGCGGCTCGTGGCATTAGAGGCTTCAGGCGTAGGCATGGAGGTCTGTCCCCAGGTGCTGCCGCCATCGGTGGTGCGGGCATAGCTGACACGCTCCAGGGCTTGTGGGTAGGTCTGACTGGCAATCAGTTTGCCAGTGGCATCGCTGAGGTAGATGGTGCCACCATCCACATCGAGTTTGAATGGAGCGTTCTGCGGTGCAATGTTATTACTGTCGAACCAGACTACCTTATAGCCGCGAGCGGGGATGGTGCCCACGGTGGCAGGCATGCGCCACTTCTTGAGATTGTTGGCATCATCACTGAAGTAGAGGCCGGTCAGGTCGAGTGTCTTGCCAGAGGTGTTATAGAGCTCTACCCATCCGTCGAAGTTGAAGGCGGGGCTCACGAACTGATCGGCATTGGCTGCCATCACCTCGTTGATGACCACCGAGCCTGTCACGTCGCCGCTGTTTTTCACCGTGATGGTCACACTGCGAGAGACGCCTGAGCCATCGGTGGCCTGAGCCGTGATGACAGCTGTGCCGGGGGCAACAGCCCTGACAACACCTTGCTGACTGACCACAGCCACTTGCTCGTTGTTGGACGACCATTTGAGTTGTCTGATCATGGCATTGGCAGGCAGCACGGTGGCCGAAATCAGGGCGGTCTCGTTGACCACCAGTTCTGTATTAGGTGTAGAAAGTTGGATATTGTTCACCTTCACCATGTCGCCACAGAACTCCAAGCGGAAATGGCTGAAGATGCACCAGTTGCCTGAGCGATAGACCTGGTCGTCGAGTGTCACACCGATGTTTACGTCGTTAGAAGCATCGTTCAATGTAAATTCAAGCGATGTCTTATAGTTGTCTTCGTCATAAACCACCGAGGTGGTCTCCATGGTGTTAGGGAAGGCATAGTTCTGAAACGCCATGTCGTCTGTCATCAGACGATAATGTTGCCAGCCATTGTTATCATTAGTCTGATAGCGCAGGTCGTAATAAGAAGGCATCAGCACACGTTCGTTGCCCGCAAAAAGACAGGCGAAGCGGTCCTGCTGACTGTTGGTATAGGCCGTCAAGGTGGGATTGAGGTCGTAGCCACGATGGAAGCCCTGCACACTGAGGCGATAGGTACCCTTTGGCAGACCAGATATCTGTTGCTGAGCAGTGAACATATAGGCATTCCAGAACTCCATCGACCCAGCACGCACGGTGTTCGTACCGTTGATGCGCGACACGTCCCAGCCTTCGAACGGTTCGCTGGAGGAGAAATCAGGGTTGGTGAGATAGGAAGAGGTGATGTCCACCCACTGACGACCGTCGGGTGTTACCGTTGCTTTGGTCACGTTGAAGGTCAGCGTGCGAGCCAGGTCGGAACCGTCGATGGTCCTGACCGTGACATGGGCAGTACCTTCGCCACGGGCAATCAAATGGCCACCGGGGCCTACAGTGACGATGAAAGGATTGTCAACGCTCCATGTCAGTTCGGGATTGGTGGCGTTGGTAGGCAGCGCACGGGCGGAAATGTCGATGGTCTCGCCTACCTGAAGTGTGGTCTTCGGTACACTCACCTCAATCTGGCTGACCATCACCTGATTGAACTCGCCCTGGTACTCGAGTTTGAAATTGTCAAACATGCACCAGTTGTCACTATAGTCGCGGATAAAATTGCGCAGTCCTAGCTGCGTCTGGCCGTTGGCATCGAACTCCAACTGATTGACATAGCCTCCATTGTTGAAAGCCTCATTGGCAGACTCCATGCCGTTGGGAAAGTAGGTAGAACCATCGGGCGACCAACAGTAGTTTCTGTAAGAATCAAAGGAATAGTCGAAAACGCTTTTCAGGGTCGTGGCATTATTACCGGCATACAACTCGGCCGTAATAGCTTCATTGCTATTCTGGCGCGCGTCCCACGTCGTCTGATTAGACGACATACGGAAATAAGCCTGCACTGACAGGCGATAATGACCTTGGGGGAGAGTTGGTGTCTGGTTGAGATCGAAGGTGCCATTGAAGAACTCGGCACTCTCCAGTCTGACGTTGAAGGACTGAGCGTTGTGACTGACGACCCATCCCTCACTAGAATTGTTATCGAACGACGGGCTCTTCAAGAAAATGCTAGTTACATCAGTCCACTTTTGAGCCTGTATGGTAACGGCAAGGCATAAGAAAAGACCCAATATCGAAATACTTTTCCTTTTCATGATTTTTTGATTGCAGTAATAAGTTAGTTTATTTACTGCGCAAAGTTAGGAAAAATAATTCGAAATTGGGTGTTGTTTCACATTTTTTTTAGTTACACACGTTCAATCAGGGCAACGGCATAAGCGGAGATGCCTTCCTGACGTCCCGTAAAACCAAGTTTCTCGGTGGTCGTAGCCTTAATGGAAATCATATCAGGATCGCAGCCAATGACCTGGGCCATGCACTGCTGCATGGCAGGGATATGTGGATTCATCTTGGGTTTCTCGGCACAGATGGTGGCATCGATATTGCCCAGGCGGTAGCCTTTGGAAGCAATCAGTTCGATGGTCTTCTTCAGGATGATCTTACTGTCCATACCTTCGGTCTCGGCCGATGTGTCGGGGAAGTGATAGCCAATGTCGCGCATATTGGCGGCACCAAGGATGGCATCGCAAATGGCATGAATGAGGACATCGGCATCACTGTGGCCCAGCAAGCCCATCTCATAATCCAACTTGATGCCTCCCATCCACAGGTCGCGACCGGCAACCAGTCGGTGGACATCATATCCCATTCCAACTCTTATCATTGCAATCGTGATTATCTTTTTTACTTAAACAAATCCTTGAGACCATCCATGTCGAAGGCCAGGGTGAAACGAAGGGTCTGGTCGAGGGGGTTCGACTGGGCGGTAGAGATGACGTAGCCCACGTCGAGCGAGAAGACGTTCATGCGGAAACCGCCACCCACGGTGAAGTATTTGCGGTTGCCCTTCGACTCTGACTCATGGTGATAACCGGCACGCAGCGCAAACTGGTCGTGATAGACATACTCGGCACCGACGCTCCACTGCACCTCCTCCAGCTCTTCCTTGAATCCGCCAGGGGCGTCGCTGAAGCTCTGGAACATGCCCTTAATGGCACCTACATCAGAATACTCCTTGCGCACACGGTCCTGATAGGTGGAGTTGTCTTCTCCAACCATCTGGCGGGGCACCGTGGGAACCATCAGCTTGTTGGCATCGGCAGCAATAGAGAAGCGATTATACTCGTCGAAAGGTATCATCAAAGAGGCACCCAGACGGAGATTGGCGGGGATGAACTGACTCTCATCATCACCATAATAGGAAATCTTGGAACCGATGTTGCTGGCCACCAGACCTAAGCCCAACTGACACTCACGGTTGCCCAGCATCAGGTAGTTGTTGTAGTACATGGCAATGTCGGCAGCAAAGGCTGACGCGGGCTTGGAGTCGTCGCTATAGTCATAGCGCAGGTCGCTGTAGATCCAACGCAGACCAACACCCAGTGAGAACGTCTCGCTCAGCATCTGTGAGTAGGCGACATCGAGCGACATCTCGTAGGGCTTTACGGTCATGGCATTCTCGATGTCGTAGTCGGTATAAACCTCACCCAAAGAGAAGTAGCGCAGCGAACCTGACAGCGCGCCATATTCGCCCACACGATAGTAACCAGCCACATAGGCCAGGTCGATATCGTTGACCAACTGGCGTAACCAGGGGGTGTAGTTCAAGGCAATGCCCGAACGACTGATACAGAACGGATACTTGGCAAGGTTCCAATACTGGGAGTTGACGTCAGGGTCGGTAGCGGCACCAACGTCACCCATACCTGCAGCACGAGCATCGGGCGCGATGGTCTGCGAGATGACGGCATGTTCAACGGGGTTGAACGTCGTGGTCTTATAGTCTTCTGCCTGCATAGCAGCAGCAGACATCAGTGCGCAGAAGACTGTCAATAGGGTTTTCTTCATATTCTTGTTCATTGCATAAATAATAACGCAGGCCATGGCGTATTATTGCCTAAGGATAATCAATTTCTTTGCCTGAGAGGCCTTACGGCTGCCATCGGTGGCGATAAGCACACGATAGAGATAGACGCCAGTCTGCAACTTGCTGCCACCTTCCACCGTCAGGTTCCAGTTGACGGTATAGGTATTGTCGGTAGAAACGCCGCTCTCGCTGTGTGACCACAGCTGACGGCCAGACATATCGAATACCTCGACGACCACATCCATATTGCTGCCGGTGCGGTCGTGATTGATAATAAACGAGGTAGAGGTGGTGGCAGGGTTCTTCGTACACATGACGCTGAAACAGTGAGGCGTGAGGCCCTTGACCACATTGAACTTCAACTCGGCCGTAGAGGCATTATTGAGCACGTCCCATGAACGGAACAACAGTGTGTGAGGACCCTCGCTGAGCGTGGGTATGCTGTAACCTACTGTGCCGCTGGTGTACTGACCAAAGGCATACTGGAAATAGTCGTTCAGGCGATAGGTCATCATGGGGTCGTTGTCGATAATCAGTTCCAAGTCATGACCCAGGCCACTGCCCGACGCATTGATACCATCTTTATCAGTCAACTCGGCAAAGAAATAGGGTGTGGTGTTGACGGCATCGCCATTGGTAAACGAACTGCTGTTCAGGTAGCAATAAATAGAGGGGCCGATACCGTCGTTGGCCAGTTGGGCATTGCCCGCCATCACAAACGACTCATTGCGGCCTTGCGCCTCCTGACCATTGTCGCTGACGGCATAGAGGTGGATCAAGCCACTGCTTGCACCATAGCTGATATCGCTGGGCATCGCAAAGGTGACGGTGAAACGGCCATTGCTAACACTGTCGGAACCTACATACAACACATTTGGACGATCTTTATAGACAAAAGCTGAGTAGGTCTCGACATCGTCGTTCTGGCGACAAACAATGGTTTCCTCGACGTCCTTGACCGTCATGCTGACGATGCCATTGAACTGATCATCGACGCCTTGGCTTGATGCGGCATTCACCACATGACCTTTGACAACCACGCGTTCGCCGGCTTTCAGCGTGACCACGCCATCGGCAACGGCCTTACCATTGATGCTATCCACAACCATCTCGCCGGTGGGCGCTGCCAGACTCAATGCGGGGTCGCCCAGCAGGACGTAGTGCAATTTGTTATAGGGATAGGCTGTGTTCCACACTTGATTCTTGGTCAGACGCACGGCGTCGCCAAGGGTATTCTTTCTTCCATCGGTCGATGAAAGGACATGATTCAGGAAGGTTCTGTTCACTTCGCGGTTGGCATAAGACCACACCGTGCGGGTGGTGCCGAAAAAGGCGATGGCTCCACCTTTCGGATTGAGCATAGCCGTTTCACCAATATTCTCTTCTTGAGAATCGAAAGGCATGATATCACACGATGCGGTGATCCAAAGTGGCAAGCGCAGGGAGGTCTGCTCACTGAAATCGGCACGTTGCAGCACCATCTCGTGAGACAGACAATAGGCGGCTCCATGGCCACAGTAGTCCATGATCAAGGCACCATCCTTCATCTGCTGCTTCACCACGTTTTCCACCTCCGGATAACTATAGCCCGTAGAGGACACCACACGTGGATAGGCATCCCAATAGATGCGCCTAAGCTGATAGTTGGGGAAGGCTTTCTCTATGGCGGAAGCAGCCGACTCGGCAGCTCTCATATGGTCATTATCGTTGCCATCGTCGCCCAGAAAGCAAAGCGTGTTCTGCCAAGAACCAGCCTGTTCGTTGTTGCGATAGCTCACAATCTTATCCACCATCACACGGGCCTCTTCCTCGGTGCGGGCTGTCAGTCGGCCTACGCCCACATCCAGCTTATCACTGATGGTGAGCTTTGCGCCCTCACCGTCGTCGAGCAAACAGAAGTAGTCGTCTGCCACATAACTGTCTGTCTCGCTGAATGAATTCTCAGCTTCATGACACAACAGGAAATCATCGGGAGAATAGGTGCGCCAGCTCAAGGTACGCATACGGTTGTCCCAAGCGCCATCACCGAAGAGTAGCAGATAACGGGGAGCGTCTGTCTCGTTGTCCGCGCGGTCGTACAACATCTTCAGATAGCGACGATAGGCATTGGCATCGGGGGTTCCGCTCGAGAACTCATTATACAGTTCGTCGGCAGGTACAATCGTGACGCGCATGTCGTCCTTTGACTCATGCAACTCCTTCAAACGCAATGCCTGCGACAGTACTTGCTGACTGGTGGGAATGATGATGACCATGTCGGCTGCCTGGTCGGCATGGTGGTCTTGATTGGTGATGCGATAAACGAAAGTAGGCGACTTAAAGGCGGTTTCTGACAGACTGGGCATCACCGCTGGTGTGGGATGTGTCAGACAGAGGTAATCCAGACGCACGGCAGAACCCGACTTCAGGCGCAGCGTGACGTTGTTCTTGTCCTTCAAAATGCCGTCTGCAGTAAATGTCTTGGTACGCTCGATGGCCTTATTATACGATGGGAGGCCAGAGGTATTAGCCAACGTGCCGAGTGAGGTGCCGTTGAGCAACACCTCCACTTCAAAGTTGTTGTCAGAGGTCAACTTAACGGTCAGTTTCGCACTGGTGGTATGCGAGGGCAGTTGATAACTGATGCCTGAAGCCGTCAGGAGTGTGCTTTCTGACAGGTTGCGCCCACTATGATACCATGCGAAGTCATCTACCTCATGAAGGGTGTGATAGTCGTTGTTGGTGGGATAGAAGCTATCGGCAAAGGTGAGACTATCCACGGTGAGCGGTTCGCCGTCACTCTCTGTCAGGAAATAGCAACCATAGTCAGCATAGAAATTGCGAGTGCGCTCAGTGGCAGTGGCACTTTCCCACCCCACAGGACCTACGGCATGAAACAGGTGCTTGCCACCGACCACACATTGTGGCACTTCCTTCAAGTCATCCGTAGAAGCAAGATAACTGCCTGTCAACACGTCTGGCTGCAGCGCACCGCCATAGCCATAGACCTTGACCTTATTGATGTCACTGAACCCTGCTTGACGTATCAGGGCCTCGGTGATTTGATAGATACCTGTCTCGGGAATACTGATCTTGGCCCACTGACCAGAGGCTAAGACAGAATGATCGGCATAGCGCTTTTCAGCAGCCCTGCGCATCAGCGCCTGACGCTTGCTGAGGGGAACAGCCTGCACCTTCAACTTAAAGCTGACCAGCTTCTGGTATTTCCCGTCGCGATAGACCAGCGGTACAAAACCTACATGCAGCGAAGCCTGCTTGCGCGAAACACCAATATACTGTTCGACGACAGGCAATGCTGGCAGAGGTGATGATGTAATCTGATGATAGCGTTCGATATCTGCCTCAGACATATCGATAAATTCAGGATAAGCGATCGTCACGCTATAGGCAGAATCGGCACCATGAGCATCTAGATCATAGATGCGAGAAAAAAAAGGAAGAACCGAGTCTATCTTGACCTCAGATGCAGTCAGGTTAAAGAATTCCTGTGCAGAGATGTTGACCACACCTGCCAGCATACCAAAAAGCATCAAGACGAATCGTTTCTTCATTATGTCTTATTTACATGTAAAGTCTAACACTTTGCGATCTTCCAGAAAACCTTCCAGATGATCGTCGATCTTAACAGGTCCCACACCTACAGGAGTTCCTGTATAGAGCAGGTCGCCCGTCTTCAGCGTAAAGAACTGCGAGATATAGGCAATCAACTCGTCAATCTTATAGAGCATCTCGCAGGTGTTTCCACTCTGCACGGTCTGTCCGTTGATGTCCAGATGAAAATCCAGAGCCTGCACATCGCGGAACTTCTCTTTCTCGATCCATTCGCCAATAGCTGCACTGCCATCAAACCCCTTACAGATAGTCCACGGGTTACCTTTCTTGCGAGCCTCTTCCTGCATATCACGTGCCGTAAAGTCGATACCCACCGTAACGGCATCATAATAGCGATGGGCAAAACGTGCGGGAATACCCTTTCCCAGCCTACAGATGCGCACCACCACCTCGGCCTCGTAATCCACCCGCTGACACCAGTCTGGAATAAAGAAGGGCTTTCTGTCCTTCAGTAAAGCAGAATCAGCCTTGGTGAAAATCACAGGACGCTCTGGTTTATATAACGTTCCATCCAGTTCTTTATTGTGCTGGATGTAGTTCATTCCTACTCCAAAAATCTTCATAACACCACAAACTACGTTTCAGGTAAAAAGAAAGGCGGATGCACGATACATCCGCCTTATCCATGTATTTATTTGTCGTTGATTACTCAGCAACGAGTGTGAAGCGACGGAAAGCAACAATCTCGAGTTCCTTATCCTGAGCCTTCAGCCACTGTGCAACAGAAGCCTTGTCGCCGTCACCGAACTGGAACTCCTGGTCAACCAGGCAGTTCTCCTTCAGGAACTTCTGCACACGACCCTTGGCGATGTTCTCGATCATGTTAGGATTCAGCGTAGCAGCCTTCTCAGCAGCAGCCTTCTCCTTCAACTCGCGAGCTTCCTTAGCCTGCTCCTCAGTGAGCCAGCCCTTGTTGATGTTGCTTGCGATGTGATCTTCGCTATCAACGAGGTTGGGGTTGATACCAGCCTTCTTCAGAACAACCTCTACGTACTTCTCAACCTGCTCCAGCTTGGTCTTCTCAACGGCAGTGTTGTACTCCTCGTCGAGAACCTTCTGGTCAACCTGATCAGCATTCAGAGCTACGGGCTTCATAGCTGCAACCTGCATTGCAACCTTGTGGCCAGCCTCTGCATTCTCCTTGTTGGTCTGAACCATGGTGCACAGAGTGTGCTTACCCATGTGGTCGTAAACCTCGATGTTGTCACCCTCGAGAGTCAGGTAGCCATCGAGCTCCATCTTCTCACCGGTGATACCAGAACGCTGTGTTACAGCATCCTGAACCTTCTGACCGTCGGCCAGAGTCAGCTCCTTCACCTCGTCCAGAGTCTTAGCCTGAGCAGCGATAGCAGCGTCGAGGACAGCCTGGGTCAGAGCGATGAAGTCAGCACCGTTAGCAACGAAGTCAGTCTCACACTTCAGGGCGATAGTAGCAGCAAACTTGCCATCCTTCTTCACGAGTACGCAACCATTAGAGGTCTCGCGGTCTGAACGCTTAGCAGCGATAGCCAGACCACGCTCACGAAGCAGCTCCTTAGCGCGATCGAAATCACCTTCAGCCTCGGTCAGAGCCTTCTTTACGTCAGCCAGACCAGCGCCAGTCATAGCGCGAAGCTTCTTGATATCGTCAATTGAAATTGCCATAATTAAATTCTTCGATTTTAAAATTGTTCAATTCTAAAAATTACTCTGCAGCGGGAGCCTCAGCAGCAGCGGGAGCCTCAGCAGCCTCATCCTTGCGAGCACGACGTGTGCGCTTGGGCTTAGCCTCCTCTGCAGCAGCCTCTGCCTGAGCATCAGCAGCCTTCTCGTCGGCCTTCTCTACCTTACGCTCTTCAACACCCTCGGCGATAGCAGCGCAGCAAGCGTTGAGGATTACCTCTACGCTGTCCTTAGCGTCATCGTTAGCGGGGATAACGAAGTCGATGTTCTTAGGATCGCTGTTGGTATCAACGATACCGAATACGGGGATACCCAGACGGTTAGCCTCGGCAACAGCAATATGCTCCTTCATAACGTCAACAACGAACAGGGCGCTTGGCAGACGAGTCAGGTCAGCGATAGAACCGAGGTTCTTCTCCAGCTTAGCGCGCTGACGAGTAATCTGCAGCAACTCGCGCTTAGACAGGTTACCATAGGTACCGTCCTGCATGAGCTTATCAATATTAGCCATCTTCTTCACAGCCTTGCGGATGGTGGGGAAGTTGGTCAGCATACCACCGGGCCAGCGCTCGATAACATAAGGCATGTTAACGCTTGCTGCCTTCTCGGCGATCACTTCTTTAGTCTGTTTTTTAGTACCTACGAAGAGGATTTTCTTACCACCGCGAGCGATGTTCTTCAGTGCCTCTGCAGCCTCGTCAACCTTAACAACAGTCTTGTGCAGGTCGATGATGTGAATACCGTTACGCTCAGTGTAGATGTAGGGAGCCATGGCGGGGTTCCACTTACGCTTCAGGTGACCGAAGTGACAGCCAGCCTGCAACAGCATATCAAAATTTGTTCTTGCCATTTTTTCTTAAATGCTTTAATTGTTTGTTTACTTTCTTTTTAATCTTGTTAGATCAACCCGAGAGTAATTGAGAACTGTGGTGAGAACGGAGCGAGGCATCGCCTCATTCATTCTCGGAGCAGACCAAGTCCCCCGGATTTAGATACTAAACCGTTCAGTTTCTTGTGGCGAGTCTCATGCAGCGCAGCAGGTCATACAACCTTTCCATACGCTCATCATGACTCTCGGTCCAAGATTAACGCTTACTGAACTGGAAGCGACGACGTGCCTTGGGACGACCTGGCTTCTTACGCTCAACCTCACGGCTATCACGTGTCAGGAAGCCCTGACTGCGCAGTGTCTTCTTATCCTCAGCATTAACCTTAACGAGTGCGCGGGCAATAGCGAGACGCAGAGCCTGGCTCTGGCCAGTGAAACCACCACCGTCGAGGTTTGCCTTGATGTCATACTTCTCAGCAACTTCCAGCAGGTTCAGGGGCTGCTTAACAACGTACTGCAGGATAGCTGAGGGGAAATATTCTGTTAAGTCCTTCTTGTTGATCGTGATCTTGCCAGTACCCTCTGACAGATAAACGCGAGCTACTGAGCTCTTGCGACGACCTATAGCGTTAATTACTTCCATCTCCTTTTATTATTTATACTGGTTAATATCAATAGCCTTTGGCTGCTGAGCCTCGTGCTTATGCTCTGTTCCCTCGTATACATAGAGGTTGTTCAGCAGGCTGCGACCGAGGGGACCCTTGGGCAGCATACCCTTTACTGCATGACGGATGATGCGATCAACACCGTTGGGGCGCTTGCGCAGCTCAGCGGGTGTGTTGAAACGCTGACCACCAGGATAGCCAGTATAACGAGTGTAAACCTTGTCGGTTTCCTTGTTGCCGGTGAAACGCACCTTGGCAGCATTGATAATAATAACGTTGTCGCCACAATCTACGTGTGGGGTGAAGCTGGGCTTATACTTGCCACGAATCAGCTTTGCGACCTTAGAAGCGAGACGACCTACTACCTGATCAGTAGCGTCGATAACTACCCACTCCTTCTTGGCAGTCTCTTTATTGATAGAGACGGTCTTGTAACTTAAAGTGTTCATTCTTAAATAAATTTACTAAAAAACAGTTTTTTACTTTATAAAGTTGATTGTGTGAACGCCGATTCCCAAACCGTGCCATCCGGCCAAAGACAGTCACTATTTACACGACGCCCGTGGGGATTCTAAGACTCTCCCCCAATAATCGGACTGCAAAGGTACTCACATTAATTGAAATTAAGAAGCATACATCCATGCAGCAACCATAAAATTATAGTTATTTAACATAAATAAATATTATTAACCAATCCAAAAGGCGCTTATGAACCAAAACAGCACTTCAAGCATGATGCTAATTGACTTCATAACAGGGCATTAAATGCCGCAGTGGAACAAGCACGAAAGTTGCCACTTTTCCGATAATCCTTGAAAAAGGAACATCTTTATTTGCGTGTTTAATAAAAATATAGTACCTTTGCACACCATATTATTATATATATAGGAAGTATGAATATCGAGACACTGATAAGTCAAGCCGCAGGTCAGGCCGTCAAGGCGCTCTACGGCATGGAGGCAAGCGAAAAGATGTTGCAGCTGCAGAAGACACGCAGCGAGTTTGAGGGTAACCTGACACTGGTGGTTTTCCCATTTGTGAAAGCCGCTAAAAAATCACCTGAGCAGACCGCCCAAGAGATTGGACAGTATCTGGTTGACAACTGTTCGGCCGTTGAGAAGTTCAACGTCGTTAAGGGTTTCTTAAACCTGAGCATTGGCGAGGGTGCATGGCTGCAACTGCTGCAAGCTATGGACAGCGACGAGCACTACGGTATGAAGCAAGCCGACGAGAATGCGCCTCTGGTTATGATTGAATACTCTTCACCCAACACCAACAAGCCCCTTCACTTGGGTCACGTGCGCAACAACCTGCTGGGTTGGTCATTGGCTCAGATCATGGAGGCCAACGGCAACAAGGTGGTGAAAACCAACATCGTCAACGACCGCGGTATTCATATCTGTAAATCTATGCTCGCCTGGCTGAAGTACGGCAATGGCGAGACTCCCGAATCATCTGGCAAGAAGGGCGACCACCTCATTGGCGACTACTACGTGGCTTTCGACAAGCACTATCGCGAAGAGGTGAAGGAGCTCGTGGCACAGGGCATGGACGAGGAGAAAGCCAAGCAGGAAGCTCCCCTTATCAAGGAGGCTCACGAGATGCTGGTGAAATGGGAAAACAACGATCCCGAGGTTCGCGCTCTGTGGGAGAAGATGAACAACTGGGTATATGCCGGTTTCGATGAGACCTACAAGAAGATGGGCGTGGGCTTCGACAAGATATACTATGAGTCTCAAACCTACCTTAAAGGTAAGGCCAAGGTGGAAGAAGGACTCGCCAAAGGACTCTTCGAGCGCCACGAGGACAACTCCGTATGGGCAGACCTGACCAACGAGGGACTGGACCAGAAGCTGTTGCTCCGTTCTGACGGCACCAGCGTCTATATGACACAGGACATCGGTACGGCCGAGATGCGCTTCAAGGACTTCCCCATCGACAAGATGATCTACGTGGTTGGCAACGAGCAGAACTATCACTTCCAGGTGCTCTCTATCCTGCTCGACCGCCTGGGCTTCAAGTGGGGTAAGGAACTGGTTCACTTCTCTTACGGCATGGTGGAACTGCCCAACGGTAAGATGAAGAGCCGCGAGGGTACCGTTGTAGATGCCGACGACCTGATGCAGCTGATGGTTGACGACGCCTACAAGACCTCTATGGAACTAGGTAAATTTGACGATATGACCGAAGAGGAGCGCCGCGAGATTGCCCGCATCGTGGGTATGGGCGCGCTGAAATACTTCATCCTGAAGGTTGACGCCCGCAAGAACATGCTGTTCAACCCCGAGGAGAGTATCGACTTCAATGGCAATACAGGTCCTTTCATCCAATATACATACGCTCGTATCCGCAGCATTCTGCGTAAGGCAGAGGCTGAAGGCTTAAAGCCAGCATGTGCTGCCGCGCAACTGGCAGAGAAAGAGGTAGAGCTCATCCAGAAGATGTCTGAGTTTGGCGCTGCCGTAGAGCAGGCTGGCAAGGACTACAGCCCCTCTGGCATTGCCAACTACTGCTACGAGCTGACCAAGGTGTTCAACCAGTTCTACCATGACTTCAGCATCTTGAACGAGGCCGACGAGCAGAAGAAGGCCGTGCGCCTGATGTTGGCTAAGAATGTTGCCAAGATTATCAAGAACGGCATGAGTCTGCTGGGTATTGAAGTTCCTGAAAGAATGTAAAAAGCCTCCCCCAACCCCCTCCAAGTAGAGGGGGCTTTTTAAAAACAACGAAAGAGAGAGAACGATGAAGTTTGTTTATGAGACGGCAGATTGTGCCAACTATGACTTATTAAGTGCCTATGCCGACTACAACAAAAGTCATCCTACTGAGGCCGAGAGTGTCGTGTGGGATATTCTTAAGTCAAAGAGTCTTGATGGTCACAAATTCAGACGGCAACATATCATCAAGGATTATATCGTTGATTTTGTATGTCTTCATAAAAAGCTTGTCATCGAAATTGATGGAGAATATCATTTAGACGGACAACAAATAGTCAAAGACAAAAGCCGCACAGCAGATCTCCAAAAATCCGGATACACAGTCATACGTTTTACTAACGACGAAGTAATTGGCAAAACGCAACAAGTCATCAAAGATATTAAGAAGTCGCTTATGGAAATCATAAAGCCCGGAACCTCCACCAACCACATTCAAGTAGAGGGAGCTACAGGAAAAGCCAACTCTCCTGCACAGAAAGCCCCCTCTACTTGGAGGGGGTTGGAGGAGGCTGGAGTTCGTTTAGACGCGTGGGCTGTGGACGCGGCCTGTAGCGGCAATCCCGGTCCTATGGAATATCAATGCATCGACTTACAAACAGGTGCACAGGTGTTTCACTACGGCCCCGTCAAAGGCACAAACAACATCGGAGAGTTTCTAGCCATCGTTCACGCTTTGGCACTCTGCTGGCAGAAGGGGCTTCACGACAAGACCATCTATAGCGACAGCAACAATGCCATCTTATGGGTGAAAAAGCGTCAATGCAAGACCAAACTGGAGCGCACCCCCGAAACGGAGCCGCTCTATCAAGTTATCCTACGTGCCGAAAACTGGCTGCGAACGCACAACTACCGCAATCCTATCGTGAAATGGGAAACCAAGAAATGGGGTGAGGTGCCAGCTGATTTCGGCAGAAAGTAGCCCACCACCCGACCTCCCCAAGGAGATGCCCCCCACCCGACCTCCCCAAGGGGGAGGAGATGGTTGGGCGCGTTTTTCACTTTGATTTAAACTGAAATGCTAGCTTATTTTGGGCGTTTGGCAGGGATAGAGAGGCACTTTTGGCAGGCAACAGTTTTTACTGTTGCTCCCGGGCTAGAGTCTAGATTGAGCGCATCTAAAGTCTAGATTGGATGAATCTAGAGTCTACATTGTACATTTCTAAACTCTAGATGCGACACAAAACTTACCGAATTACAACGCAATAGCGCCACTTTTACTTTATAAAAGCGGCGCTATTGCATTTCAAAACCTATCATTTCCTTCCCTTGGGGAGGTCAAGAGGGGGGCCTCTCCCCTTGGGGAAGTCAGGTGAGGTCACTTCTCATACCTCACAATCACATTATCACCAAAGAACTGCTGCGACACCACTTTCACATTGGCGGGCAACTGCGGTGCGCGGGTGCCGCCAAAGACCGTCAGTCCGAGGTTTGTCTCCACCCTGATTTCGTCCCATAAGCCCTGCACCAAGAACGACTCCAGCGTTTTTCTGCCACCCTCTACAATCAGCGACTGCACATTATGTGCATGCAGCGCTTCCAGGTTCAAAGGGTGCTGATTGTCCACCACCAGACGTTTGGGATTGGGTCCCACCCACTCTCGCACGGTGAGCTGCGGATGTTCGCGTTCGTCTGTGACACGTCCCACCAGAATAGCATCTTCTTCGGCACGCAGTTTATGGCTCAGCATCTTTGTAAAAGACGACGATATGGCAATGGCCTTGCCATTGTCATCAATGAACCCGTTGGCCGTCTGCGCCCATTTTAATATAATGTACGGGCGATGTAAGCGATGAAAAGTAAAGAAACGTCGGTTCAGCGCCTTGCACGCCTGTTCCAGTACGCCCACAGTCACCTCGATACCAGCATCGCGCAACTTCTGGATACCGCGGCCTTTCACCTCGGCAAACTCATCGATGCAGCCCACGACAACACGCTTCACCCCTTTTCTGACAATCAAATCGGCACAGGGTGGTGTCTTGCCATAATGAGAACAAGGTTCAAGCGACACATATATCGTGGACTCAGGCAACAGAGCCTCATCCTCAGGACGTACAGAAGCAAACGCGTTTACCTCGGCATGTCCCTGTCCGCAGCGCACGTGGTAGCCCTCGCCAATGATATGTCCGTTGGCCACAATCACCGCCCCCACCATCGGGTTAGGCTTCGCATTCAGTCGTCCGTTCTGTGCCAGTTGCAGACAGCGCTGCATATACATCTCATCTATTGTCATCGTCATTCACGTCATTATTTACAGCTGCAAAGTTACAATTATTATTTTAATTGAGCAATGCGTCAGGAGTTTTTCCCACCATATCCTTGTCTGTTTCAAGAGAAAGACTTAACTTTGCAGAAGAAATTAAAAATCAACGTGTCGATATCTCGATATAACGATATCGATATAACGACACATCAAAAAAAAGAAGAATGGAAATAACTAGATTCGGATTCTACTGGCTTGACACATGGGTGCTTGCTAACGTGATTCAATTGGCGACCCAGGATTTTTGCATGGCCTATCTGAATCAGCATAACGACCCCTGCGGACGACAATACGACCAGATGACGATGGCGGCACGCTCGGCCCCTGCAAACATTGCCGAAGGCAGTTCGCGCCACGCCACCTCGAAAGAGACAGAGATGAAGCTCACGGATGTGGCTCGTGCCACGCTGGCCGAACTGGCTAACGACTATCTGAACTGGTTACTTCGTCAAGAGAGCATCCCCTGGTCTATGCAGTCGGCAGACTATCAGGCTGTCAGCAGCATCCACCTAGACCGTCCTGAATATAAAGATGACATCCTGCACAAAAGCAGCATTCATATTCTGGCTCAGAAGCATAAGTTCGACAAATGGCTGAAGAGTGGCGATTCGCTAACGGCTGCCAACTGTCTGCTTGTGCTATGCAACCGTCTGATTCAGATGATTAGTCGTCAGATAGAACGTCAGTTAGAGACATTCAAAGTTGAGGGTGGCTTTACCGAAGGCCTCACAGCAGAGCGACTTGCCTTTAGGGCGCAGCAAAGTGTTCAGGCAGGCGCGCCGACCTGCCCTCTTTGCGGAAAGCCAATGATCAAGCGCGTGGCCAAGAAAGGCACCAACTCCGGCAAGGAATTTTGGAGCTGCAGCGCCTATCCGACGTGCAACGGGACAAGAAGAATTAGTTAAAGGCCGAAATCTCGAAATATCGGAATATCGGAATATCGATATATCGAGACAACGACATAACGACACAACGACACAACGAAAAAAATGACCTACGAAGAATTCAGGAAACCACTGACGGCCGTTTACGAGGCTGGCGAGGCAAAGGCCATCGCCCGCATGGTGATGGAGGTGCGCTTCGGACTCTCCATGACAGACATCATCTGCGGTAAGACTGGCGATGAGGGCGAGATGCTGACCTTACGACAGCGCCTGCTGACGGGCGAGCCCGTACAGTACGTGCTGGGGCAGGCAGACTTCGGCGGAAGAACTTTCCACGTGGAGCCGGGCGTGCTGATACCACGACCGGAGACCTACGAGCTCTGTGAATGGAGCCTCCCCCCGACCCCCTCCAAATGGAAGGGGCACATTCTCGACATCGGCACAGGCAGCGGATGCATCGCCTGCACACTGGCAGCAGAGATTCCTCATGCAGAGGTGACGGCATGGGACGTCAGCGACGATGCCCTACGCATAGCCGCAGAGAACGCCAAACGTGCCAATGTTCACGTGTCGTTCGAGAAGGTGGATATACTAAATTCCCCCCTCCTTTACAGGGAGGGGCTGGGGGTGGGTCTTGATATCATCGTCAGCAACCCGCCCTATATATGTAATAAGGAACGCGCGGAGATGGAACGCAACGTGCTGGAACACGAACCATCACTGGCTCTCTTCGTGCCCGACGACGACCCTCTGCTGTTCTATCGCGCCATCGCACGCTTTGCGCAACAGGCGCTCGACACAGACGGAAGCCTCTACTTTGAAATCAACCCGTTGTATGTCGACGAGATGAAACAGATGCTCTACAACGAAGGATTCACACATACAGAGGTCAGAAACGATCAGTTTAACAAACAGCGATTTACTAAATCATGGCGATAAAGAAAGAGATGACCGGTCAGCAGGCCTACCTAAAACTGACAGCCCTCTGCGCCCGCAGCGAACACTGTCAGCAGGAGATGATAGACAAGATGCGCCAGTGGGGCGTTTCACCAGAAGAACAGGCACAGGTGATGGAACGCCTTGTGAAAGAGCGCTATGTGGACGATGAGCGCTTTACACGGGCTTTCGTCAACGACAAGATACGCTACAACAAATGGGGACGCCGCAAGGTGGAACAGGCTCTATGGATGAAGCGCATCGACGAACATATTGCCAAGGCCGTGCTCGATGAAGTAGATGACGAGGAGTACACGGCTATCCTCACGCCGATGCTCAAACAGAAGCGACGCTCAACGAAGGCCAACAGCGACTACGAGCTCAACATGAAACTCATCAAGTTTGCCCTGTCGCGCGGCTTCACGATGGACATCATCAAACAATGCATCAACGTAGAAGATGAGAGCGAATTTCTGGACTGACCTGCTCGACTTCATAGCGCCACGCACCTGCGCCATCTGCGGAAGACGTCTGTCGTCCACCGAGGAATGTATCTGCATTAAATGTCTCTGCGACATTCCCTTCGCCTCGTTTCATCATCATCCGCTCGACAATCCCATGGCGCGCCTCTTCTGGGGCTTGTTTCCCGTAGAACGGGTGGCTGCCCTGTTTTACTACCAGCCACAATCGCCACCCTACCGACTTATTCATGACCTGAAATACCATTACGCGCCCGAAACGGGGCAGTACTTAGGGCGCCTCACAGCCACGCGCATGGTCCCACACGGATTCTTTGACGGCATCGATGCCATTATCCCGATGCCCATCACCTGGCTGAGACGCCTGCAGCGCGGCTACAACCAGAGCGAAGAGATCGCCAAAGGCATCCACGAGATCACGGGCATACCGGTATATGATAAGGTGGTGAAACGCACCAAATTCAAAGGCAGTCAGACACAACTGAACACCCGCGAACGCCGAGAAAACGTGCAGAATGCCTTCTACCTGAAACAACCCGAGAAGATACGCGGCAAGCACCTGCTACTCATCGACGACGTCATCACCACAGGGGCCACCGTTACGGCCTGCGCCGAAGAACTGGTCAAGGCCGGAGACACACGAATCAGCGTACTTTCCATCGGTCTCACCAAAGGGTAAATAATTAAAAATATCATTCATAATTGATTAGTTTTCAATTAAATTATGTACCTTTGCACGCAAAACTAAATAGAACACAATGGATATCAAAAAACAATTCGCCCAGAAGCTGATGGATATTCAGGCCATCAAGTTGCAACCCAACGACCCATTCACATGGGCAAGTGGATGGAAATCACCTATTTATACTGACAACCGCAAGACGCTTTCGTTCCCACAACTGCGCTCGTTCGTGAAGTTGGAACTGTGTCATGCCATTCAGGAGAACTTCCCCGAGGCCGAGGCTGTGGCAGGTGTTGCCACTGGCGCCATTGCACAGGGTGCACTGGTAGCCGACCAGCTGGGTCTTCCCTATAGCTACGTGCGTCCGAAGCCAAAAGATCACGGCATGGGCAACCAGGTAGAGGGTGAGATCAAGAAAGGTGCTAAGGTAGTGGTCGTAGAAGACCTGATTTCTACCGGCGGTAGCTCACTGAAAGCCGTTGCTGCACTGCGCGAGTATGGCGTAGAGGTGATCGGTATGGTAGCTTCGTTCACCTATGGTTTCCCCGTGGCTGAAGAGGCCTTCCGCGAGGCTGGCGTCAAGCTCATCACACTGAGCAACTACGATGCTGTGCTGGAGCAGGCTGCCGAGACAGGCTACATCAAGGAGGAAGACAAGGCCGTGCTGGCTGAATGGAGAAAGAACCCCGGTGAGTGGAAGAAATAATTGCGTATGTCAAAATTTGAAAGTAGCGTCAAGCAAATACCCTACTCGCAAGAGGCGGTATATAACCTGATCAGCGACCTGAGCAATCTGGAACGCGTACGTGGCAGAATACCTGAAGATAAGATCAAGGACTTCTCGTTTGACAAAGACTCTGTGACGGTGAATGCTCCAATGGTGGGCAGCATCACCCTGCAGATTGTAGAGCGTGACGAGCCGAAATGCGTGAAGTTCGAGAGTACGCAGTCGCCCATAGCCTTCAACCTCTGGATTCAGGTATTGCCAGTCAGCGAGACCACATCCAAGATGAAGGTCACCGTCAAGGCCGACATTCCCTTCATGCTGAAAGCAATGGTAAGCGGACCTCTGCAGGACGGCGTAGAGAAGATTGCCGACGCGCTGGCCATGGTACCATATGTTTAACTCGTAGCAACGAGACAACGACACAACAACAAACAAAAACGACAGGAGAACAATCATGAAGCTCTGGGAAAAAGACTTTGAGATTAATAGCGAGATAGAACGCTTCACCGTGGGGCGCGATCGTGAGATGGACCTTTACCTGGCACCATACGATGTGCTGGGTTCGATGGCTCACATCACCATGCTCGAAAGCATTGGCTTGCTGGGTAAGGACGAACTGCCCGTACTGCTGGCAGAGTTGAAGAACATCTACGACCAGGCACAGCGCGGCGAGTTCAAAATTGAGGATGGCATCGAGGATGTCCACTCACAGGTGGAACTGATGCTCACTCGCAAGTTGGGCGACATGGGTAAGAAGATTCACTCGGGCCGTTCACGCAACGACCAGGTATTGGTGGATCTCAAGCTTTTCACCCGTCATCAGCTGCAGTTGGTGGCAGAAGCTGTCAAAGACTTGTTCGACCAGCTCATAGCCAAGAGCAATCAGTATAAGAACGTGCTGATGCCAGGCTACACCCATCTGCAGGTGGCCATGCCTTCTTCGTTTGGTCTGTGGTTTGGTGCTTACGCCGAGAGCCTGGCCGACGACATGCTGTTTCTGCAGGCGGCCTATAAGATGACCAACCGCAACCCCTTGGGTTCGGCTGCAGGCTATGGCAGCTCTTTTCCCCTGAACCGACAGATGACCACCGACCTGCTGGGCTTCGACTCGATGGACTACAACGTGGTTTATGCGCAGATGGGGCGTGGCAAGATGGAGCGTAACGTGGGCTTCGCCATTGCAACCATCGCTGGCACCATGGCTAAGTTGGCCTTCGATGCCTGCATGTTCAACTGTCAGAATTTTGGTTTTGTGAAACTGCCGAAGGAGTGTACCACGGGTTCGAGCATCATGCCGCATAAAAAGAACCCCGACGTCTTCGAACTGATTCGTTCTAAGTCTAACAAGCTGCAGAGTCTGCCTCAGCAGATCACACTGATGATGAACAACCTGCCCGTGGGCTATTTCCGCGACCTGCAGATCATCAAAGAGGTGTTCCTGCCTGCCTTCGACGAACTGCTCGACTGCCTGCGCATGACAGCCTACATCATCAACCGCATCGAGGTGAACGACCATATTCTCGACGATCCTCGCTACGACCCGATGTTCTCTGTAGAAGAGGTCAACCGCCTGGCTGCCGAGGGCATGCCTTTCCGCGATGCCTACAAGAAGGTGGGACTCGACATCGAAGCTGGTAAATTCACGCCTTGCAAGGATATACACCACACGCACGAAGGGAGCATTGGCAACCTGATGAACGACCAGATCAGCGAACTGATGCAGCAGGTGCTGGATGGATTTGGCTTTGAGCGTGTAAGCAAGGCCGAGAAGCAACTTCTGAGTTCATGCGAAGACTGAAACCATTAGTTATAAGTTTATTATGCCTACTGTGTGCCTGCGAAGAAGACCCACAGTATAGCAACACCTATTGTAACTTCCTGTTTCAGGCCTTCCTTTTTCCCAGCAGTGCCCTGACAAAGGCTGTCAGCAGTGATGGTGGTGATTTCTGCATCGTGAAGGCAACAGGAACCAGCCCAGTTCACCTGAAATGCACCCCCAATCAGGGTTCTTACAACCAAGCAGACCTTGACCTGCCCATGACCACGGCCATCGGCAACGAACGACTGAACTACAATGCCATGGGACATAAGCGTGGACTCGTCATCGGACGTACGTACGAGGGCGTTTTGTGCGCCTACGACCTGCAGTGTCCTAACTGCGACTTCAACTCGGAACTCGTGTGGGGAGCGAAGCCTCATCTCCTGAAATGCAACAAGTGTCAACGTGTTTATAATATCTACAGCAGCATTAGCTATGTAGAAAGTGGACCAGAAGGAAGACCTCTGGAACAGTACAGACGAGTAAACTACGACAGAAATCAAGGTATCCTCCAAGTACGCAATCCCTGAAAAAGTGTGAAAACATTTGGTGTTTACGAATAATAAATGTACCTTTGCACCGATTTTTAAGAAAATCACTACATATAATGCAAAAAAAGGCTGCCGCGATGGTGGAATGGTAGACACGAGGGACTTAAAATCCCTTGGCCCGAAAAGGCTGTGCGGGTTCGAGTCCCGCTCGCGGCACGGACAAAGGATTCGAAGCATATCGAATCCTTTAACGTTTTAAATTAGATAGATCAAAACTTAACATCAAAACATTATTTAAGAGAAAATGAAGAATAAAGGAACTATTTTATTGTCAGCTGTTGCTGTTGCAATGCTGACATCATGTTCGGGAAAGCTTGGTGCACTCTCGGCCGACAATTTCAATGTAACACCAAATCCATTGGAAACACAAGCTGGCGAGGTTTCTGCAACCATCAATGGCATGTTCCCCGAGAAATACATGAAGAAGAAGGCTGTTGTAACTGTTACTCCTCAGCTGCGCTTCCAGACCGTAGATGGTGTGAAGCAGGTGGCTGGCGAGAGCGCTACCTTCCAGGGTGAGAAAGTGCTGGGCAACGACCAGACCATCTCATACCGTCTGGGTGGACGCTACGCTATGAAGAGCACATTTGCTTATCAGCCCGAGATGCAGCAGAGCGAGCTGTACCTCACCTTCGACGCTAAGGTTGGCAAGAAGACTGTAAAGGTGCCCGAAGTGAAGGTTGCCAATGGCGTGATCGCTACCTCTGAGCTCTACAAGCGTGCACTCACTTCTGCACAGGCTGCTGTTGCTCAGGATGCTTTCCAGCGCATCATCGAGAAGAAGCAGGAAGCTAACATCAAGTTCCTCATCGGTCAGGCACAGCTGCGCAAGAGCGAGCTTCAGAACAACTCAGTAAAAGAGTTCGTTCGTCTGCTGAGCACCATCGTTAAGGATCAGGAGGGTATGCTCCTCGATGGCGTTGAGGTTTCTGCATACGCATCACCCGATGGTGGTTACAAGGTGAACGAGCGTCTGGCTGGCAAGCGTCAGGACGTTGCTGAGAAATATGTAGCAAAGGAGATGAAGAAAGCTAAGTTGGATGCAACTGTTGACACTAAATACACTGCAGAGGACTGGGAAGGTTTCCAGGAGCTGGTTGCTGCCAGCGACATCCAGGACAAGGATGTTATCCTGCGCGTGCTTTCTATGTATCAGGATCCTGAGGAGCGCGAGCAGCAGATCAAGAACATCTCTTCTGCTTTCCGCGAGCTGGCCGACGGTATCCTGCCTCAGCTGCGCCGCGCTCGTCTGACCATCAACTACGAGCTGATCGGTCGTGACGACGAGCAGATTCAGGAACAGTTCAAGAGCGATGCTACCAAGCTGAGCATCGAGGAGCTGCTCTATGGTGCTACTCTCGACGAGGACAATGCCGCTGCTGCCGAGGCTTACTACAAGAAGGCTGTAGAGCTCTATCCCAACGATGCTCGTGCCTACAACAACCTGGCCGTACTTGCTTATGCTAAGGGCAACGACAAGGAGGCTAGCCAGTGGGTAGCTAAGGCCCAGAAGCAGAACAACAACCTGGCCGAGGCTAACGCAAACCTGGGTCTGCTGGCACTGAAGCAGGGCGACATGCTGAACGCTGAGAGCTATATTGCAAAGGCTTCAAGCGCTAACGGTCTGCAGGAGGTATTGGGCAACCTGCACCTGGCACAGGGCAAGTATGCACAGGCTGAGCAGGACTTCGGCAACCTGAAGACCAACTCTGCTGCTCTGGCACAGATCCTGAACAAGAACTATCAGGCTGCTGCTAACACTCTGAAGGGCGTTAAGAACGCTGATGCAACAACCTTCTACCTTGCAGCTATCCTCAATGCCCGTACAGGCAACAACGCCGAGGCTGCACAGGCTCTTCAGAAGGCCATCGCTAAGGATCCCACACTGGCAGAATATGCTGCTAAGGATCTCGAACTCGTAAACATTAAGAAATGAGAACCAGAAACTGGTTGTTAATAACGATCATCGGTTGCCTACTCGCTGCTTGCGGCGGGTCAGGCAACCGTTTTCGCCTTGAAGGACAGTTCAAGAACCTGAATCAAGGTGAGTTCTATCTTTATAATCTGGAGCAAGGCACCAAAGACACCATCAAAGTGAACGACGGACGATTCGTTTACGATGTCTATCTCAACGACACCATCACCTATGCCCTGCTCTTCCCCAACTACTCCGAGTTGCCCATTTTCGCCATGCCTGGTGCTACCGTTAAGATGGATGGTGATGTTTCCCATTTGAAAGAAACAAAGATACTGGGCACCCCCGACAACAAGAAGATGACAGACTTCAGACTGCGTATCAACAACATGACACCCCCTGAAGTCAAAAAAAACGCACAGCAGTTTATTGAAGAGAACCCTGCTTCGCCACTCAGTATCTATATGTTGCGACGCTATTTCATCCAAGATACAGATCCTGACTATGCACTGACAGCACGTCTGGCTGCGGCCATTGCTAAAGCGCAACCGGAAAACATCACCATGCAACGTCTAAGTCATCAGCTGGATGCCTTGCGTGGCATTGGACCGAAAGCAAAACTGCCACAGTTCTCGGCGATAGACACAAAAGGAAGAACAGCCACTCAGCAACAGTTGCAAGCCACCGCCAACGTGGTCATCGCATGGGCGGCATGGAGCTATGAATCACAAAACATACTTCATCAGATGCAACGGTTACAGAATGAATATGGCAGTGACCTTGCCATCATGTCTGTCTGCCTAGACGCCACTGCTGAGGAAGGACGCTACGCCCTGGACCGAGACAGTATCAAATGGCCTAACATCTGCGATGGCAAACTGTGGGATTCACCGCTCGTTGCAACCTTAGGAATCACTTCTGTTCCCGGAAATATCATAGCCGACAAACAAGGCAACATTATAGCACGCAACCTATCGGCCTCAGAACTGGAAGAGAAGATCAGAGCCATGATCAAATAACACAAAAAACAAAATAACTAAAACAACCTATGCTCGTCAGAACCTATTGCGCAGCCGTCAATGGACTGGAAGCTACAACCGTAACCAACGAAGTAAACATTGTACGTGGTGTAAACATCCACATGTCGGGTCTTGCTGACACTGCCGTACGCGAGAGTATCGACCGTATTCGTGCAGCACTCAACAACTCTGGCTTTCGTTTTCCCAATGCCGATATCACCATTAACATGGCGCCTGCCGACATTAAGAAGGAAGGCAGTAGTTATGACTTGCCGCTGGCCATCGGCATCCTGGCTGCCGACAATAAGATAGACTGCAGTCAATTGGAACAATTTATGATGGTGGGCGAACTGGGACTTGACGGCCGCCTGAATCCTATTCGCGGCGCTCTGCCCATCGCCATCAAAGCTCGTGCAGACAAATACAAAGGTCTGATTGTGCCTAGTCAGAACGTACGCGAGGCTGCCGTGGTCAACAACCTCGATGTTTATGGCATGGACTCCTTGATGGACGTGGTCAACTTCTTCAATGGCTCATCCATCTATGAACCCCTGAAAATAGATACCCGCAAAGAATTCTACGAGCAACAATGTCATTTTGAATACGATTTCAGCGACGTTCGCGGACAGGAAAGCGTGAAACGTGCGCTCGAGATAGCGGCAGCCGGCGGTCATAACCTGATTATGATTGGCCCTCCAGGCTCAGGTAAATCGATGATGGCTAAGCGTCTGCCCAGCATTCTTCCACCATTATCACTGTCAGAGAGTCTTGAGACCACTCAGATTCACAGCATTGCAGGCAAACTGCCACGCGACACCAGCCTCATCAGTCAGCGCCCTTTCCGCGCACCCCATCACACCATCTCGCAAGTAGCACTCGTGGGTGGTGGCAACAATCCCCAACCAGGTGAGATCTCACTGGCACATAATGGTGTGTTATTCATAGACGAGATGCCAGAGCTCTCGAGAACAGTACTGGAAGTTCTGCGCCAGCCACTGGAAGATCGCAAGATAACCATTAGCCGTGCAAAATATAACGTTGACTACCCTTGTTCGTTCATGCTTATTGCATCCATGAATCCCTGTCCATGCGGATACTACGGAGACCCACTCCATAAATGTGTTTGCACGCCAGGACAGATACAACGCTACATGAACAAGATATCGGGTCCACTGCTCGACCGCATTGACATCCATTGTGAAATACAGGCCGTACCCTTTGCAGAACTCAGCAAGATGCAGCCCGGAGAACCTTCTGCATCCATTCGCGAGCGCGTCATTCGGGCTCGCAACATCCAAACAGAGCGCTTCAGCTCCCTTCCCCAGGGAAAAGGCGGAGCGACGAGCCGCCCCCACTGCAACGCCCAGATGACGGAGCGGATGCTCCACGAGTTTGCCGAGCCCGATGCAGAAAGCCTCGACATGCTGCGCATGGCCATGGAACGCCTGAAACTATCAGCCCGTGCCTACAGCCGCATCCTCAAGGTGGCCCGCACCATCGCCGACCTTGCCGGCTCCGAGAAGGTGCAGTCCATGCACATCGCCGAAGCCATCGGCTACAGAAACTTGGATAGAGGCGACTGGGCAGAGAGAGGTGTATAAGCCCCAGCCGCCAACATGGAATAGAAAGAAAATGGAGGCTTTTCTATTGTTCTTTTGAAGATTATTATTATCTTTGCGCCAATATACCATATTAATATAAATTAAAAGATGAAAGCAATCAGCACTTCAAAGGCTCCCGGAGCCATCGGTCCTTATAGTCAGGCCATCAGAGTCGGAAACCTCGTTTACACCTCAGGTCAGCTTCCCCTGAACCCTGCCACTGGTGCTTTTCCCGAAGGCGGCATTAAAGAACAGACGCAGCAGTCTCTAAACAACGTCAAAGCCATTCTGGAAGAAGCAGGTCTGACGATGAAGAACGTTGTAAAGACCACCGTATTCCTGGCAGACATGAACGACTTTGCCGCCATGAATGAGGTCTATGCCCAGTTCTTCTGCGAGCCCTTCCCTGCCCGCTCAGCCGTAGCGGTGAAGACATTACCAAAGAATGCACTGGTAGAGATTGAGGTGGTGGCTGCTGAATAAGGAGTTGCCATGCAGTGGACCGACAGAATCAGGCAAGTAAAGATTTGGTTGGTAGCGGCAGCAATCATCATAGCCGTTACCTCACTCTTGGTGTCACACCTCCTTGTGCGCGACCTTCAGAAAGAGGAACAACGCAAAATGGATGTGTGGGCACAGGCCATGAATTTTGTCAACCAAGCCGATGAGAACACCGACCTGTCATTGGCCACAGCCGTCATAGAGGGCAACAACACCATCCCCGTCATTGTGCTAAGTGCAGAAGACGAGGTGATGGACTATCGTAACATTGAAGAAGACGTCGATGTGCAGAAGTACGCCCTACGCATGAAAGCCGCTGGTGATACTATCCGCATCGAAGTCTTTGACACCTACCAACTGGTGTGCTACGACGAGTCAACGATGCTGAAACGACTGACCCAGTATCCCTATTGGGCACTGGGCATCGTCATGATCTTTGTGGTGGTGGCCATCTTTGCCCTCCTCTCATCTAAACGGGCAGAGCAGAACAAGGTATGGGTAGGACTTTCGAAAGAGACAGCCCACCAACTGGGCACCCCCATCTCGAGTCTGATGGCATGGGTGGAAGTGCTCAAAGAAACTTATCCACAAGACGAGCTGATACCCGAACTGGAAAACGACGTCAAACGACTGGAGCGCATCGCCGAACGTTTCTCAAAGATTGGTTCACTACCCGAGCCCGTTGACGATTCTGTGAACGAACTTCTGGATCGCGTGATAGCCTATATGGACAAACGCACCTCACAGAAAGTGATCATCAAAGGGCACTACCCCAACCACGACGTCGTAGTGAAGATGAATGCTTCGCTATTCGAGTGGGTTGTAGAGAACCTCTGCAAGAATGCCGTGGACGCCATGGAAGGCGGCAGTGGAAAGATAGACTTGTGGCTTCTGGAGGAAGACGACATCGTGGCTATCGAAGTAGCCGACACAGGCAAGGGTATTAAAAAGAAAGACATCAAAAACGTATTCCGACCGGGCTTCACCACCAAACAGCGCGGATGGGGCTTAGGCCTGTCTTTGGCAAAAAGAATTGTGGAACAATATCACCACGGACACATCTATGTCAAAGATTCAGAGGTAGGTAGAGGCACAACCTTCCGCATCGAAATGCGAAAAAAATCATAATAAATTATTCGTATTTGAAAAAAAGTTTGTAACTTTGCAGCCCGAAATAGTGTGATTATGTGTGGTTTAGAGCGTTTTCTGATTGATTTAAAGGCACTTACCGAGGACGAAACATCCTTGGAATACAGCCTTGATAACCAATTTTTCGAGGCGCTTGAAGGTGCACAGGTGCAAGAAGGCTCGTTGCATGTGTCGGGGTCTATACGCAAGGCCGTCGGCTTTTTTGAGCTTCAACTTCACACCACTGGCACCATTCGCATCCCCTGCGACCGCTGTCTGGACCTGATGGACCAGCCTATAGAGGCCGACTTGCGCTTAGTGATTAAGCTGGGCGACACATACGCCGAGGATGATGACATCATCACAGTGGAGGAGCACGACGCCGTGCTCAACATTGCATGGTTCATCTACGAGTCAATCATACTGGCGGTACCCATCCAGCACGTTCATCAACCTGGCGATTGTAACGATGCAATGATGCGAGTGCTAGAACAGCATTCGGCTGCCCGAAGCAGTGATGCGGACGCACGAGAGATAGACCCGCGGTGGAGTGCACTACTTAAATTAAAAGAAAAAAGTTAAATTTTAAAATAGTAATTCATTATGGCACATCCTAAAAGAAGACAATCAAACACTCGTACCGCCAAGCGTCGTACCCACGACAAGGCTGTAGCTCCTACACTGGCAGTATGCCCTAACTGTGGCGCTTACTATGTTTACCACACAGTATGCCCAACTTGCGGATACTATCGCGGTAAGGTTGCTATCAAGATGGACGAAGAAGTAGCTGAATAAGAATGGGAAAAATTAACGCGATCATCACCGGCGTCGGAGGCTACGTGCCCGACTATGTCCTCACCAACGAGGAATTGTCACGCATGGTCGACACCAACGATGAATGGATTATGACGCGTGTCGGAATCAAGGAGCGCCGAATCCTCACTGAAGAGGGTCTCGGCACTTCTTATATGGCGCGCAAGGCTGCCAAGCAGCTCATGAAGAAGACGGGCGCCGATCCCGATTCTATTGATGCTCTGATTGTAGCCACCTCTACATCCGACTATCACTTTCCATCTACCGCCAGCATCGTCATCGGCAAACTGGGGTTGAAGAACGCCATGGCGTTCGATTTCTCTGCAGCCTGCTGCGGATTCCTCTATTCGCTGAACGTTGCTTCAAGCATGATTCAAAGCGGTCGCTACAAGCGCATCATCCTGATTGGTGCCGACAAGATGTCGTCGGCTACCGACTATAAGGACCGCAACACATGTCCTCTTTTTGGCGATGGTGCTGCCGCAGTGATGCTTGAAGGCACAGAAGAAGAGAATATTGGACTTATAGACTCTTACCTTCGCACCGATGGTATGGGTCTGCCATTCCTTCACATGAAGGCTGGTGGCTCTGTAAGTCCTGCTAGCCATTTCACTGTAGATCACCGCATGCACTACACCTATCAGGAGGGTCGCACGGTGTTCCGCTATGCCGTAACCAACATGAGTGACGACTGTGCACTTATCGCTGAGCGCAACGGTCTGAACAAGGACAACATCAACTGGGTGATTCCTCATCAGGCCAACATGCGTATCATTGAGGCTGTAGCTAAACGCTTGGAACTGCCCATGGATCAAGTGATGGTCAACATTGAACACTACGGTAACACTTCTGCTGCTACTATTCCCTTAGCCATTTGGGAATATGAGTCAAAACTGAAGAAGGGTGACAATATCATCATGACTGCCTTCGGAGCAGGTTTCGTTCATGGAGCCAACTATCTCCGCTGGGCTTATGATGGCAAGTAAACATAACCATTTACAGTATAAAAGAGACGATTTATCTTAATGATATCTCGTCTCTTTTTTATTGTCTCTTCTGAGCGAGAAAGAACTCCCATAAAAATTTGGTTCTTTTATGGCTTCTTAGTAACTTTGCACCCAATTATGCTAAATAATATACTTACACAAGAGGAGTGTCAGCAGATGACAGCCCTCATTAAACAAAGTGAAACGATTGTCATCACTTGCCATCAAAACCCCGATGGCGACGCTTTAGGCTCAAGTTTAGGTTGGGCAGAATACCTACGCGTGGTATTTGGAAAGGAAGCACAAATCATTATTCCCGACCAATATCCCGACTATCTGCAGTGGATGCCTAACACACAAAAGATTGTACGCTTCGACAAGTTCCAACAGGGCTGCGAATGGACCTTAAAGAACTGCGACCTGATATTCTGTCTTGACTTCAACACGGCTTCTCGCGTGGATCAGATGCAACAGGCATTGAGTTCTTCGCCAGCTAGGAAGGTGCTGATAGATCACCATCCCAACCCCGATGTTGACACGGTATTGACCGTATCACACCCCAAGGCTTCTTCCACCTGCGAACTGGTGTTCCGCCTGGTATGGCAGATGGGCGGCTTCGAACAGTTGGATAAAAACTTTGCCATCCCCGTCTATTGCGGCATGATGACAGACACTGGCGGTTTCACCTACAACTCGAGCGACCCAGACATCTTCTTCATCATCGGCGAATTGTTGACTAAGCATATCAACAAAGACAAGATCTATCGCAACGTGTTCCACAACTTCTCCGAGGATCGAATCCGCCTGATGGGCTACGTGATGTATCAGAGTCTGGTTGTTGACAGCGAGAGACACGCCAGTTTCTTCACGCTGACACGCGACGTACTGAAGAAATTCAACTTCGTAAAGGGCGATGCTGAAGGCCTGGTCAACATGCCTCTCCAGATAAAAGGTCATAAGTTGAGCATCTCTTTGCGCGAAGATACCGAGAAGGAGAACACCATCTGGGTGAGCCTGCGCAGTGTTGATCAGTTCCCCTGCAACGAGATGGCAGCTCAATTCTTCAACGGTGGTGGCCATCTGAATGCCTCTGGCGGACGACTTCTCTGTTCTATGGACGAAGCCGTCAACATCACCAAGAGTGCTATTCTGGCCTTCGAGAAGCAACTGAAGTAAAAATGCAAACCGTTAAATAAACACAAGCGGTAACAAATTCTTCACATATTCCAAGCCCTATTCACTTTTATTTCGTATCTTTGCAGTTGATTTTTAGAACAAAAAAAGAAACATGAAGCATACCATCATAGCACTGCTGTCGCTGTTTTGCCTGGCCACCACATTCGTAGCTTGCAACGACTACGAGACCTATGGCGACAAGAAAAATAAAGAGCGCGCTGCTATCAAACAATTTCTGGCTGACTCTGCCATCAACGTGATTAGCGAGGATGTCTTCCACAAGCAGGGCGACATGACCGACAATAGCAAGAACGAGTTCGTGTATATGAACAATACCGGCGTCTATATGCAGATTGTGCATAAAGGCTGCGGCGAGCCCTTGCGCGATGGCGAGAATAGCGACCTGATGGTCAGATTCCTCGAACTGTGTCTGCTGGACTCTACAGCCATCTACAACGACACCGCTCCCTATGATGTTGACGTGATGAACGTGCGTCGTCAAGGCAACGTGTTCACCGCCTCGCTGACAGACGGCGTCATGATGTCGGCCTATAACACAGAGTCTGTACCCACAGGTTGGCTGGTGCCACTGAAGTACGTCAACGTAGGTCGTCCTCGCACCGAAGACGATCACATTGCAAAAGTACGACTAATCGTGCCCCACACCCAAGGTCACAGCGTAGCTAGCAGCTATGTTTACCCCTATTATTACGAAATTAGTTTTGTACGTTCTATTGATATATGACACTGATTAAATCTATTTCAGGTATCCGCGGAACAATCGGCGGACATACGGGCGACACGCTCAACCCACTTGACATCGTTAAGTTCACAACAGCCTACGCCACCTTTATTGGCGGCAAGCGCATCGTAGTAGGTCGCGACGGCCGTATCTCTGGCCCCATGGTTCGCGACGTGGTCTGCGGCACATTGGTTGGCATGGGCTATGAAGTGATTGACATTGGCTTGGCCACCACACCAACCACCGAGTTGGCCGTACGCTGGCACAAGGCCGATGGCGGTATTATCATCACTGCCAGCCACAACCCCACTCAGTGGAATGCGCTGAAGTTGCTGAACAACGAGGGTGAGTTCCTGACTGCAGCCGACGGTGCCGAGGTACTGCGCATAGCAGAAGCTGAAGACTTCAACTACGCCCCTGTAGAGAAGTTGGGACGCGTCATCACCGACGACACCATGAACCAGCAGCACATCCAGTCAGTGCTCAACCTGCGACTGGTTGATGTAGCCGCCATCAAACAGCGCAAGTTCCGTGTCTGTGCAGATACAATCAATTCGGTTGGCGGCATCATCCTGCCCGAGCTTTTCAAGGCCCTTGGCGTGGAGTTCGAGATTCTGAATGGAGAATGCACCGGTCAGTTTGCTCATAATCCCGAGCCATTGGAGAAGAACCTGCAGGGTATCATGGACAAGATGCGTCAGGGAGGCTTCGATCTCGGTATCGTGGTCGATCCCGATGTTGACCGTTTGGCATTCATCTGTGAGGACGGCAAAATGTTTGGTGAAGAATACACACTGGTCAGCGTAGCCGACTACGTGCTGTCACACGACAAGGGCAACACCGTCAGCAACCTGTCTTCTACCCGTGCTCTGCGCGATGTCACCGAGAAACACGGAGGCAAATACACCGCTGCAGCTGTCGGCGAGGTCAACGTCACCACAAAGATGAAAGAGGTGGGCGCCGTTATCGGTGGCGAAGGAAATGGTGGTGTCATCTATCCCGAGAGCCACTACGGTCGCGATGCACTGGTAGGCATCGGCCTGTTCCTGAGCAGTCTGGCTCAGAAAGGCATGAAGGCCAGCGAGCTGCGCAAGACCTTCCCCGATTATCAGATAGCCAAGAACCGCATCGACTTGACGCCTGAGACCGACGTAGATGCCATTCTGGTGAAGGTGAAGGAGATGTTTGCCGGCGATCCCGAGGCTACAGTCAACGATATCGACGGTGTAAAGATTGACTTCCCCACCATGTGGGTTCACCTGCGCAAGTCAAACACGGAGCCTATTATCCGCGTTTACAGCGAGGCTAAAACCATGGAAGAGGCCGATGCCATTGGCAAGAAGTTGATGCAGGTAGTCTATGACATGCAATAAGGCTCACGACATATCACAAGATAAAAGACAGCTGCTTTGCCATTAACAAAGCAGCTGTCTTTTGTTTTCATATCTCTTTATCTTTCTTATCTTCTTAAATACCCTACTCCTTATTATCTACATAAACAAGCGTTCCAACGAGGGGATGATAATTCGTCCGCGAGCCAGTTGAAGCAGTCCTTCGTTCTGCATGGCATTCAGTTCACGCGACACGTCCAACCGGCTATCGCCTACCTCCTGCGCCAGGTGGCGCATCAGGATATGGAACTCCTTCTGTCCGGCAGGATAGGTACAGTGGTCCAACATAAAACGAACGATGCGTTCACGCAGACTCTTCGGCGCGCGCCGCCAAGGCAGATGTGCACGTCGTTGCGACTGTGTGGACAGGAGGTTAAGCATGTTCAATCGGAATATCAGGAAGTCATCGAGCAAACGCAGCACCTCGTCTTTCGATAGAAGGATAAAGTGGGCTTCGGTCAGTGTGTTCACCGTATAGAGATACTGCGGTTGTGCACCAAACAGCACCTCGGGCTGTACCAACCAAGGCGCGTGCACCTGTTCTGTAACCATATAAGTATGATCATCGCTCTGGCGTTCAAACTCAAGTTTTCCACTTATCAGGAAAAGCAGTTGACTGCATGTGTCCCCTTCACGAATAATCGTCTTTCGTGGCGGTTGCTTTTGGAAACCAAACTTCGTATTACCGGCCAACTGCAACAGTTCCGCACGGCTCATGCCTTGGAACAACGGGAATTGTAGCAGTTGGTCGTAGATGCGCATAACGAGAACTATTCAACAATCAAATCCTTCACAGCGTCAGAGTACCACACCACGGGATGCCCCTCCTCATCGCTGTAGATGAGATAGGCAGCCAACTCAGGATGACGCGCCAACAGCTCTTTAGCCTTGTCAACCCCCATCACCATGAACGACGTAGCATAAGCATCGGCCATAGCACACTCGTCGGCAAATACCGTGGCCGACAACAGCGTCAGTTGAACGGGATAGCCCGTACGAGGATCTATCGTATGCGCATACTTCTTACCATCCTTGTAGTAGAAGTTGCGATAGTTGCCACTGGTAGCCATTGCTTTATCCGTGATGCTCAGTACGGCCTGCATCTCGCCGTCAATACTCAGCGAGTCGTCCACAGGCTTCATCACGCCAATGCGCCAAGGCAGGTCATTGGGGCTCTTTCCTTTGACAACCACCTCGCCACCGATCTCCACCATATAGTCTGTAATACCCTTAGCATCGAGCAGACGAGCCACCTCGTCGCAACCAAAGCCCTTGGCTATGGCGCTGAAGTCCAACTGGTCGCGCACCTTCAGCAGGCTGTCCACCTGCTCTTTGGTGGGCAACTGCTCATGTTTGAAACCAAAGCCCCAGGCATTGACCAGCGGTGCCACAGTAATGTCGAAGGCACCCTCTGTCTCTTTATTGACAGTCTGAGCCAACTGATAGAGCGACTTATACATCTCACTCTGTGGCCACTGCTCGCCTCTGTTCAGATGAGAGACCGTCGATTCCTCGTTAAACATCGAGAACTCGCCGTCAACAGCCATCAGTGTTTTTTCAATTTCTTCCTGCAAGTCTTTGTCGTAGGCATAGGTCACGTGATAAACCGTTCCAAAGATCATGCCATTGTTTTTCTGATACTCGTGCGACCGGCAGGCCGACAACAGAACGACACAGAGTGCAGCCAGTAAAACAGTTGTCTGTTTCATCTTTAAATATCAATACTTACGTTAAACGTTGCTCCCAGATTGCCCGTGTCCTGTAGGCCATAACCAGGCACATACCAAGCCTGACCAATCTGATTATCATTGTGCGACATGCGCATGCGATAGCGAACGCTCCACCCCAGATGCAGCGGACCAGCCACCTTGGCATCGATGCCGAACAGCACCTCTGCCCAGTGCTGATAGAGTCGCAGCCCTTTCACGTCGGTGGCAGCATCCCATTGCCATACAGGATCCTGCGTAGCGGGTTCCGAGATGTCCACCTTATAATTCGTATAGGCATAGCGCACACCGGCAAAGATACGATTGCCCGTATGCTTCTTCTTCATGATGTTCACGTCGACACCCACACGAAAATAGGGTGCCTTCGTACGGTAGGTGATATGCGTCACGGCATCATTCTCATGACTGGCCTTGCCATAGCCCACCTCTACAATTGGGAAATACTGGTCATGCAGATTCAGTCGCAACGCACCCTCGTACTGTCCGTAGTCGCCCAACATCATCTGTGCAGCACCCACCAAGTCGGCCGACACTGCAAAGCCTCGAAAGAGGGGCACGCTGTCGCGCTCCAACTTCAAGAAGCCCTGAGCGAATACCGTCTGTTGGCCCATCAGCAGCAACAGACTAATGGCTATTCTTGAAATGTATCTCGATATGTTTCGCTGATATGTCATAGGTCACAGATGGATTGAGAATAAACAAAGTATCGATGGCTACATGCGTGGCGCTGACCTGAGTGATATGATGGAAGAAATGTGTAGCACAGTCAACCGACTCAAAGTGTGGGATATCATCTTTCTTGATCCACACCGTATCAATCGTCATTGCCTTCTGTTTATTGACGATCTGGAATACAAGAGTATCTACAGGCTGACCACTACTCATGGGCAAAGCAAACTTGGTGAGCCCCACCCCACGGTTCAGCAAGATGGTGTCCTGTCGGTCGGCCCTCTTTGTCAGCACGGTCAACGTGTCTTTGAGCGTATCGTTCAGCACATAGTTCACTTCTACCGTGGTCTGTATAGGACAATCTATGCTTGAGCAAGCCACAAGGCCCACTGCTGCCATCATCCACAAAGCCACCCGTCTCAGTTGCATCATATCTTCGTCTCTATCTGATAGTCATTACGATTGTTCGACGTGCGGCTCACCAGGTCACCCAAGAAGCCAGTCAGGAAGAACTGTGTTCCCATCATCATCATGGTCAAAGATATGTAGAAGAAGGGAGACTCCGTGACCAGACGCTCAGGTATTCCCGCAGCCAGACAATAGAGTTTGTTAGCGCCAATGATAAAGGCAGACACAAAACCCACCAGGAACATCAGTGTGCCCAGGAAGCCAAACACGTGCATGGGCTTCTTGCCAAACGTAGAGAGGAACCACAGTGTGAGCAGATCCAGATAGCCATTGACAAAGCGGTTCCACCCCATAAACTTAGAGGTGCCATACTTACGCGCCTGGTGATGCACCACCTTCTCGCCAATCTTGTTGAAACCAGCCTGCTTGGCCAGATAAGGGATATAGCGATGCATCTCGCCATACACCTCAATATTTTTCACCACATCCCGGCGATAGGCCTTCAAACCGCAGTTGAAGTCATGCAGGTTGCGGATGCCACTCACCTTGCGGGCAGTGGCATTAAAGAGCTTGGTGGGCAGTGTTTTCGACAGTGGGTCGTAGCGCTTCTGCTTATAACCGCTCACCAGGTCGTACTTCTCCTCGGTAATCATCCGGTAGAGTGCCGGAATCTCATCGGGTGAGTCCTGCAGATCGGCATCCATCGTGATCACCACATCACCTTGTGCCTCGGCAAAACCACAGTATAGTGCGGGGCTCTTGCCATAGTTACGACGAAACTTGATACCCTTCACCTGAGGCGAACGAGCCTGCAGCTGTTTGATAATCTCCCATGAACCATCGGTAGAGCCATCGCTGATGAAGATCACCTCGTAAGAGAAATTGTTCTCCTGCATCACGCGCTCAATCCAACCGTAAAGTTCGCCAATTGATTCTTCCTCGTTATAAAGAGGTATTACAACTGATATATCCATGCTATTCTTTTGATTATTCAAGAAAACGTTAGCTATTCACACTGGCCTTTCGCTGTAAAAGTCCGGCAATGGGCAATCCCATCACCACGCCCATCATCAAATGAGTGGTGAGCAGGTTCAGCGACAGATCTATCGGGCGCAACGAGCCCAGTGAGTTCAAAGCATCGTCAACCATCTGTTGCATGCCTGCCTGCTTGATAACCTCAGCATTCTCAGGCAGCTCCATCATCTTGGCATACATCGCCAACAGGTAGCCCTGATCCAGGAAGTTGAAGTAGCAGAACTGAGCAATGGCAAAAAGCACTGAGCCATAGAAGAACGACATGATGACGTATGCCCAGGCACGCAGAAACGAGATGTTGCCTTCCAACCCGTAGTCACGGAAGTGTTTCAAGCGCTTCCATACGAGTATTGGCGTGGCAAAAGCCAATAATAAAGCCACAAGACTTAAGGTCGGTGTGGCCAGTCCTAAAAGGTAAAAGGCAAAGCTGGCAATCCAGAGAAGTGCCAACCAGAACCCGTCTGAACGGGCAAAGGCCTTTAACTGTATATAGTCCGTTGGGGTCAATTAATTAACTATTTTGAATTATAACATGAAAAACGATGCAAATATACGCATTTTCCGCCACATAACACGGACGTTGTCTTAAAAAATAGTTAAAACAATAAAAATCCCAACTATTCATTCTTAATTCTTAATTTTATTATGTACCTTTGCACCCGCTTAAAAGCAACCACGGGTAAGTCCTGTACGGCCAGCTCCCTTGGAATCCCCCAGGACGGGAACGTAGCAAGGGTACTTGGTTGTAGCGGCGCGATATAGATCGCTTACCCACCCGCCTCTTTAGCTCAGTTGGCCAGAGCACGTGATTTGTAATCTCGGGGTCGTTGGTTCGAATCCGACAAGAGGCTCACCCAAATGAAAAAGGACAGACGCAACGTCTGTCCTTTTTTGTTTTCTATAGGTCGTTGGCCACCATCGCTGCTTGATGAATGCGGTTGCCCATGCCGATGCCATCGCGCATATTTCCTGCCAATATCAAACCAGGATATTGCTGTTCGATACAGGTTATAGCTTCAAATCGCTTACCGCTATCCTCACCATACTGAGGTATGGCGCGCTCATGACGGAAGATGCGTATCATGTCGGGCGTCATCGTCTCTGGATATTTCAGCATTGAATGGAATGCCTCGATCACCATCTCACGTATCTCGCCATCGCTCTTCTTCAGATAGTCAGCATGGCGGACGCCACCCATGAAGTAGGAAAAGAGCGCACCGCCCTCTGGAGCTCGCTCTACGAAGCATGCCGAGGGGAAGAGTATGCCCAGCAACTTCTGTTGTTCTTTGCTGGGAACCAGACCGCCAAAGGCGGGATAGTCCAGTCCTTGCGTATCGCGAACACCCACACTTACCTGAATCACGGGGGCATAATAGAGGCTGCTGATAGGTTTCATGAGGGTATCAGGGATAAAGGGCAGCAACTCTGGCAGCGCATAAGCACCTACCGCGGTGATCACGCGGCGGCACACCACCTCATCCTGACCGTCGTTATAGCTCACACGCCAGGTGCCTCCTTCGTTTGGCTGCACCTTGATATGCTGAGCGCCCGTCACGATGTCGGCACCCTGTGCCAGGGCATCCACCATTTTCTGCAGACCACCATGAGCGGAGAACACCTTCTTCGTGACCAGTCGGTCGCGATCGGTCTTAGGTTCCTTTCGCTTGGCAATGGCGCCACGCACAAAACTACCATAGTTGGCTTCCAGATTATAGAGTTTGGGCAGGGCAAAGCGTGTGGTCAACTTCATCGGGTCGCCGGCATAGACGCCCGACACGAATGGGTCAACAGCATATTCAAAGAACGAGCGTCCCAGTCGTCGCTGAGCCAGAGAGCCTACCGACTCGTTAGGGTCGGTACCTTTCTTGCGCCATGGTTCTCCCAGAATGCGGAACTTATCCTTCAGGGTGAACAGTGGTGTGGTGACTGCCGACACGAGGCCCGAGGGGAGCGCATGAAACTTACGTCCCTTCCATATCAGGCGTCGCTTAGACGACTCGCGGGCGGTCTCCAGCTCACAGCGTCCTGCCAGGTCCTGAAACAGTTCTGTCACCTCTGGAAACGAGACCACACCGGTGTTAGGACCACTTTCAAACGTAAAGCCATCCTCAGTAAAGGTGCGTATCTGTCCGCCCACGCGGTTCTCCTTCTCTAATACGAGGACATCACGCCCTTTCTTACGCAGGTTGAAAGCCGTAGCAAGACCGGTCAGTCCTGCACCAATAACTACGATATCACGTTCTTGCTTCATCATTTATATCGGGTTAGAAAATTGTTTGTCTGTATGTTGTACCAACGGATCCAGGGCTGCTGCCACACATCTCACCAGTGGTCGGCCTTCGCTATGCACCAGGATGTGCTGGTCGTCGAAGTCCAGAATGCCGTCATGGGCCATCTCCTTCAGGCGCGCCTCGTCATAACAGCAGGCACTGCGCAGTGCATCTACCGTGACACCCAGGCGTTCGGCCACATCCTCCCAGTTCAGAGTGTAGTTGCACATCAGCGTCTCAACCACCTCGCGCACCATCTTCTGGTCGTTGGTGAGCTGACATCCACGACGGATGTATAACTGCTGACGACCGATAGTTTCTATATACTCCTTGATATCACGTCCGTTTTGTGCATAGGCATCGTCCAACTGGCTGATGGCTGTCACGCCAAAGGCATAGACCTGTGCGGTGGTGCGGCGCGTGCAATAGCCTTGGAAGTTGCGGTGCAACGCGCCCGACTGCAATGCCGTGAAGAGTTCATCTTCGGGCAACACGAAGTGGTCCAGTCCGATACGTTGATAGCCCGCCTGTGTCAAGACACTGGTTGCCACCTCAAACATGCGGTTCTTCTCTTCGGCAGAAGGCAGACCGATGCGGTCCAGTATCTGCTGACGTGGGAAGAGCTTGGGCAGATGCGCATACGAGAACGTGACCAGACGGTCGGGACGCAAGGCGGCAGCCTGCTCAATGGTCTGCTGGAAAGAGTCGGCCGACTGATGTGGCAGGCCATAGATAAAGTCGAAATTAACCGTCGCACCCGATGCCCGCAGAATGTCAAGCACGGTCTTCATCGGCAGTAGCGATGGCCTGCGGTTGACAGCCTTCAGCACCTCTTCCTTCAGGTCCTGCATGCCAATGCTATAGCGTGTGAATCCACAGGTGGTCAACTGCTGCCAGGCTTGTTCGTCCAGATAGCCGGGGTGGCACTCAATGGCAATCTCGGGCCGGTCGATGACGGGAGCGATACTGAGCAGATGCTCGTTCAGTTCCTTGATCATCTCAATAGGTATCGATGTTGGACTGCCACCACCATAGTGTATCTGAGCAATCTTACGATTGCGGTCTATATGTTTGGCCACCAGATCGATCTCCTGATGCAAGGCTTCCACGTAGGCTTTCACCGTCTCGGGTGCTGCTGCGGGGTAAGAGTTACAACCGCAGTAGTGACACAGATGGCGACAAAAGGGGATATGCAGATAGAACGAGATCTGGTTCTGTCGGGCCTTGTCTGATGCCTCCACCGCACGCAGATAGTCAGCCTCAGAGAAATCTCCGAAGTAGTTGGCTGGTGGATAGCTGGTGTATCGAGGCACCGGCTTATTGTATTTTTGAATAATCTCTGGTTGCATGATTATTTTCTAAAGAATACGAGGATATATAATAGTGAGACGACGGCGATGACACATTCGGTGAGGAAAAGACCGTGATAACCAAAATGATCTGCCACGCCGCCACTCAGAGAAGCAATGAGGATGCCACTCAGATGGGTCAGCACGGTCTGAATGGTGAAGTCGGTACCTTCGCGTCCTTTTCGCACGCATTCCATGGCCGAGGTATAAACCACGATGGTGGCCATGCCATAGCTGGACCACATCAGGACGATACCAAAGTAGAGCAGCCATGCTGAGGGCTGTGACACGTATGACATTGCGAGGAAATAGAGTGTGGTCAGCACGATAAACAGGGCAAAAAGCACGCGCGAAGCATGCACGCCGATGCGGCGCACCAGAAAACCGGCGCCAAACGAGGCGCAGAATGCTGCCGATGTACCTACCATGCCGCTCATCACACCGATTTCTTTCATCGTGTAGCCCAAATCTACCAGCCATGGGCGCATCATCGACAGGATACCGATAATGCTGGCGTAGTAGAGCAAGAGGAAACCTATCTGGCGCCAGATGCCACGCTGTGCAAAGAACGAGGCGAAGTCGCTCCACTTGGCACGTTCCTTCGTCGTCTTAGCCACAATCTCGGGTTCACGGCGCATGATCAGCGGAACCAGCATCAGCAGCACGAAAGCACCCAGACACAGGGTGACGCTACGCCATCCGAAGGCGTGTAGTATCAGCAGCAAGAGGCCACTGCCTATCAGGGCACCACCAAAGCTGCCCATCGACTGCATGCTGTTCACCATGCTCTTATCCTTGCCTCCGTGCATCAGGATGGCCAGCGCATCGGTGGCAATATCTTGTGTGGCAGATGCCACTAGCGACAGACATACCAGTGCTATGATCAGATAGAGGTTGTTGTTCACATCCAGCAGACCTGCCAAAACGATGAACAGTGCATACACACACTCGCTGCCAATGATGCAGCGACGGAAGTCGCGACCCGTCAGACAGTGGCGGTCCACCACTGGCGACCATAAGAACTTCAACACCCATGGCAACTTCACCAACTGCAGCAGTCCGATGGTGGCCAACGAGTAGTGAGCCTCGCGCATCATCACCTGCAGCGCCGTAGCAAAGAAGCTGGATGGAATACTCTGGGCAATGTAAAGGCAGAAGAACATCGTTAAGCCGATGCCTCCTCTGCCCTCTTTATTTATTATGTGGTTAATCTTTGTTTGAACTTCTGATTGCATATATGTATTTAGATATCAAAAATCAGCGATGTGCCGAAAGATACAGGGCGGCCCTGCTGCCCGTAGCCCTGACTGGTCTTGAAGTAGTAAGTCAGGTAGTCTGTATTCGTCAGGTTCTTACCCCACGCCTCCCAAGTCAGTCGGCCTGAGGTCACGCTCACCTTGGCATCGAGCAGTGCATAGAAGCGCTGGTTTACCAGATTGTCTTCGTTCCAATAGATCTTACCCATGCCGTTCACACCTGCACTCAGCACGATGCGGTCGATCGCCGAACAGCCTGGCAGGATGGTATAGGCACCTCTGAGAGCGAGGGTCTGACGTGGCACAAGGGGCAACATCTTGCCAGTGTAGCTGACGGTCTCGCTTTTCTTATAGTCCAGGAAGCGCGCATACGTATAACCATAGGTCAGGCGGAAGGTCAGCGGCTGCCAGGGGCGAATCGTCATACCAAGCTCCACGCCCTTGCTGTCCGAGTGACCAGCATTGCGGGTGATGTTACCCACGCCGGGAACGGTCTGTGTGATCTGCTGATGGCGCCAGTCCACATAAAACAGCGTCAGGTCAGCCTGCAGCGCATGATTGAAGAAGGTTGTCTTAGCACCCACTTCATAGTTCCAGTTGTACTCGGGGTCGTAGGTACGCTCATTGTCCTCGATGAAGGTAGAGTTGAAGCCACCGGTCTTATAACCTCTGGTCAGCGAACCATAGATCATATAGTCATCATTAAACTGATACTCGAGCGTAAACTTCGGCGTCAGCTGTGTGAAGTTCAACTTACTATTGTAGGAATCTGCAGGTGTGCCCAGCACGCGATCCCATGCCGAGGCTGTCCTGTAGGCCTGATAGTCTTCCTTGGCATGCTCATAGTCGAAGCGCAAGCCCAACTTGGCTTTCAGTCCGGCAAGGAGCTTCAACGCAGACTGATGATATACAGACACGCCCGTTGTAGGACTGTCATAATACTTTGGTGTGCAGTAGTTCTGCGCAATATAGGTGGTGTAGAGCGCTTTCTTGTAGCTGTCGCTAAAGAAGAATGCACCAAACATCCATTGATAGGCACTCTTGGTGGTCGATTTGATGGTCAGCTCTTCGCTGAAGATATTCTGGCGAACACTCTGGTTCACCCAGTAATTATCTTTGGGTGTAAAGTCTTGATCAATGCCCTGCTGGTCGTCAATATACTGATAGGCCGTCTGACTGTTGAAGCTGAAGCCATTGCCATCGTAGCGGGCATTCAGGCCTGCCGTGGTCAACTGGCGCAGATAGGAACTGTAACGATTATAGTTAATGCTGCCAGACTCACGGGTTTCGGGATTGTAAGTAGAATAGGGATAGCCACCCTGGTCACTGTTTCTATAGCTCAGGTCGGCCACCAGTGTCCAGCGCTCAGTGGGTTTCAGGAACACACGTCCACGCAGATAACCCTCGTTGAACTTATCAATCTTACTACCATCAAACGCATTGCGGAAGTATCCATCGTTGTGATGATAGCAGCCATTCACGGCAAAGGCCACCTTTTCGCTCACCTTGTTATAGTGACTGGCGTTCACCACGGCATCGTTGTGCCGGCCATAACCCACTTTGATGCGGGTACCTTGATAGTCAAAGGGCGAACGGGTGTAGGCATTGATAATACCACCAATGCAGTTGCGACCATAGAGCGTGCCTTGTGGGCCACGCAGCACCTCCAGCGACGACAGGTCAAAGAGGTCATCATCAAAGGCCGAGCGCTCCATGTGGGGCACTCCGTCAATATAGAAGCCCACGGTAGGGCCATTGGTCTTTGAACCCACGCCACGCACAAAGACGGGTGAGTTCTGGCGTGTGCCATAGTCTGGAATAAAGAAATTAGGCACGATATAGCCCAGATCCTTCACACTGGTCATCTCCGACTGACGGATCACAGAACTTGATAGCGACGTGATGGACAGGGCCTCCTTACTGGTGGGATCCTGTTTAAAGCCAACCACGGTCAGCTCGTTCATGTTCAACTGACGAGCCACCATCGTATCGCCAACCTCTTCGATTCCCTCTGCCACAGCGCTGACGGGGAATAACAACGCACATAAAAACCTTACATTCATATAACTCGATATGTTCGTATTGATTGCGGGTGCAAAGTTACACATTTCTCGACACCTGCGCAATCCCCATTTATATGGATTTTTGGTTGTTACCGTACGAATCACACCAACCAAACCATGATAAATCATCAACAAAAAACACCTAAGCATAACAAACGAAATAAAAAAAGAGCCCTGACTCAGTGTTGAATCAGGGCTCTCTGTAAAGATGGCGGCCTCCTACTCTCCCGCATTGCATTGCAGTACCATCGGCGCAAGCGGGCTTAACTTCTCTGTTCGGAATGGGAAGAGGTGGGACCCCGCCGCAATAACCACCTAATATTCGTTTCGTATTGACAATTGACAATTGATAATTGACAATTACGTCAACCGTATAGGTAGACATCTTGCACACAAGAACTGATAGTATAACCATAAGGCAAAACCATACAGTTGAAAGTAAAAGCGCGTTTAAGCGAAAGCTTTCGGGCAATTAGTACAGCTCGGCTTTGACGTCA